>CAZQOI010000143.1:1359-5350 GCA_964594905.1 uncultured Granulosicoccaceae bacterium
ACCGGCTCACTGAACGTTAGCGAGCAAACACGTGCATATCGTGCATTGCTAAATAAGGATCAATTAAGAGAAAAAATCGGCGCTGTTAACGCAAATGCTTTACTGGCCGTGCCAGATTTGCAACTGCAGATCGCGAATGATCTGTTTCGCTAGAGTGGGCAGTTTGGTAGGGTTCACTGATGGATTGTTTTTTCAGGCCAATGGGTTTTGAAACCTCGTTTGTCTTACTAGCTTCCTGGTAGCCAACATTTTTACCAACAAGAAAACTTGCTGTTAAGCAAAGCACAGCAAACAAGGAAATTGCAATTGGTTCGTATATCTTCATCACGTTTGGCCGAAAGTGTGATCTGATCGTCATTGTAAGCTTAAGGCTAACACACAAAATAGTTAGTTAATCCTGACGTTCAATCTCTGGATACATCAAGCGCTAACGAGACTCAGATCATGTTGTGACATCAATGTTCGTGATAAATGTCTGATAATTATATGTGCCTTAGTTGCCATAAAGTTGTCGTTGTTAAGGCATGCTAGGTATCGCCGCTACCCGTCTCAGGAGTTTTAGGAGATTTACTATGGGCGCTGGCACCATTTTTCTTGTTATCGTAGTTGCTGTTTTGGCGTTGGTTGTATTGATTTACAACCGCTTGATCACCTTACGCAACCGTTTTCAGAATGGGTTCTCGCAGATTGAAGTGCAACTTCAGCGACGCTACGAACTGATTCCAAACCTCGTAGAAACAGCCAGTGCTTATATGAAGCACGAAGCCGAAACCTTGACTGCAGTAACTCAGGCTCGAAACTCGGCGCAGCAACGGTGCTCAGAAGCCGCCAAGTCGCCTGGCGATGGCGGTGCTATTGGTGCACTGGCAGCGGCTGAAGGTACCTTGGGTTCAGCGTTGGGAAGGCTCAATATGGTTATGGAAAATTACCCTGATCTGAAAGCTGATGCGCAAATGCGTGAACTTCAGGAAGAGCTGACATCAACCGAGAATCGCGTGTCTTTTGCGCGTCAGTCGTATAGTGACTCCGTCATGGAATACAACATCGCCTGTGAACAGTTTCCAGCTGTCCTGGTAGCGAAAACCATGTCTTTTAAAGAGGCAGATCTTTTTGTCGTTGACGAGCCCCAAGCTCGCGAAAAGCTCAAGGTGTCATTTGCCTGATTTGTGAAGCGACGTGAAATTCTTTGATCAACAGGATAACCGTCGACGACAATCGAATTGGTTGCTGCTGGGGTTTGTTGTTGCTTTGTTGGCAATGGCTTTTGTCATCCATGCTAGCGTGGCACTCTTTTCCATGTTGCTGGGCGAATCCGAAGGATTTTTCGAACTCTCAACACCCGCAATCGCCCTGATTGGTATTGTTTGGTTGACCATTCTTGCTGGCTGTTTCTTTCGCTCCCTAGATGTTCGCGCAGGTGGGGAAGTTCTTGCCAGACGCTTTGGTGCAGTGCAGGTGTCAGATCGCTCGCGTATGGAACGTGAACAACACTTCGTAAATATCGTAGCCGAGATGTCCATTGCCTCTCGAACAACGGAACCTGCCGCCTACATAATTCGTCATGAATCGAGTATCAATGCTTTTGTTGTAGGCATGCACCCTGGAAAACAGGCGATTGTTGTTACTCAAGGGGCAATTGATGCGTTTAATCGCGATCAGCTCCAAGCTGTTGTTGCTCACGAATTTGGCCATATAAACAGTGGAGATCTGCCGCTCAATATGCGCCTTTTGATTGCGCTTGGTGGTCTTATGGCCATTGATGAAGTCGGTCGATTGTTGTTGTACAAGTCACCTGATGTACAGTTTCATCCAGCCATGATCGTTGGTTACTTACTGCGAGGATTCGGCAGTATCGGGGTTTTTGCTGGGCGCTTGATACGCTCCGCATTCTCCCGTCAGCGCGAATATCTGGCCGATGCATCCGCGGTGCAGTACACACGTAATCCGTATGCAATGGCATCGGCGCTCGCGGTTGTTCGAGATACCGATGAAGATGTGGCTTTACATTCCTCTCATGCTGATGAGCTTGCACACCTTTGTTTCCAGACCAGTGATATTCGCAATTGGTTTGCCGCATTTTTTGCAACCCATCCGCCAGTGCAAGAGCGGATCGATGTCATTGAACCTCATTTTGAAGTGAAACGACGTCAAGTGGAACGTGATGCCGCAAAATTCGATAGGCTTCGTCGTAATTCATCGGGTTCTGGGATTAGCGAACACCTTCTAGCAGGCGAAGGAGGACTGTCGCTTGTATCGTCGACAGATCAAAACGCTCACCAAATTATCACGATGGATGTCAATGAGACGATTTTGTCGGATCGTGTGTTGCTAATGCTTCCGGATGAGTCCAGTTGCCTAGCCGCTGTTTTTGCTATTTTTGCTCCGATTAATGCCTTGAAGCGCGATCAATTCTTGAGTTCAATCGCATTTAGTTTTAATCAGAATTTCTCTGATCGCGTCAAGGATTGTCTTGGTAGTCTTACTGCGGAGTTGAGCACTGATCAGTTGGCGATACTTGACCATTGCGCGGCCATTATGCGTTCAAAAATCAAATTTGATAATCGACGCTTGATCATGCTCAAGTTGGAACGCCTACTCGCTACTGACGATCACCATGATTTGATGAGCTACGCGACCTTGCAACTGGTGCGGCGCAAACTTGATGTTGAATTTCCGGTTATTGAAACCCTTGCCGACAGTGAGCACGATGGCGCAGAGGCTCGACTTGCTAAAAACTTTGACAGTATGGGCGCTGAATTCGCATTGTTGCTTTCGCTAATGTTGGAAACATCTGGGGCTAAACCCGAACAACTTGAAGCTGATTTTAAGCGTGTTCTAACTTGCTACACACAGTCCGATTATCCTCGCAGGACTGCTGAAGAGGCCGGTATTATCGAGGAGCTTGAAGATGCCTTTCAGACCTTGTATGTTCAACCTAAACCAATTCGTCTTGCGTTTGTTCAGCACTGTGTAGAAATTGTTCGCAGTGACGGGCATGTTGCTCGAGCGGAGGTTGCTTTGCTTGAACTCTTCGCAGCGGCACTTGGCTGCGAAGAGATGACACAACTTGCGGAAGCCGCTTAAATTTAAAAGCGAACTAATATTTCGCTAGTTTAGAACCTTTGGCCAGTTCGCATCGCTTTTCGGGATGTAGAAATCCTTTTTAGCAGACCAACGTTTTTTGATCTTTTTGTTGACGTTGAGATAAAGTTTGTCATCGACGATTTCCCAAAGTGTTGGATCGCCTTTAGCAGTCGTGCCCTGAGCCACAGCGTAAGCACAGTAACCGCCATATTGCGGAGCGTATTTTTCTGGTTCGGCTTCAAACAGTGCTAGATTTTCCTGACTTGAGAATAGCCAAGTCGCGCCCATGTAATCCAAGCTGAATTCTTCACTACCTTTTACGGGTTCGCTCTGAGTAAAATATGAGACCGAGTCGTAACCACCAACTGCTTTGTTACTGATGAAGGAGGTGTATATCCTGTCTTTCGCTGCATAGACAGGTCCGGTTGCCAATACACTGCCGACAGCGAGAACCGAGGCCGTGGCTAAAAAACGCCGGCGATGGAGGTTAGTGTTTTCGATAGATGACTGCTTATTCATAATGGTGCTCCAAAGGCTGCTTGTCAGGATTTCCAGTCAGGCAAATAGTGTGTGGAAAAGTTCCGATTGTTTGTCAGTAGTCAGGTGATCATACAGATTTGTATTTTTCCCGTATAAGTTTGGCTGCGATATCCGGTCGATCTGTCACGATACCTTGTGCGCCGGCATCAAGTGCCGATTGAATCTGAGAAGCCTTATTGAGCGTCCAGTAAACTGTTTTGACCGCTCTACGTTTGGCTAAGTCTATAAACGCTCGGGTGGCTAGTGGTAGTCCATAGTAATGCATTGGAATTTGCAAGAACTGATAAGGCAGAGTGGATTTATCAGTTCTCCCGTGTGGCGACCAACGATGAAAATACAATGCCGCGACTTCACGTTGAATAGCTGA
>CAZQOI010000144.1:0-5157 GCA_964594905.1 uncultured Granulosicoccaceae bacterium
CTTTGGTTTTCAGTTTTTTTACAGGTGTTGCGCCTGAGGGGGTACAAGTCAGCACTGACATTGGAAGCTACCTCGACTTTGTCATAACGTTGTTTTTTGCCTTCGGTATAGCGTTTGAGGTGCCGGTGGCTACCGTACTGGTTGTCGCGGTTGGATTCACAACGCCAGAAAACCTGATCAAGGCCCGCCCCTATATTTTTGTGGGTGCTTTTGTGATTGGCATGTTTCTAACCCCGCCTGACGTGATTTCGCAAGTTCTTCTAGCTGTCCCTATGTGGCTACTGTTTGAAGTAGGCGTAGTGTTCTCCAAAGTCTACAAAAAGAGAATCGTTGCAGCTGGCGCAGCTCGCGAACAACGCTATGAATCTGATGATTCGGCTGGTGACGTGGATACTCCCAAACTGGAGTCGACAGCGGACGACGCGATTTCCGACTCATCTGCTACTAAGGCACCAAACGGCGATATCCCGGGAAGTTACCGCAATAGCCTCACAGACAGCGATGACGGATCCGAGAACGTTGACAATGATGGTGACGAACGCGGTCCTTAGAGTTTGGCTGTGTTAGCTGTTCGTTTGTCTTTACACTTGATCGATTTTGGACACCCATAAACTTTAGTTTCGGGTGTCTACTGTTTCCGCGAACTATTGAGAGCGATTCGCATGTCGAAATTACCGCCAAGGCGTCCCGTTATTTTGATCATCATGGATGGAATTGGCGTCAACCCGTCTAAGATCAATAACGCGGTAGCGATGGCATCAACACCGAATCTTGATCAAATTTACTCGACTTCACCGACCTGTCTAGTGGAGGCTTCAGGCCGAGCCGTTGGATTGCCCGCGGGTCAGATGGGAAATTCAGAAGTAGGTCACCTGACTTTGGGCGCTGGGTGCGTTCTGCGTCAGGATCTGGTGAAGATCAATGATTCAATATCGGATGGTTCTTTTTTCGACAACGACGCATTGGCCTCTGCGGTAACGCGAGCGGCAGCTGGTAATCGAGTTTTACACCTACTCGGCTTGGTATCTGATGGGGGTGTTCACAGCCATCTTGATCATTTGCTCGCGTTAATAGAAATGTGCAAACGAGCGTCAGTTACGCCGATCGTGCACATGATCACTGATGGACGTGATACAGCGCCAACTTCAGCGGAAAGCTACCTCGACAGCGTAGAGCAGGCCTTAAGTGAAGCAGGAGGCTACATCGCAAGCGTTATCGGAAGGTTTTACGCATTAGATCGAGATAAGCGTTGGGAACGAGTGGAAGCGGCATGGCAAGCCATCGTCAATGGAACAGGCAAACCCGCATCGACCGCACGCGAAGCGCTCTCCATGGCCTACGATCGCGATGAAACAGACGAGTTCGTATCTCCAACAGTTTTAGACACCCACAAACCCATTGGGGCTGGAGATGAGGTTATTTTTTTCAATTTCCGAAATGACCGACCAAGAGAACTCAGCGAAGCGTTGGCTCTACCTGACTTCAACGCGTTTGATCGTGGGGATTCATCACTTGTGTCGTTGACGACGATGACACGTTATGAAAGTTCTTATCCATTCCCAACAGCGTTTACCAGAGATGAACCTGGTGACACATTGGGCAAGGTGGTGTCTGACGCAGGTCTTGTGCAGCTCAGGTCTGCGGAAACTGAAAAGTATCCACATGTGACTTTCTTTTTCAACGGTGGGCAAGATCAACCTTTAGACAACGAGAAAAGACTACTTGTCGATTCGCCAAAGGTGGATACTTACGATTTACAGCCAGAGATGAGTGCGGAGGGGATTACTTCTGGAGTGATTGATGCCCTTAACTCCCGTGAACCAGCATTGGTGATCGTCAATTTAGCCAATGGCGATATGGTTGGACATACAGGTGTGCCAAGCGCTGTGGTTAAAGCTGTGGAAGTCGTTGACAGTATGGTGGGGCGAATGTGGACTGCAGCAACAGAAAATGGCTATTCAATCGTTCTGACAGCCGATCACGGCAATGCCGACATGTTGGTCGATCCTGTTACAGGTGACAGACACACTCAGCACACAACGTTTCCGGTGGCCTGTGCAATCAGTGATGAAAAAAATTGGGAATTGGCTAATGGATGCGGTCTTCCGTCCATTGCTCCTACAATTCTTCAATTGATGGGACTTCCCAAACCAACAAGTATGACCGGGGAGACTCTTTTACTAAGACCCCAGTAGGGCTTCGCAGTTTCTAATTCCCCACATCGAGTTTTTACCACTGACTTTCATCGCTGTTAAAAGTGATGTACGAGTTCCAACATACGTGTAGAAATTTTTATTGAAAAACATAGCGGCTGAAATCCATTGCTCAACCGTAAATCCAAGTCTCTGGAAAATTGATCTTTCCTGTTGATTCAAAACACCACGCTTGTTTGATCTTGAAAGCCTGGCCGTGGTGTCAACTATGCTCAGATACTCCGCCAATGATATCGATATTTTAAACTTATCCCGCTCGTCTGCTCGGGGTGACTCAGGTAGCAGGTTCAGAGAGTGTTTTAAGCTGCGAGTAGATCGCTGAATTTGCTTGATGCGTAATCTAAGCGAAGTAAACCTGTCCTGTTCCGGGTTTTTACACATTTTCGCACGCAGTGGATTCAAATCGACATAAGCCATACATGTGAGAATAGATTTTTTATCAAGCAAAGCTTGACAGTGAAATCTGCCATCCCAGAAGCGCCCCTTACATTGATCTTCCTTGTTAGCCAGCCGAGCCAGAGGTTCCTTGGTGCAACGCATGTACCAGCTTATGCTGCATAAATTCTTTCGCCAAGTTTCAATATTTTTTCCCAGTATCATATTTTCATTTTCGTCAAGCGAGTCTCCTGAAAGAAATCTATGACTTAAATCGGTACCTCTAAAAATTTTATGCCAACGTTTAATGACCTCTTGATTTGACCAGTTTTCCGCTTCACTGGAGTCGACTACAAGCACAGTATGAAAGTGATTTTCCATTATTGCGAATGCAGCGATTCTTATAGAAAAAACCTTAGATAGAAAAATTATTCGATTACGTAACCACTTGCGACGATAGGTGTAGTCACTGCCAGTTACCGAATCCCTGCCACACAAAAAGCTACCTCTTACACATTTACTGGTGCAGTGGTAGTAGGACGTTACATCGTTGTTGAGTATTGAGCTGCGAGGTTTTGCCATTTCGCTTTTCCATGCGTATTTTGGAAGAGCATCGATCAGCGAGGTTTGGATGTCAATAAGGCAACTGTATGTTTGTACAAGGATTATTGTAATTCAGATTTTAAGCTCTCAAGCTCATCCCATCGCGCGTACGCCACGTCCAAACTAGATTGAGTGTCTTTGAGCTGCGCCAAGATGCGAGCAGATTTCTCCGCGTTGTCGTAAAACCCAGGCTCGTTGATATCGTCGTTATGGGTGTCTATTAGTTTTTCTAATTTGTCGATTTTAGAGGGTAATGCTTCGAGTTCGCGATTAAGCTTGTAGCTGAGTTTTCTGGTTTTCTGCGGCGCCTGTTCACTGTTATTTGAATTGCCGCCATTTTCAATTTTTATTGGGGGGAGTTTTGCGTTTGATTTTTGATTGTTTTTCTCCGATTCGAAAACCGGTTTGAGATTAGGGTTATTCTTTCGTTCGCGTTCAAAGTCAGCATATCCACCTACAACATCAATGAACTTGCCATCACCTTGATAGATGAGGCTTCGAGTGACTACATTTTCGATTAGCTCTCTGTCATGGCTTATGAGTATGACGGTGCCTTGATATTCTGATAGCAGGCTTTCAAGTAATTCCAAGGTTTCTATGTCGAGATCATTGCTTGGTTCATCCAAGACTAAAACATTGGATGGCTTTAGAAAAAGTTTAGCCAGCATCAGTCTCGCCAGCTCGCCTCCCGACATGGCATCGATAGGTGCTCGCGCGCGCGCTGGACTGAACAAGAAATCCTGCATATAGCTCATGATGTGGCGATCCTGACCATTCACGCTGATATTTTCTCTGCCGCCACTCACGTTGTCTAAAGCAGACTGGTTCATGTCCAACAACTCTCTGAGCTGATCGAAGTAGGCAACTTCCAGGCGAGCGCCGAAGTTTATAGAGCCTGAGTTCGGTGACAATTTCCCTAGTAGCAACTTAACCAATGTGGATTTGCCACAGCCATTAGGTCCGATAATGCCTATTCGATCGTCTCTTAGTAAGGTTAGAGAAAGATCCTTTATTACCTTGTGATTGTCATACTCGAAGCTGATGTTTTTAGCTTCGCACACCAGTTTGCCGGATTTTTCCGCCTGATTCACACTGAGATTGACGGTGCCGGTTTGATTTCTACGCTGACGATGTTGTTCGCGTAGTTTAATCAACGCACGCACCCGCCCTTCGTTTCGAGTTCGGCGCGCCTTTATACCTTCGCGAATCCATTGCTCTTCCTGAGCGAGTTTTTTATCGAAGTGTGCTCGATGTGTGTTTTCAACTTCTAGTTGTTTAATTTTTCTGGTCTTGAACGTTGCATAATCCCCGGGCCATTCAGTCAATTGACCTCTGTCGAGCTCGAGAATGTTGTTGGCGCTGGCATCAAGGAATGATCTATCGTGGGTCACGAATACCAATGAGCTGCTTAGACTCCTGACCATTCTTGTTAACCAATCGATTGCTCCTATGTCGAGATGATTGGTTGGTTCATCGAGTAACAGTAGATCTGGTTTGTCTACCAGCGCCCTGGCCAATACGACTCGGCGTTTCATACCGCCAGAAAGATCCTGCATCAGGGTGGCAGGCGACAAGTCCATTTTTGATAGTGTTGATTCGATTAACTGATCAAATTGCCACCCGTCTAAGGCTTCAATCTGATCTTGTAGCGTTGCTAACCGTCCATCGGATTCATTTCCAGTGGAAAGTTTCATCGATTCGGCATGATAGTCAGATAACAATTTGCCGACTTTTGGTAGTCCGCCAGCGACCGTTTCGTAAATCGTACCGTTTAGATCTCTTGGTACGGATTGGGGAAGGTAGGCTGTCTTTAAACCGACACGTCGAACAACTTCTCCGGTGTCAGGTGTGATTAAACCAGCCAGGCATTTCAGTAGGGTTGATTTGCCCTCTCCATTTCGGCCGACAAGCGCCGTCCTGCTTGATGCTTCGATCGAAAATGAGACGTCATCAAGAATCGGGTCTG
>CAZQOI010000145.1:0-5155 GCA_964594905.1 uncultured Granulosicoccaceae bacterium
TTTTCGCTTGTACCATTGGCTTTGTCGACCTCGTTACTGTCACTGTTTCTCGGTGCCTGTGCGATTGATGGACGAACGCCACTTGAAAAAGCCGTCGCGGGTGACGGGCCAGGTAATCCTCAAGCGATACAAACCAGCTTGCACGAGACGGTTCGCAACCTGCCGAAATCCCGTTACGGTAATCCTGAAACCTACCGGGTGCTGGGTCAAAGCTACCGCGTGTTGGCGTCGGCAGAAAATTTCAAGGAAGTGGGACTTGCCAGCTGGTACGGCAAAAAATTTCATGGACGCAAGACGTCAAGTGGTGAGATTTACGATATGCACCTGCAAACGGCGGCGCACAAACACTTGCCAGTGCCTACCTTTGTCCGCGTAACGCGCCGTGATAACGGTGAATCAATCATTGTTAAAGTTAACGATCGTGGTCCGTTTGTCGAGGATCGCATCATCGATCTGTCTTACGCGGCTGCAGCAAAACTCGGTATGTTGGACAGTGGTACAGCGCCGGTGCATATCGAAGCACTATCGACTCACCACGCATCGGAGATAAATGTCGCTCAGGCCTCAGCGACTAAACCGACGCCGATTCAAGTGCTTGAAAAACAAGCGGTGAACCAGGCCACCGGCGCTCAGCAATTCATACAGCTCGGGGCATTTAGCCAAACCATCAATGCCGAGCAGCTGCTGGGTCAGGTGGAGGCGCATGTTGGCATGCCTGGTCAAATCCGCCACGACAAAGCACGAGCACTATATCGCGTTCAATTAGGGCCAGTTCTCGACAAAGACGCATTGCAATCGACTATTTCGGCGCTAGCACTACATGGCATTACCGATTTCACGATGGTTACCGTGGCGCGATGACGATTGAACGAATTCCAACCGTATCGATCACTGACGTTATCGACACATCGTTTTTACGTCAAATACTTTACACTTATTGCAGGGCTAGCAGCCCTAACCACATACGTTCCCGGATCACTATGTTGCACCTTTTGACACTCCCACTCGCCTTTGTTGCCTTACTTCTATCAGCCGCCAGCAGTTTTGCCGCACCGCTGCCCGCGCCGCCACAGCTGTCCGCTAATAGCTTTCTGCTGATCGATCACATCAGTGGGGAAGTACTGGCGGCAAAAGACCCTGACAAGCGGGTCGAGCCAGCCAGTCTGACCAAGATGATGACTGCCTATCTGGTATCTACTGAACTACAACGTGGTGCGGTGAGCCTGAAGGACCTGGTACACGTCAGTCAGGAAGCGCAGAGTATGCCGGGTTCACGCATGTTCATTGAAGCGGGTAAGACGGTACCGTTGGAAATGCTGATGCATGGTCTGATCATCCAGTCCGGTAATGATGCAAGCGTCGCCTTGGCCGAGCACATTGGTGGTAGCGAGGCGGGTTTTGTCGAAATGATGAACCGTATGGCCGTCAAGCTCGGCATGAAAAACACCAATTACATGAATGCTTCAGGTCTGCCTGATGATGACCACTACACAACCGCATCAGATCTGGTGTTGATAGCGAGTGCAATGATTCGCGAGTTTCCGCAAACCTACAAGATCTACTCGAAACGTGAATTCACCTGGAACGATATTCGTCAGAAGAATCGCAACACCTTGTTGTGGCGTGATGATTCAGTCGATGGCATGAAAACGGGTCACACGGAAGCTGCTGGCTATTGTCTTGTTGCATCAGCGGTGAGAGACAATATGCGCTTGATCAGCGTTGTGCTTGGCACAGCCAGTGACAAGACCCGTATTGCTGAAAGCCAGCGGCTGTTGAATTATGGATTTCGTTTCTTTCGCACCCAACGCATCTACTCAGCGGGTGAGCTTGTCAGCGAAGCGCGCCTGTGGATGGGGCGAGAAGAATCCATCCCATTGGGTGTTGCTGAGGATCTCTATGTCACATTGCCTCGCGATGCCTTTGATAGTCTGACCAGTCAGATCGAAGTGAGCGACTACATTCGAGCGCCAACGCGAATCGGGCAGGAGTTTGGTCGCAGTGTGTTGATGGCTGATAACCAGATCGTGCACGAAGTGCCTTTACTGGCCTTGAAAAAGGTTGAGCAGGGCGGCATCTTTCTTCGTATGCGTCACTCAATCATGCGTTATTTTAAATGACATCAGCGGATCTGAACCCCACTGAGCAAGACGACAAAGAATCGCTGATAGAATTTCCCGCGGCTCTGTCTGTGAAAGCTATGGGGTTGAATGCAGAAGGTTTCGATGCGCTCGTTACATCAACTGTAACATCGCAATTGCCCGTAGACACTGAACACAAAGTCACCACTCAGCTAAGTAGTGGTGGCAAGTATGTATCTGTCAGTGTGCACTTCACAGCAAGCAATCTCGAAGAACTCAAGCGTGTCTATGCAGCACTGCGCTCTGAAAGCTCTGTGCTTTATCTCTTGTAGGGTGTAGGGGCTACTACTGAAAACACGTGCGCTAGGTCTGGTCGATTACGAGACTGTCTGGTCGGATATGCGAAGCTTTACCGACGAGCGTGACGCCGATACCGAAGACGAGCTTTGGATCTGTGAGCACCCCTCGGTGTACACACTTGGGCAGGCGGGCCGAGTTGAACATATACACAACAGCCAGAATATACCGGTGGTTAAATCCGATCGTGGTGGTCAGGTTACCTATCATGGTCCAGGGCAGCTAATTGTTTATACCTTGGTCAACCTTCGGCGCAAAAGCTTGGGAGTGCGCAATATGGTCATGTTGCTGGAACAAGCTGTGATCGATGTTCTGCAACAGCACGGTATCGTCGCCACTGCACGGCGGGATGCACCGGGTGTTTATGTTGAAGAGGCAAAAATCGCAGCGCTCGGCTTGCGTGTCCGTAAAGGCTGCACTTATCACGGTCTATCGTTCAATGTGGACGTCGATCTCGCCCCCTATGCCGGAATCGATCCGTGTGGCTATCAGGGTCTTGAGGTTACTTCAACACAAAAACTTGGGATTTTGGCCGATAAGAAGGCCTTAACGGCTGAGTTATTAGCGGCACTTCACACTCAACTCGATGTCACAGTCGAGACTCGAACCAGCTGATACACTGATCTTATGGATTACACAGCACCCTCGCGACTCGATCCGGATGGCCATCAGCGTGGCGCGGACAAGCTCTCTCGTATCCCGGTCAAGATCGCGCCACAAACCAGCGTGGCTCGAAAACCTGACTGGATTCGTGCCCGTGTCAGTCACAATCCACGAGTCCAAGAAATCAAGCGCATGATGCGCGAGCTGAACTTGTCTTCAGTGTGTGAAGAGGCGAGCTGCCCAAATCTCGGTGAGTGTTTCAGCCACGGTACGGCTACCTTCATGATCATGGGAGATGTCTGTACCCGTCGATGCCCGTTCTGCGATGTTGCGCATGGGCGTCCAGACCCTCTTGATCAGGATGAACCGGCTAACCTTGCCAAAGCGATTGCCCAACTCGGTTTAAGTTATGTGGTGATCACGTCAGTTGATCGTGATGATTTACGTGATGGTGGTGCGGGGCATTTCGATTCGTGTATCAAAGCGGTGCGTGAAGCCTGTCCTGACATTCAAATTGAAGTATTGGTTCCTGATTATCGCGGACGCATGGACAAGGCTCTGGAAGCCATGGCCGGTAATCCTCCAGATGTCTTCAACCATAACCTTGAAACTGTACCTCGCTTGTATCGTCAGTGTCGCCCTGGGTCAGACTATGCCTGGTCGTTGAATTTACTGAAAAATCACAAGGAGCGATTTCCAGAAGTGCCAACGAAGTCTGGCTTGATGCTCGGCTTGGGGGAGACCATCGACGAAGTACTCGATGTGATGCGCGATATGCGCGAACATCGTATCGACATGCTCACCCTTGGTCAGTATCTGCAACCAAGCATCTCGCATTTACCTGTTGCAAGGTTTGTCCATCCAGATGAATTTGATGAACTGGCAGTGCACGGCAAAGAGATGGGTTTTTTACACGTTGCAAGTGGACCGATGGTGCGCTCGTCTTATCACGCTGATCGTCAGGCAGCGGGTGTCGTAGCTGAGTAGTCTTGTAACGCTGAGCGTAAGCGTTCAATACGCTTGAGATTTGCACCAAGATCAGACTTGCCAAGTCGTGAAGCGCTTCTGATTTGTATCGTATTGTTCGTACCGTCAAGCAAGAACTCCACATCATCAACAAAGCCCATCAGGCCACTGCGAAACGTAGCATGCAGGTAGTGATTGTCTTGACGAACGACGTCAACGCCAGACTCTTTAGCAAGCAATTCCAAAACGCTGGCCATCGGGTCGTCTCTATCGTTGACCACAAGCGGTTCAACACGTTGGGCTTTGCGGCTTGACTGTGATCCCTGGCAGTTGGGTGTATCAGGGCAATCGCTTAATTGCATTATGCCGTCGATTTCGATTACACCGCGAGCTTTGGAATCGCCCAGTTTCGGCATAAAAAATTGTAGGCTCAAGATCAATAGCGCAATAAGCGCTATTGCCAATATAAACTTCATGGTGAGAGTCGTTGAACCTGCCACTCGTTGGCAGCGGTTTCACTTTCCTGTGTATAGATAAAGCGATCATGAAGACGATCAGCACGGCCTTGCCAGAATTCGAAACGGTGTGGTTTTAATCGATAACCACCCCAAACACTTGGACGGGGAACATCACCCTCAGGATATTGTTTGTGTAAGTCCGCGACTTTGGCTTCCAGCACTGCGCGATTCTCAACAGGTGCTGACTGAATCGAAGCTGCTGCGCTGAAGCGACTGCCTTCTGGGCGCGAATAGAAGTAGGTATCGGCGTCTTTTGGATTCAAGCGTTCCACGGTGCCTTCGATTCGAACCTGACGCTCAAGCAGACACCAGTAGAAGAGGATGGACGCCTGATTGTTCTCGGCAATCTCTCGTGCCTTATTACTCTCTTGATAGGTGTACCAGACAAAGCCTGTTTCATCGAATTCCTTGAGTAACACGACTCGAGAGTGCGGTTGGCCCGATGAGTCGGCAGTTGACACTATCATCGCGGTTGCGTCGATGATCTTTCGCGAACGAGCATCCTTCAGCCAATGCGTAAATTGATCGACAGGAGAGACTTCCAAATCCTGGCGCCTGAGCGTATCGGCGGTGTAATCACGTCGCTGCTCAATCAGAGAATCCCTTGAGGAATCACTCGGGGAATCACTC
>CAZQOI010000146.1:0-5122 GCA_964594905.1 uncultured Granulosicoccaceae bacterium
TCTCTATCAAAGCAACCGTATTTTCATAGGTCATTTCAACCGGGTTGCCACCTACACTGGGATCTTTCAAGGCGGCTTTTGCCAATGTCGCCACATCCGGATTGTTCACGCCAAGCTCGGTCAGGTTTTTCGGTATGCCCAGTTCGCTGTTCATATCGCCAACCAATGCATGGAAGGCATCAAAGCCACCTTTGATATCAAGATACGCAGCAGCGGCATTGATTTTATCTTCAATAGCAGCCCGATTAAACTCCAGACACTTCTGCATGACCACAGCATTGGTGGTTCCATGATGCGTATGGTGATGAGCGCCAATAGGGTGCGACAAGGCGTGAATAACGCCCAGACCTTTTTGAAAAGCAGTTGCCCCCATGGCAGCGGCACTCATCATATGCGAGCGTGCATCGATATGGCTGCCATCACGAAACGCTACCGGCAGATTTTCCTTTACCAGTCGCATACCTTCAAGCGCCATGCCCTGGCTCATCGGATGATAATGCGGTGAGCAGTAAGCCTCAAGACAATGCGCAAATGCATCCATACCTGTGCCTGCGGTAATCGATGCAGGCATACCCATTGTCAATTCAGCATCACATATAACCACTGACGGCAGAATCTTCGGATGAAAGATGATCTTTTTCTCTTTCGTTTCTGAATTGGTGATAACCGACGCTCGCCCTACTTCTGAACCTGTGCCTGCTGTGGTTGGAACGGCAACGATGGGGTCGATCACATCAGCGTTAGCTCGCGTCCACCAATCACCAACATCTTCAAAATCCCACAGTGGCCGAGTTTGCCCACTCATAAACGCGATGACCTTGCCAAGATCCAGCGCGGATCCACCACCAAAGGCGACAACGCCGTCGTGCTTGTTTTCACGATACTGTTCAAGTGCGGCGGCCACATTTGCTTCCGTCGGGTTAGGATCGACTTCGGAGAACACCGAACGAGCAAAGCCTGCTTCTTCCAGTAAATCGAGGCTCGTTGCTGTTACCGGTAAACCCGCCAAACCGCGGTCGGTGACAAACAGCGGATTGCTGATACCGGAGGCTCGGCAGGCATCACCGATTTCTGCAATGCGGCCAGCGCCAAAACGGATGGCTGTGGGGTAGGACCAATTTCCAATCAGAGGCATAAGAATGACCAGTTCACGCGACGTAGTTAGCAACAATGCTGAAAATGGTAGTTTACAGACACCCCCGGAATTTCGATAGATTCACAGTTGCCAAACCCGCCTCTTCGGTTCCATGGGTAGAAATCGCCGCCAAACGAGAACTGGTGGGGAATCTGGGCAGGTTATTTAGTTCCCTGGAGAAGCCCTTTGGGAACTGAGCATGCTGTCACTTGCTTATGGTCAGTTTTTACCCCATCATCCGCCCTATCTGGAATGTGACGTGTGGAAACACATCGCATACAGAACAAGAGGGAGAGACCAACCGGTTTTATGAGGTTGGCGCCGAAGGAGCAACGCCCAGGAATCTCTCAGGCAACCGAACCTCTTGTTTTGTCAGATATCTGGAGAGCGGCACCTCGCAAAGGTGTCCACCGAAGGGGTAATCGCACCCGATTGGTCACACTGGCCTTTTACATCGGCGCGAAGAAACTCTCAGGTTCCGAGACAGATGGGAATTGGCGAACGGAAAACTTACCCGTTCATTGACTCTGTCTTACAAAGAAGGAACCGCTATGAATCATATCGCCATCGTCGGTGCTGGAATAACTGGCATCACCACTGCCTACGCATTGCTAGAGCGCGGCTACGACGTCACCATCTTTGACCGTAATCGCTACGCGGCCATGCAAACCTCTTTCGCCAATGGCGGACAGCTGTCTGCATCGAATGCGGAAGTATGGACACAAACCTCCACCATCATCAAAGGCCTGAAGTGGATGTTCAATAAGGACGCGCCACTGCTGGTCAATCCAAAACCATCCTGGCACAAGCTCAGCTGGATGGCTGAATTCATGTCAAACATCCCAAACTACGAAGCCAATACGATTGAAACCGTCAAGCTGGCGATTGCTGCGCGTGAACATTTATACCGCTGGGCCGAGGTTGAAAATATAGACTTTGATCTCGAACATCGCGGCATTTTGCATATGTACACCAACCGCAAAGGTTATGACCATGGTGAGCGCGTCAATCGTTTACTCAAAGCCGGTGGTCTTGATCGGCGTGCAGTCTCCGCTGATGAAATGAAAGTCATCGAACCTGCCCTGACAGGTGAATACTATGGTGGCTTCTTTACCGAGAGTGATGCCACCGGTGATATTCACAAGTACAGCCGTGGCCTGGCTGATGCCTGCCGTAAACGGGGTGCGAAGTTTCGTTATGAAGCAGATGTTGTTTCCATCAACACTAATTCTGGAAATACCGAACCTCGCATCACGATTGATTTCACTCAAAGCGGAAGCGCCAACACGACGCAAAAAGACTTTGATGGAGTGGTTGTGTGCGCAGGTGTTCGCAGCCGTGAATTCGCAGCCGAGCTTGGTGATCGTGTGAATATTTATCCTGTCAAAGGTTATTCCATCACTGTGCCACTGAACGATGAAAAATCTATATCAGCTGCACCTTGGGCAAGTTTGCTCGATGATGATGCCAAGATCGTGACCAGTCGCCTGGGTGAAGATCGTTTCCGTATTGCAGGTACCGCGGAATTCAACGGCATGAACCTCGATATTCGTCGTGACCGAATTGATCCGCTGGTCGCTTGGTGCCGTCAACACTTTCCTGACGTGTCAACTGATCAAGTCATCCCTTGGGCAGGTCTCCGACCAATGATGCCGAATATGATGCCGCGCGTTGGTACTGGTAGTCAGCCCGGTGTGTTTTACAACACTGGACACGGCCATCTTGGTTGGACCTTGTCAGCCGCAACTGCCGAAGTCATTGGTGATGTTGTATCCAACGCCATGCCACGTCAAAGCGCGCACGCCATCGCAGCGTAATTACGTTAGCGAATGTTGTCAGGGATGACGACATTCGACATCAACGCAGCAGTTAAGCGTACGAACATCAGTCTTCAGTGTTAAGGCACCACCCGTTAACGTTCAGGGTTCACACATTGCTTGCAAACGCAGCAAGGCAATCTTGTTGATTTCATCAAGTGCTTGTTTAAATTCGGTGTCCCTATCGTTCTTGATCCGTGCTTCGAATGCTTCGAGAATGCGAAAGCGATTAGCACCACGTACGGCCATAATGAATGGAAACTGGAATTTGGCTTTATAGGCATTGTTGAATGAGTGGAAGCGCTCAAGCTCATCCTCAGTACACTGATCCAACCCAGCGCTCGATTGCTCATCGGTGGAATCTTGCGTCAGATCGCCTTGTCTGGCAGCCCTGCCCGCAAGATCGGGATGCGCATTGATTAGAGCCAATTGCTTGTCAGAGCTTGCCTTGTTCAGGGTGACCGCCATCACTTTTGCAAGACCTTCGGCCGTATCTTCGGCCACGCTCAGACCACGTTCCCAGGTCGTTGCTGCTACCCATGGTGAATGTTCATAGATGGCACCATAGCGTTCGACAAATTCCTCCATGCCCTGCGTTGAAGGTACTGGATCCGGCAATTTCAACACGTGTTCTCTCGTTGTTTCAGAATTATGCCCACCATCGTTTCCGATGTTTGGCGTTGGGCGATATTCGCACGAACAGCTTGGGACATCTAGTCTGGGTTTATGCCTCACAAATCTTGCGCTAGCAGCAAAGGCTGATAAACTCAGATCTAATAAAACCCTGACATGCAGACCTGATGGAAAGTTATATCGTCGAGTGGATCAATCTCTTGGCACGGTTTGCTCACGTCATTACCGGCATTGCCTGGATTGGCGCATCCTTCTACTTTATATGGCTGGATAACAGCCTTGAGACACCCAAAAGCGAACAAGATGTCGCGGATGGTGTCGGTGGTGAGCTGTGGGCTGTACACGGTGGCGGGTTTTATCATTCGCAAAAATACACGATTGCACCCAATGAGCTCCCTGAAAAACTGCACTGGTTCAAGTGGGAGGCGTACACAACCTTTATAACCGGTGCTTTCCTGCTGGCACTGATGTACTGGTATCAGGCTGAGATTTACCTGATCGACCCAACCGTACTCGCCATAGGCAAACCCATTGCCGTTAGTCTTGGCATAGTCACCATCGTTTGTGGCTGGATTATCTACGACCTGTTGTGCAAGTCTGTATTGGGCAAAAATGATACGGCGCTGGCCGCCATCATGTTTGTGCTACTCAGCATTGTCGCTTACGCCTTGTGCCAGGTGTTCAGTGGGCGCGGTGCCTACATCCATTTTGGTGCCATGCTCGGCACCATCATGGTGGCCAATGTGTTCTTCGTGATCATGCCCGGGCAGCGGGATCTAATCGCTGCGAAAAACGAAGGGCGTGCACCAGAAGCCATCCACGGTATCAAAGCGAAACAGCGCTCCCTGCACAACACCTACTTCACCCTGCCGGTGTTGTTCGTCATGATCAGCAATCACTATGCGATGACCTATGCGCATGAATACAACTGGCTGATATTGATTGGCTTGTCACTCGCTGGTGCGTTGATTCGCGTCTATTTTGTGCAACGGCATAAAGGTACACAGTCGCCATTGACACTTATTGTTGCTGCAGCTTTGATCATTGGCATCATTTGGGCGATAGCACCAGACATAAAACCGGCATCAGCAGACACCGCTGATGGGTCCGCAACAAATGCTGGTGTCACTGTGGCGTCAATGTCCAATCCCGAGCTCAACACGCTCGCCCATGAGATTGTGGTCAACCGATGTGTTAGTTGCCATGCACAAAATCCAGCGCATCCAGGGTTCGTGCTGGCACCAATGGGCATAATGCTTGAAACACCCGAACAACTGGCAGCTCGAGCGCTGGCTGTTTATCAGCAATCGGTCGCCACCAAAGCGATGCCCATTGGCAATCTTACTGGCATGACCGATGAGGAACGAGCACAGCTAGGCGAATGGTATTCGCGCTCTGCATGGTTGCCGTAACGCTCTGATCACAGTCGTGAACAACCACACTGACTATACTGGCAGCAGACTATTCGACTTTGCGATGGCCCGTCCATGAGTACAAAAAAAAGCGCTAATGATGAAAAATCATATGCGAACCCCAT
>CAZQOI010000147.1:0-5105 GCA_964594905.1 uncultured Granulosicoccaceae bacterium
AGATCATCTTGTTTGCAATTGGATACCTGTTTTTCGATTGGTTCTGGAGACATGGCGGCCAAACACTTGGCATGCGTGCATGGAGCCTGCAATTGGAAACGATAAATGGTGGGAAAATCAGCCGATTTCAGACCCTGAAAAGATATGTTTTTGGCTGTCTTTTGTTCGGATTTACGCTTGTTTTTATTCTGTTTTCACCTCGAAAAGAGGCGCTTCACGACCGAATATCAGGCACTGTTATTTCTTTTAAAAACAAATAGTTAGAATATACTTTGAATTATTGAAATGATATTTTAGAACATCCATTTCAATTACGTTGTACGCAATATTCCCCATATTGCGATCAATAGAAATACAGCCAGTGGTAACAGCGAACTAATCAATGGCGAAAGACCATTCGCAAGGCCTAATTGAGTCAGTAATTTATTAACCAAAACATAGGCAATGCCGAGCATAATTCCGATAAATATCTTTTGACCTGCCCCACCTGCACGTTGCGATGCAAATACGAACGGCATCGATAACATAAGCATCACTAGTGTTGCTAATGGACTGGTTACTTTTGTCCAAAATGCCAATTCGATTCGTTTACTGTCGAGCTGATTTTCATTCAAATAACGTACTTGATCGTATAAATTTTGCGCCGAAAGACTCTCTGGAGAGATAGAAAGACTTTTGAGAACATCAGCACTTACCAAGCTTGGAATGTCATTTTTTTCATCAACAACACCTGATGTGACAGAATTTCGACGCGCAAGGTCTTGCCATGCAATCTTATCGATACGTTCGGTCAGCGGTGTATTTTGATCGAAATTGGTGAGTTCGACGTCTTCAAGATGCCATCTATTACCTTCACGTTGTGCTCGTTTTGCATGAATCGCCGAGCTAAGTTTTCGATCGTCGAAGTTATGAATCTTTACATCCAGAAGTGTGAAATCAGGCATGACAGTCGATATATGCACAAACCTCCCTGCTGATTTCAACCACAATCCACTTCCTCCCTTCACTGACAAGCGCTCCTCTAGTGCTGTCAGACGTAACTCTTCCGCTATTTGCTCTGAGCGCGGCATGATCGTTTCTCCGATCAATGCGATCAGTAGCATCAGTGCCACACCAGTAATACTGACTGCTCGGATTATGCGGCCAGTTGAGATTCCGGCAGCCCGCATCACCGTCAGCTCACTATTACTTGCAAGAGCACCAAGACCCAATAAGCTTCCCAATAAAACAGCTGGCGCAAACAACAAATACGCCTTACCTGGAATAGTCAGAAACACGTATTGCGCAGCGGCTGCCACACCATAATTTCCCTGGCCTACATCATCGAGTTCACTGATGAATGCGAAAATGCTTGCTAGCGCCACTAATGTCATCAAAACCAACAAACTCGTCGTCAGTATCGAACGCCCAATGTATCTGTCCAAGGTCAAAAACATCAGATAGACGCCCGCTTTCGTTCAAAGAACCATTGCCAGCCAACCCGCCGTAGTAACAGCCAGACAATCACCATAAACACCAATATGTGCACTGGCCACAAGCCAATCCAGGATGGCATGCTGCCAGCGGCTATCCATTTTCTGGCAAGTACAAGCAAGTTGGCGTAGGGAATGTAAATCAGTATCGCGATGGCAATTTTTCCAAACCGGCCCTCACGGGGCGATGTGTAACTTAGCGGAACCGCAAGTAATGCAAGCAACAAAGCTGCTAGTGGAATGGAAATTCTCCACTGTAGTTCTGCCTTATCCGCTAAGTCAGTTGTATTGATTAGTTGGGATAAGGGCTTGGCCTTTGTGCGCAAACGAGGCTCTGTAGTTTCTTCTCGCGGTCTGAGCACACCCTGACGCTTAAAATCGGTAATGGTATATGCCGATTCACCTGGTCTGCCAACACTGGTTTGTCCATCCGTGAAAACCAGGTACTCATCACCAGTTTCTCTATCGATCTGGTAAGTGGCTATACGAGCAGTATCAACAGCAGGTAATTGATTCTCTTTCTGTCGATGCATGAAGACATCGGTGAATTGGGTACCGCCATTGTTGCTTTCACGAACGAAAAACACAGCCTCGCCATTACTCGATTCGATGAACTTGCCCGGAGTCAAGAGCGATAGCGCAGATTGCTCTCGAATAGATTGTTTCAAGGTTTGCTCGTAACGCGCAGCCCATGGAGATGCGAATATCGTCAGAATCGTTATGAGAACGACGCCAACGAGCCCAACTAGAGCGGTAGGCCGCAACAGGTCTTTCCATCCAATACCACAAGCCTGCATTACCGCCATCTCGTTGTCGCGATAAAACCGACCGTGGGCGAGCAGAATGCCGAGATACAGACCAAGCGGAATCAGAGTCACCAAAAGACTGATGGACTTGACCCCTACCAATATCAGCAACATATCGGGTGCGATTGCACCATCGGTCACGCTGCTGAGACTTCGCGCCAGCACATTACCGATCATGATAACCAGCAGCACAACTAGCACGGCTGCGAAGGTCACCAACATTTCCTTCATCAGGTAGCGATCAAGAATTCGCACTTGCCAAGAAATTCATAAATGAGATAGTCAATCTAGCACTGGTGACTGCATCGCACCAGTTCACTACACTGCAGGCCTATTAATTCGGAGATTATTGTCGTGAAAATCAACGTGCTTAGTCGCGAACCGACAAAACTTACCATTTCATGCCGAATCGTCGGTGTATTTGAGGACGGCAAACTGCTTGGTGCCGCGGCAACTATCGACAAAGCCAGTAATGGGGCAATTACTCGACAGATTGAGCGCGGAGATTTCAATGGCAGCCACAGCCAGACAGCGCTCTTGCACGACGTCAAAGGGGCTAATTGCGATCGTATTTTACTGGTCGGTTTTGGCAAAAGAGGTTTGCTCGATGCCAAAAGGTGGAGATCAGCCATTCAAGCTATGAGTAAAGCATTGCTCGCAACCAAAACACTAACAGCCCAATCAGATATCCCCTTCTCTATCAAGGCATCTGAACTCGACACCATCGACGCTTGCGAACAATTAGCTCGACTGCTTTTCGCAAAAAGCTATCGCTTTAATGGACACCCTCGGCGACAATCCACACCTGCCTCGTCACTCGAACACTTCAGCATTATCGCCCCAGCTAAACAAAAAATTGCTGCTGAGCGTGCTGCCGAGCGAGGGTTCGCTACAGCAACAGGGATGGCGTTGACCCGTGACCTCGGCAACCTTGCTCCAAACATATGCACACCAATCTACCTTGAAATGGCTGCTCAGGATCTCGAAACAGAGTTTGATAAGGTTCGCGCGAGTGCACTGGACGAGGATGCGATGGAAGAGCTCGGTATGGGCGCATTTCTGAGTGTATCAAGCGGCAGTGAGCAACCCGCAAGATTGATCATGATGGAGTACCAAGGGCGGAAAAAAGCAGGTAAGCCCATTGTGCTCGTTGGCAAAGGAGTGACCTTTGATACCGGTGGAATATCCATCAAGCCATCGGACAGCATGGATGAGATGAAATACGACATGTGCGGTGCGGCGACCGTGTTTGGCGTCATGCGCGCAGTTGCGACTCTGGATCTTGATATTAACGTCGTCGGTGTCGTGGCCGCAGCTGAAAACATGCCTGACGGAAAGGCCTGCCGTCCTGGTGACGTCGTGACAACGATGTCAGGGCAAAGTGTGGAGATCCTCAATACCGATGCTGAGGGCCGACTCGTTCTGTGCGACACCTTGACTTATATCGAGAAGTTCAAGCCTGCAGTCGTGATCGATATGGCAACCTTGACCGGCGCTTGCATAATCGCTCTGGGTCATGTTGCAAGCGCTGTAATCGGTAACAACAACAAACTTATACAAGATCTGCTGAACGCCAGCGAATCATCCGGCGATCTCACTTGGCAACTACCTCTTTGGGATGAGTACCAAACACAGCTCGATTCGAATTTCGCTGATATGGGCAACATCGGTGGCCGAGCTGCCGGTACTATCACCGCTGCCTGCTTCCTGTCCCGTTTTGCAGAGAACTACCCCTGGGCACATCTGGATATTGCGGGCATTGCTTCACAGTCAGGCAAGGACAAAGGCGCAACTGGTCGCCCGGTTCCAATGTTGATGAAATATCTGTGTAAACGGGCGGGCGAATGACACAAATTGACTTTTATGTTCTCAGTGGCAGCGATGCCTTACATCGCTACGAACTTATCGCAAAACTCGCTGAAAAAGCCGCCGGTAGAAAGCAAAAGGTATTCGTATATAGCGAGAACGATGACGAACTCGCTACCCTTGACGATACCCTGTGGCAATTTCGCGCAGTTAGCTTTATTCCACATGCACGAGTAAATAGCCCGGTGGAAAACCTTGTTGATGTTGATGCTGATCCGGTCCAGCTCTCGTCATCAGAACCTGGTTTCGATCGTCAAGTACTGATCAATTTGTCTTCGAAGGTTCCCCCCTTTTTCAGTCGCTTCGAACGTGCCCTTGAAATCGTCAATGATGATCCTTCCATCCGCGATCCAGGTCGCGATCGCTATCGCTTCTACCAACAAAGAGGTTACCCACTAAAGCACCACAAAATGTAGCTTCTATACTCCCCAAACGACGGCACTTGTTGTGCGTTTGCCGCAAAGCCGCGGGAGAATTTAAATGGCCTACGAAGAAGACGAACTGCCAGTCCTGAACGATGTGGTCAAGACCGGCAATGAATCGATCATCCAGTCGACCCGCCTCGAGAGAGAAGTCGATGGGGAAATCGAGCAGCTGCGACATGAAACGATCGAATTCGATCTTCCCTCACATCTGAAACTTGGAGTCGACGTCAGTGACGTCGGCGATCAGCAAGATGAACTCGATAAGGAACAAACCGAGGACGGGTTCGCCAATAGGCTTGCCGATAGGCCCGCCGCTGATATGGCTGCTGATCTCGAGGAAATCGAGGGTGCACTAATCGTCGACCTGGATGTACAACAGAGCATCGAAGATGAACTTGAATTGCTGATAGACGATATTGTCGACCGACATGTCACAAGTCTGCGACGTGATCTCCGCGCATTACTTGAACGTGCAAACCGACTGCGACCATAGGCAGTTCGTGAGATTGGCAGTACACTTAGACGTATGGAAAAAA
>CAZQOI010000148.1:0-3618 GCA_964594905.1 uncultured Granulosicoccaceae bacterium
AACAAGGACCGATTCATTGGGGTGGCGTGTTGATGTGGCGAGGAACTGTGCGTGCGAAACCATTGCGTACAAAATCATCGTTTATCGGACTAGGTACGCATCGTCATCGGGTGATTATTTATCCCATTTCTGCACCTGATGCTGATGGTCTTACAGAATTAAACTGGATTGCTGAGTTTACAGTCGATAGTTCGCAGGGGTGGGCGAGTGACCGTTGGTTCAATACTGTTCAGATTGAAGACTTTATCCATCACTTTGAACACTTCAAGTACGACTGGCTCGATGTGCCTGCGATGTTGAGAAGTGCAGATATCGCCTACGAAAACCCAATGATCGATCGCGATCCTGTTGCAAGCTGGGTGGACGGGCCAGTTGCGCTAATGGGGGATGCCGCGCATGCGATGTATCCAACAGGTTCTAACGGCGCCAGTCAGGCCATTGTCGATGCGCGTGTTATTGGCGCAAAGATGCTTGAGTTTGGCGTAACAACTCAAGCTCTTGTGAACTATGACGCCGAGCTGTGTGGGCCAATTTCGCAGTTGGTATTGCGTAATCGGGGATCTGGGCCCTTCGGCTTACTGAATCTACTGGATGAACGATGTGGTGGAAAGTTTGATCACATCGATGATGTTATAACAGTGAAAGAACGTGAAGAGTTCATGTCAAAGTACAAAGTAGCCGCGGGTTTTGCAATGGACGAAATAAACAAGGCACCATCGATGATTCCAGCGGGTAGTTCGCTGAATAACAGCATTTGACTATTGCTCAGTGACCGTTACCAGCGATCAGGATCAGCATCTTGCCAATCGTTTTTCCAACTCTCTGGTATGCAATAGGGTTCCAGTAAACATCCTGGCTCTATGCTTGGATATATCTGGGCGTAGTTTTTAACGTTCGTACCTTCAATCCGATGATTAATGTGCTTCGGCTCAAGTTCGTCGAGGCTGGACAATCCAGCTGCACCGAGTAGCTCCATCAAATTTTCGATTGTTGAACGATGGAAATTCGCCACACGAGTTGCTTTGTCACTCACTACCAGTCCAGCACTCCGAGCTGGATTTTGCGTAGCGATTCCGGTAGGACAGTGATCAGTGTTGCAGCTACGAGCTTGGATACAACCAAGTGCCATCATCATGCCGCGAGCAGAATTGACCGTATCAGCACCGAGCGCTATCGCTCGCAACAAATGAAAGGCTGAAAAGATTTTTCCTGATGCAATGATGCGTATCTTATCTCGAAGCCCAATACCGACTAGTGCTCTATTGACAAACAAGAGACCATCCCGCAGTGGTGTTCCTACCGAATTGGTCATCTCTGTTGGCGCAGCGCCAGTACCGCCTTCGCTTCCATCAACAGTAACAAAATCAGGATACTCTCCGGTTTTGAGCATCGCTTTACAGAGCGATAAAAATTCGTCTCGTCGACCAACGCATAACTTGATGCCTACAGGTTTACCACCAGAGAGCTTGCGTAGTCGTGAGATGAATGCCATTAACTCCATTGGTGTTGAGAACGCTGAGTGTGCCGGTGGCGATATCACATCCTTGCCTAGCGGCACACCTCGGATCTCTGCTATTTCCTCTGTCAGCTTAGCGGCAGGTAGAATGCCACCATGGCCAGGTTTGGCACCTTGCGACAATTTTATCTCAATCATTTTTACCGATTCGAGAACAGCTGATTTTTGAAAGGCATCATCGTTGAAATTACCAGCCTCATCTCGACAACCAAAGTAGCCTGTGCCGATTTGCCACACGATGTCGCCGCCAGCTTCTAAATGATACGGACTGAGACTGCCTTCACCGGTGTTATGCGAAAAGCCACCGATCTTCGCACCTTTGTTTAGCGCCCTTATCGCATTACGACTTAGCGAACCGTAACTCATCGCGGAAATATTTAGTGGGGAAGCCATATACGGTTTGCTGCATTGATTGCCACCGAATTGAACACGTGGGTCAGAGTCGTCTAAATGCTTGGGGACCAATGAGTGATCGATCCATTCGTAGCCTGGTCGATTGACATCGAATATAGTGCCGAACGGTCGCGTGTCGCGAGCGCCTTTGGCTCGCTGGTAAATCAGCGATCTGAATTCTCTGGGTATAGGTGTACCACTGGTCTCAGATTCCACAAAGTATTGCTGAATTTCTGGTCGAACTGATTCGAGCAGATAACGGAAGCGTCCGAAAAAAGGATACAGACGTCGTACCGTCTGTTTTGTCTGGAGCATATCCGTCACACCTAACACCACCACCGGTAGCACTATGACAAATAGCCATATGATCGGAGGCCATACCAGGCACAGCACAAGAATCAGAATCGGTGCGCCAATGGCGAAGATGGTGAAATAGTGTCGCATCAACATAATTTGATTACCTTAACCAGGGCCTGTGGTCCAAATTTTAACTGCCATCGATATCGTCTCTCATCGGCGGTTACCCGAGTTCGGAGGATGACAGACCAGATGTTGTTTGTGGACTATTTAAACTGAAAAGGTTCCGCTGATCGCTTGATAGTTTTACTGAACGCACTTTTAAGCAGCTCGCTCCGCTTGGAGACAGGCTGTCAAAATATTCGCTTAGCGTCTTGGGGGTGCCACGGAATTTCTTGAGGGTTCCTACCGTTGGTCGACGGCACTAGTGTGACCTCGTAAAGGAGGGAATTTGAAAATACTTCACTGAGAGCCTTAACAAGATTAAGGCTCTCAGCCAATTGAGTACCTGGTTTGAATACTCGCTCTAGTGGTTTACATCAACCTTCTGACACAGAGGTAACGACCAGAACAGCAGTTCCCGACTGTAAAAACCGCACAGCAATACGACTGATGTCGTAACCAAAAGCGCCAAAATTGCCCGGCAGTTGCGCCTGTATGCTAGCAGGCATTGTGAAACTTCCATCGTCCGTCACAACGCAGCTGACGTCATCTGCATCGATAAGGACTAGCGCTTCTGGATTGTTACCGGCGTCCCAACTGAATGTTGTACCAGCTGTGATCGCTTGATTAATTCCAGGTGAAGCTCCTGTCAACGGCGAAACATCAGGAATCGAAACATTGGCAAAAGCTGGAAATTGACCTCCTGGAATATCAACAGTTAATCCTGAGGGAAGAGGTGCTGTGATTTCAGTTTCGGTGTCATAAAATGTAAAACCAAAAGCCGAGATCAGTTCCAAGGTCGCAAAGGTACCTGCTGGACTGGATACCGTAATAACTTCGCCTGCGTCCAACGTGGTGAAATCGACTCCCTCGATAACAGGGACTAAATCGTCGTCATCATCATCATCGGTGTCGATGATGCAAGTATCGCTTGTTGGTAATATTGAGCTTTGCGCCAGCGACGCGTCGAACAGCTCATTTGACGTAAAGAATGTTGCGAATAATTCTGCTTCTACTTCTGTCCCGTCAAATGACGGGAACTGATCCGCACCAATAATTCCAAGCTGTGAAACATTTCCTGACAGCGTAGTTGGAGCGGTTGGCGTAGTTGGAGCGGTTGGCGTAGTTGGAGCGGTTGGTGCTGTCGGATCTGTTGGTGCTGTTGGTGCTGTTGGTGCTGTTGGTGCTGTTGGTGCTGTTGGTGCTGTTGGATCTACAGGCGTTTCCGCAGGTGGATCATCAGACCCTCC
>CAZQOI010000148.1:3718-4918 GCA_964594905.1 uncultured Granulosicoccaceae bacterium
CTGTTGGTGCTGTTGGATCTACAGGCGTTTCCGCAGGTGGATCATCAGACCCTCCGCCGCACCCAGCAAGGGTGATTGCAATCGCGATGCTGCTCAGCGAGATAATTTTGTTGATTTTCATGGGTCTGCTCTCCGTGGTTAGATTGGTACTCCGGTGGCCAAGTCTACCAAAGCGCATAATTGCTGCAATTGTATCTATGGGTAGTTCTGTAGCGAGGCATCACGCCGTTGGTAGAGCGGATGAAGTGGCTCATGGGATTTCGTCTTACCGAAACAAAATAGTGTGAAGCTGTCGAGTGCTTTTACCACTCTGTCGCTTTGTGCGCAGAAAGCACCATGTGATCCCCAGGCAGCGACAATGCAATCTGCCCGCTCAGCCGCCTGCTTAAGTACTTTTATATTATGAGAACCTACTGGGAACTCTGCGGACTTGAGATCTTGTGGTTTGGTAGCGCACCAGGCGAACAGATTGACCATGACGAGCTCTTGGTAGCCCCAATCATGGGCAAATTGCATGCAGCGTCTTATTGTTGGATCGTCGCGTCTATGGTCCGCTACACTTGGGTTCAGACCGATCATGACACAGACGCCCTGACCATTTACGAAGCGCCTGGTCAAGCTGTATCTATACTGACGACACCGACTAAAGCTGGCTCGTCGAAGCACAGTTGATTGCACGGATGGGAGAGAGGAAGACATGGGCCGTTATCGCGCGCCTCAAGCTAAATCATCGCCGTATATTACGCCAGGTGGTTTGCAGATGTTGCAAGCAGAGCAAAAGGCTCTGTGGAAACGTCGTAAAGATGTAACAGCCGCCGTAACGGCCGCTGCTGCCGAGGGGGATCGCTCAGAGAACGCCGAATACATTTATCGAAAGAAAGAGCTTCGAGAAATTGATCGACGCATTCGCTACTTGCAAAAGCGCCTTCCGGATCTAACGGTGGTTGAGCGAAAAGTAGAAACAGATGAGATCTATTTCGGTTGCCAGGTCACGCTTGAATCAAATGGGGAAACGCGAACCGTCCGATTGGTGGGCGCGGATGAGATCGATACTGCCAAGAAATACATCAGTATTGATTCGCCACTGGCAAGAGCCTTATTGAAAAAACGGATAGACGATGCGGTGACGATCAACGTAGATGGACAAGAGATACTCTACGAGGTTATTGATTTGGCATACCCTGACGATGCTTGAGCACC
>CAZQOI010000149.1:0-3728 GCA_964594905.1 uncultured Granulosicoccaceae bacterium
ATCCCGGCTTTCTTCCCGAAGAAAGGTGAGGAAGTAGCGAACGGTGAAGCGGACTTCTTCTACTTCCCTCCTTACGAAGCAGCCGAATTGGGTAACCCTGTCCTCGGCGCGGGTACGCTTTGGACCATGACTAAAGACAGCCCGGCTACTCGTGCATTCTTCGAATTCATGAAAGAACCTTCAGCGCATGAAGCGTGGATGCAACAGGGCACATTCCTGACTGCACACAAAGGCGCAAGTCTTGAAGCCTACGCAACACCAGCACTGCGCAAGCAAGGTGAAATTCTGTCAAGCGCTACAACTTTCCGTTTCGACGCCTCTGATCTGATGCCTGGTGCGATTGGCGCTGGTGCGTTCTGGTCAGAAATGACAGCGTTCGCAAATGGTCAGGATGCCAAAACCACAGCTGATAACATCCAGTCAGCTTGGGATGCCATCAAGTAAGGTTAATGAAAACCTGCTTCGTTAGTGATGCAGGAAGACTCGGTAACTTAGAGTCTTGTCCTTTGAAGGCGCGCGAATTTCGCGCGCCTTTCTCCCCTCTTTAGTTTTGGATTACGCCGTGCGTTCACTCAAGCCGATCATTGCCGGTAATAGTTTGGCTATCGCACTCACGGTCATCTTCGTATTACCGATAACCGGCATACTGGCCTATGTCATCACCTCCCCCCTCGATGGATGGATGACTCAATTTGGCACCTGGCTTCACGAAACCAATAATTGGTCGTTTTCAACGCTGGATACCCAGGAACGTTTTGCGAAAATCGGCTTTGCTATACGCTCTATCGCAATAGCCCTCGGCCTCTCCTTTCTCTATTTCTGGTTAAGCAACTGGCTAAATCAGGGCTTGGCTCGATACTCATCAAAAGGATCCTCGGGGAAGGAAGCAACGATTCTTGAAGCTATTCAGCCATGGATCTTTGTTGGCCCTGCGCTAGTCCTGTTGATGCTGTTTTTGTTTATTCCCGCGTTCTCCACCTTGAGCTTGTCGTTTCAAGAAGCTGATGGCACAAGAACGGTGGGCAACTATGCATTTATCTGGGACCCAACATCACTTGGCTATTCTCAGTTTCGCTATGCGATGCGTAATAGCGTTATGTGGTTGGTGCTGGTACCAACAGTGTGCATTGCACTTGGCTTACTGATCGCTGTACTGGCCGATTCAACACGCTGGGGAATCGTGGCTAAAACGCTGATATTCGTACCGATGGCCATCTCTTTTGTTGGTGCTGCAGTAATTTGGCGAAATATATTTGCAGGCGGTGGTATACAACCGCAAGAAGCTATCAACGGGCTTACACCGTCTTATCAGATCGGACTGTTGAAAGCATTGCTTGGCCACACAGCAGCCTACAATGAACCGTTATACAGTTTGAAATTCTGGGGCAATTTCTTCTTGATGTGGATCCTTGTCTGGGTACAGACAGGCTTTGCCATGGTGATATTCTCCGCAGCACTTCGCGGTGTTCCTGAAGATACGATTGAGGCCGCAAAGATCGACGGCGCCAATCCATTTCAGATGTTTTTCCGAATCAAACTACCGCAGATATATTCAACGGTTGTGGTTGTCTGGACAACGCTAGTCATACTGGTGCTGAAAATGTTCGACATACCCTATGCACTTTCGGCTAACGATGACGACAAGCTACTGCTGGCCACAATGATGGAAAACGCTCGCAATAACTGGTCAGTCGGTGGCGACAACGTGGAAAATTTATTTGCAGCAATCGCCGTTATGCTGATGGTGACCGTAATACCCAATATGATTTTTAACGCTCGGCGTCTTCGACGTGAGCAAAAAGAACTCGGACATTAATCGCTGTGTCTCGCACCCTCAAACATATTCTTCTGGCCCTCATCGTTTTCATCTGGGTCGTACCTTTTGTGGCTTTGGTCACTACATCCTTGCGCTCGGAAATCGCGTCGAAAACCTCAGGTTTCTGGACAGCATTCACGCCCACAGAATTGGGTCACCGCTTTGCCACGCATGACAAAGATCAGACAGATCCCTTTGTCACCATGAGTGGCAACATTTTTGAGCGACTCAATGGCGAGCGTGACAGTTACGAGGTCGAAGGCGCTGTCAAATCAATTCTGTTCAAAGGTCGTGTGCCTGATCCCGAGAACGAAGGGAAAACCAAACTGATCCGCCAGTTGATTTTTGCAGGCGATGCGATGGACGTACGTGGCGGCGAATTCGTTTTTGAATCCAACGGCGATTTCACCTGGACATTCCCGGAAGCGAACGCACCGAAGCCGAAAAATCTTGACACGTTTATCGATCAGGATCCGGTGTTTGGAACTGACGCCTATGTCGAGGTGTTGTTCGAAAACAAAAACGTGCCCAATGCGCTCATCTCTTCTTTTATTGTCACCATTCCGGCCACTATCATTCCAATCACGATTGCCGCTTTTGCAGCTTACGCCTTTGCGTGGATGAGCTTCCCGGGGCGAGACTGGCTGTTTATTTTAGTGGTGTCACTCATGGTGGTGCCAACACAGCTTGCATTTCTGCCAGTGTTACAAGGGTTCAGCGGCATAGCGTCCTGGGCAAGCTCACTCAATGCCTGGATGACCGACTGCGAGTCAACCCGAACCTGTCAGGTACCCTCCAAATCGTTTGCAAGCTTGTGGGTCACTCACACGGCGTTTGGCTTACCTTTGGCGATTTATCTATTACGTAACTACATTGTTGGCTTACCCAAAGAGCTATTGGAAAGCGCGCGAATCGACGGCGCCAGTCATCTACAAATATTCACGCGCCTGATCATTCCCTTATCGGTACCTGCACTGGCTTCGTTCAGTATTTTTCAATTCCTTTGGGTTTGGAACGACCTCATCGTTGCCCTGTACATTGGCCCTGCAAATTCTGCCGATCTGGTATTTCCCATACGTTTGCAAAAACAGTTGGGCACCTTCAAAGATCAATTGCATTTGCTTAATGCCTCTGCAGTTATTTCGATAATCGTACCCGTCATCGTATTTTTATCCATGCAGCGCTACTTCATTCGCGGGCTTCTGGCAGGTTCAGTCAAAGGTGGATAAAACTATCAACACAAGTGGGCAAAATACTGAGGAGCTGAGTTGGTGGGAAACGGCGATTATCTATCAGATTTACCCACGCTCGTTTCAGGATTCCAACGATGATGGCATTGGTGATTTACCCGGTATTACCCAGCGACTGGATTACATCGCCAATTTAGGTGTGGACGCGGTTTGGATCAGCCCGTTTTTTAAAAGTCCACAAAAAGATTTTGGTTACGACGTTTCCGACTACTGCGATGTCAATCCGGATTACGGCACATTAGACGACTTCGATAATCTACTGGCCAAAGCGCATGGGCTTGGCCTAAAAATAATGGTGGATATCGTGCCAGCCCATTGTTCCGATCAACACGCCTGGTTTATGGAAAGTCGCCAATCAAGGGATAACGACAAAGCCGATTGGTTTCACTGGGTTGAACCTATGCCAGACGGTAGCCCACCAACTAACTGGCTTTCCTTCTTCGGCGGTCCCGCCTGGACTTGGGAGCCGCGTCGGCATCAGTACTACCTACATAATTTTCTCAATAGCCAACCCAATTTGAATCACGCCAACCTCAACGTTCGTGAGGCATTTGAGAATGTTGCACGGTTCTGGTTTGACCGTGGCGTAGATGGCTTTCGATTAGATGCCGTGCATACCATCAATGCGGACCAAGCACCGTATAAAAACAACGAAGCCAACC
>CAZQOI010000149.1:3828-4915 GCA_964594905.1 uncultured Granulosicoccaceae bacterium
GAATCGCTTAACGTGACGTTTGAGGAAATCTAGATGGCCCAGGTAGTACTAAAAGGGGTTAACAAGTCCTTTGGCAATATTCACGTTATTCGTGATGTGGATTTACAAATCGACAACGGGGAGTTCGTCGTATTTGTTGGTCCCTCAGGCTGTGGCAAATCCACCTTATTAAGAATGATCTCCGGGCTTGAGAACCTGTCCAGTGGAGAAATACATATTGCCGATCGCCCGGTAACCGATCTGCCACCGTCAAAACGTGGCATTGCCATGGTGTTTCAGTCCTATGCGCTTTACCCACACATGACGGTGTTTCATAACATGGCGTTTTCTCTCGATCTTGAAGGTCGTAGCAAGAAAGAGATTCGTGAACGCGTTGAATCAGCAGCTAAAATATTGCAAATGGAGCATCTTCTGGACCGTCGACCAGCGGCACTCTCTGGTGGTCAACGCCAACGTGTTGCGATAGGTCGCGCCATCGTACGCAACCCGGACGTATTTCTGTTTGACGAACCCCTATCCAATCTTGATGCAGCCCTTCGTCACGATACTCGGGTCGAGATCGCAAAGCTGCATAAGCAACTCGACGCTACCACTATCTATGTTACCCATGACCAAGTCGAGGCCATGACCTTGGCAGATAAGATTGTCGTTCTCAAAGATGGTGAAGTCATGCAAGTCGGTGCACCAATGGAACTGTTTGACAACCCAGCTAACGAGTTTGTCGCAGGTTTTCTCGGTTCGCCTAAAATGAATTTTTTCGATGGTGTTCTTTCACAAGCTAATAACGGTCAGGGACATTTCGTTGGTGAAGGGCTTGATACTGGCGCTATCCGTTTGGTATCAAATACGAAAACCAATGGCTCCGAGATACGCTTGGGCATTCGACCTCAACACATGACACTCGAGTCCGATGGACAGCTAAAAGGCACTGTTACACTTGTAGAACAACTTGGAACAGAGTCTGTGTTGGAGCTAGTAACAGAGAAAGGCACGCCTTTTCGATTTGCTTCACCCGATAAGGTTAGTGTCTCTGTCGGGGATGTGGCAAGTTTCAGCATTGATACGCAGTTAGCTCACTTGTTTTAAG
>CAZQOI010000150.1:0-4869 GCA_964594905.1 uncultured Granulosicoccaceae bacterium
ATGGTGGAGGGAGGAGGATTCGAACCTCCGAAGGCTGAGCCAGCAGATTTACAGTCTGCCCCCTTTGACCGCTCGGGAATCCCTCCATCAAGGCAAGCCGACAATTATCGAACGTATCGTGCGTTGTGTCAACCTGATAGCACGTGTTTCACAGCAATTCGAAGGCCTGAAATTACAACTGGATTTAGCGTGCCAGTTAATAGTTTATTACGCAGTCGGCAACGTATTTTCGACGCGAAGTTTTTAAGGCAAAAAACGCTCAAACAAGCCCTATACGAACGTATTGCTCATTTCTGAACAAGACGGATTGGCAAAAACGGTTCTGACAACGACAACCAATTGGGAATTTTTGTGTCATAGGCCCAAATATAGTGACTGTGACGATCAAATCGCAGCCACACGTTACTTACCTCGGGTACCATTTCGGGGTTAGCATGGGCGCGGGACAGGATTGTCGCTCGGCACAAGAAAACTGATGTCGCCCTGCCAACCAAACAACAAACCTTTTCGGAGATTTACGTAAATGAAAAAAACTTTTCTCTCAGCTGCAGCAACGGCCGCGGTTTTAGCGACCAGCACTGTACAAGCGGGAACGCTCGAAGACGTGGTAGCACGTGGCGAGCTGAACTGTGTCGTAACAACTGGCCTTGTCGGTTTTGCTGCACCTGATGCAAACGGCCAGTGGGCTGGTTTCGATGTCGACTTCTGCCGCGCAGTGGCAGCCGCTGTCCTCGGTGACGGCAGCAAGGTCAAATTCGTCCCTTCAACGGGTAAGACTCGTTTCACCCTGTTGAATTCTGGTGAAGGCGACATCCTGTTCCGTAACACGACTGAGACTATGAGCCGTGATGCTGACCTCAAGATGAACTTCCTGCCAGTCAACTACTACGATGGTCAAGGCTTCATGGTTCCTAAAGAGCTCGGTGTTGCTTCAGCTACAGAACTCGACGGTGCGTCAGTTTGCATCCAGACAGGTACTACGACTGAACTGAACCTCGCTGACTACTTCCGCACAAACGGCATCTCTTATGAGCCAGTGCCTATCGAAACTAACGAAGAAGCAAAAACCAACTACCTCGCCGGTCGTTGTGACGTCTACACCACTGACGCGTCTGGTCTTGCTGCAACACGTGCAGCTTTTGAAGCCCCTGATGATCACATGCTGCTGCCAGAAATTATTTCCAAAGAGCCACTTGGTGGCGCGGTTCGTCATGGTGATGACGAATGGCTGGACATCGGCAAGTGGGTTGTAAACGCTCTGATCAATGCTGAAGAAGCAGGCATCACTTCTGAAAACGTTGCCGAGATGGCTAAAGAAGCGGGTGACAACCCAACTATCAACCGTATGCTCGGTACTGAAGGCGACTTCGGTTCCATGATCGGTCTTGACAAAGACTGGGCGGCTCGCGCAATTGCGGCTGGTGGAAACTATGGTGAGATCTTCGAACGCAACATCGGCCCAAGCACTCCGATCGCGCTTCAGCGTGGTCTTAACGCTCAATGGAAAGACGGCGGAATCCTGTACGCTGCGCCAATTCGCTAAGTACAGTTTTCATGCAGTAAGATTCAAGTAGTGACGAGGGGCACCCAGGTGCCCCTTTTTTTATTCTCACCAACAGAAGCGGTACCTCGTATGACTACAGGCACAGCATCACTTCAGGAAGACACTAAACCAGCCCTGCTAAGGCTCTGGTACGACAAGGAGTCACGCTCAAAAATAATTCAGATCATTGCGGCGATTCTTATCCTGAGCTTTATCGGCTACATGGCAAGAAACGCAGTGGTCAACCTTGAACGACTCGGCAAAGGATTCAGCTTTGCGTTTCTGTTTCAACCCGCAAGCTACGACATCAACCAACATTTGATCGAATACTCATCTCGGTCGTCGCACTTCCGCGCAATGCTGGTTGGCATCATCAATACATTATTAGTTGCTGGCGCAGGTATCGTTCTCGCGACTATCCTCGGTTTCATACTCGGTGTGATTCGCCTTTCCAAGAACTGGCTGACCAACAAGCTTGCGCTTGTATACATCGAGTACATGCGCAATGTGCCAGTACTACTGCATATTCTTTTGGTACACGGCATTATCGTCCATTCGCTACCAAGACCTAAAAATGCACTGAACATTGGCGATTCAACGTTTCTGACGAACCGCGGCGTATTCATGCCCAGTCCAGAATTCTTGCCTGCTTTCAAGATCGTCGCATTACTGGCTCTGGCGGGAATCGTGTTCAGCTGGTTGTTCAAACGTTGGGCTAGAGCAAAACAAGCAGCAACCGGACAACAATACCCGGTTTTCTGGGTGACGCTGGCGGCGGTCATTGGCGTGCCATTGGTTGCGTACTTCGTCACTGGTCAACCAATTAACTGGAACACACCTGAACTTAAAGGATTCAACTTCAAGGGCGGCATGGTCATCCGTCCGGAGTTCATTGCATTGTGGCTCGCGCTGTCACTCTATACGGCTGCATTCATCGCAGAAATTGTTCGCGCTGGCGTTTTGGCCATCAACCATGGACAGACCGAAGCCAGTCTTGCGCTCGGCATCAACCGAAAGCGTACCTTGAACCTGGTGGTTATCCCACAAGCGCTTCGAGTGATCGTACCGCCGTTATCCAGTAACTACCTTAACCTGACCAAGAACTCATCACTGGCTATTGCTATCGGCTATATGGATGTCACCGCAACTATCGGCGGTATCTCGTTAAATCAGACCGGTCGAGAAATGGAATGCATGATGATCGTCATGGGCATCTATCTGGTCATGTCATTGTTAATCAGTATGTTTATGAATTGGTACAACAAGCGCATCGCGCTGGTGGAGCGCTAGCATGGCTGACAAAGACATATACGCATCGGGCCAGTACCCTGCCGGACAGCACCCAGCTTTGCCAGCTCCGTTCCGCACTGGTGGAGTAGTTCTTTGGTTGCAGAAAAATCTTTTCGCCTCCCCTGGCAATATCGTCGCAAGCCTGATTGCTGGTTACATCCTGTACCGAATAGTTCCGGGCCTTCTCGATTGGGGGTTTTTTGATGCGGCATTTACCGGCAATGACCGAAACGAGTGTCGTGCACAAGGCTCAGGAGCTTGTTGGGCTTTTATAGCCGAGCGCTGGAGACTATTTACCTACGGCTTCTACCCGGCCGTTGAGCGCTGGCGGGTTAACTTAAGTTTTGTGTTGATGGTCGTAGCCATTGCTGCCTTGTTGTGGGAAAACTGCCCGTTCAGGAAACCGCTACTGTGGTTTGCCGCTGCATTTCCATTCGTTGCTGCTTGGCTTTTAATCGGTGGTTTCGGTGGTCTCAAGTTCGTGTCCACTGACCTATTCGGTGGCTTCATGCTCACTCTTATCATCGGCGTCACTGGTATAGCGTTTTCCTTACCGCTCGGAATATTACTGGCACTAGGCAGACAATCGAACCTGCCAATCATCAAGTACTCGTGCATCTTCTTTATCGAATTCTTTCGTGGCGTTCCGTTGATCACGTTGCTTTTCGTTGCCTCAACCATGCTCAGCTACTTTCTACCCCCGGGCACCACCTTCAATCTTTTACTCAGAGTTTTGATCATGGTGACCTTGTTCGCATCGGCTTATATGGCCGAAGTCATTCGAGGTGGTTTACAAGCAATCCCTAAAGGCCAGACGGAAGCTGCTGATGCGATGGGTTTGAAATATTGGCAATCGATGCGCATGATTGTGTTGCCACAGGCGTTGAAAATTTCGATTCCCGCCATCGTCAACACTTTTATTGGTCTGTACAAGGATTCGGTACTGGTTATTGTCATCGGCCTGCTGGATCCTCTCGGTATCGGCCGCGCATCACTTGCTGATACCAAGTGGAATGGCTTGACCAACGAGGTTTACTTGTTCGTTGCACTGTTCTTCTTCATCTCCTGTTATTCCATGGCACGCTACTCCCTGTACCTGGAAAACAAACTCCACACCGGCCACAAGCGATAAGGTCTGACCTATGGAACATACTCAATCAAACTCGACGACCGACCGCAGTCTCGGTGAATCAACCATCACGATTCGCTCGATGCATAAGTGGTATGGCGACTTTCATGTCCTACGAGACATCAATCTTGACGTTAAGAGTGGTGAGCGCATAGTCGTCTGCGGCCCTTCGGGCTCGGGCAAGTCAACCATGATCAGATGCATAAATCGCCTGGAGGAGCATCAAAAAGGCGACATCATCGTAAATGGTGTAGAGCTAACCAACGATTTGAAACACATTGAAGCGGTGCGTCGCGAAGTCGGCATGGTATTCCAACACTTCAATCTGTTTCCACATTTGACAGTATTGGAAAACTGCACACTTGCGCCTATCTGGGTTCGCAAACAACCCAAAGCCGCTGCCGAAGATGTAGCTATGCAATATCTCGAACGCGTGAAAATTCCAGAGCAGGCTAACAAGTATCCTGGGCAACTCTCAGGTGGTCAGCAACAACGAGTTGCTATAGCTCGCTCATTGTGTATGAACCCTAAAGTCATGTTGTTTGATGAACCGACATCAGCACTTGATCCCGAGATGATCAAGGAAGTACTCGATGTCATGATCGAACTCGCTGAGGAAGGCATGACAATGATTTGCGTTACCCACGAAATGGGCTTCGCCAAAACTGTTGCTGACCGAGTCATCTTTATGGATGAGGGGCAAATTGTTGAAGAGAATGTTCCAGATGAATTCTTCAACAATCCTAAATCAGAGAGAACTCAACTGTTCTTGAGCCAAATTTTGCAGCACTGATTTAAAGCGCTGACACTACTTGACTACCGAACTGGCGGCACTCGGTGCCGCACTTTGCTGGGCGCTCGGCAGCCTCTTTGCTGCAGGCGCCGCAAGAGAATTGGGTGGCATAGC
>CAZQOI010000151.1:0-4859 GCA_964594905.1 uncultured Granulosicoccaceae bacterium
TTTCATGTTAGCTCCCTAATATTTGGATGCTTGAGATTCGATTAATAAGTGAATAATAAATATCAGTTACCAAAAGAATCTACGTATCTTGCTCAAGGTGAATATTGATGCCCAGAGATCTGATCTCTTTAAGCAACACATTGAAAGACTCCGGCATGCCGGCTTCCATTCGATGATCACCGTCTACAATGTTTTTGTACATCTTGTTACGTCCAACAACGTCATCGGACTTGACTGTCAGCATCTCACGCAAGGTGTATGACGCACCGTAGGCTTCAAGTGCCCAGACTTCCATCTCTCCGAATCGCTGTCCACCGAACTGCGCCTTACCACCCAGAGGCTGCTGAGTAACCAGACTGTACGGACCAGTCGAGCGCGCATGCATTTTGTCATCAACCAGATGGTTGAGCTTGAGCATGTGCATGTAGCCAACGGTTACCGCACGATCAAACAATTCGCCGGAGCGGCCATCATGCAACATCGCCTGACCAGACTCTGGCAGCTCTGCAAGCTTCAGCATTGCCTTGATCTCGCTTTCTGCCGCACCATCGAATACCGGTGTTGCCATCGGCATACCAGACCTTAAGTTATGCGCCATTTCCATCACTTCTTCATCGGTCATGGAATCAAGGTCAGTTTTAGTAACTTCATCGTTGTGGTTATAAACCTTATCGAGGAAGGCACGAATATCACCAACCGCTTTCTGTGCATCGAGCATTGCTGATATGCGATGTCCGATACCTTTGGCAGCCCAGCCAAGATGCGTTTCAAGCACCTGTCCGACATTCATCCGCGACGGTACACCGAGCGGATTAAGCGCGATATCAACTGGTCGACCATGTTCGTCATAAGGCATGTCTTCCACAGGAACAATCATCGAGATCACACCCTTGTTACCGTGACGGCCGGCCATCTTGTCACCCGGTTGCAGGCGACGCTTAACGGCAAGATAAACCTTAACCATCTTCAATACGCCAGGAGCCAGTTCATCACCTGATGTGATCTTTTCTTTCTGCTCGACAAAGCGCTGCTCAAACTGCTCACGCTGGTCATTGATTGCAGTATTCATTTTTTCAAGCTGAACGTTCATATCCTCTTTAGACATGCTGATGTTCAGCCATGAATCGCGCTCAAGCTCTTCAAGGTACTCTTTACTAACAACAGAACCTTTGGAAAGACCGTTTGGCCCTTTGTCGGCTTCCTGCCCGACGATCAATCTTTCAATACGTGAAAACATATCGTCTTCAACGATTCGAAGTTCGTCGTCAAGATCTTTACGAACCTGCTTCAGCTCTTCGCGCTCTACCTGCAGTGCACGTGCATCTTTCTCCACGCCATCGCGGGTGAAAACACGTACGTCGATAACCGTACCGTCCATACCTGGTGGTACACGCAGCGATGTATCTTTTACATCAGAGGCTTTCTCGCCAAAGATTGCACGCAGAAGCTTTTCTTCCGGTGTGAGCTGCGTTTCACCTTTTGGTGTCACTTTACCCACCAGTATGTCATTCGGCTTTACTTCTGCACCGACATAGACCACACCTGATTCATCGAGCTTGGAAAGCAAACCTTCAGAAACGTTAGGTATATCTGCAGAAATCTCTTCGGGCCCAAGCTTGGTGTCACGCGCCACGCAATTGAGTTCTTCAATATGAATCGTAGTGAAGCGATCTTCCTGAACTACTCGCTCAGAGATTAGAATCGAATCCTCAAAGTTGTAGCCGTTCCACGGCATGAACGCGATCAGCATGTTCTGACCCAGTGCCAGCTCACCCATATCAGTACTTGGACCATCGGCTAATACATCACCTCTGGCGATCAGGTCTCCGGGTTTAACCAGCGGTCGCTGGTTCATGCATGTATTCTGATTTGAACGCGTGTACTTGGTGAGAGTGTAGATATCTACACCGGTTTCACCCTGTGCTGCTTCATCATCGTTGGCGCGTACAACAATACGACCGGCATCGACCGAGTCTACAGAGCCGCCACGAACAGCAACAACAGTCGCACCCGAGTCGACCGCAACTGTTCTCTCCATACCCGTACCTACCAGTGGCTTCTCAGCACGCAGTGTTGGTACCGCCTGGCGTTGCATGTTTGAACCCATTAGTGCGCGGTTCGCATCATCATGCTCAAGGAACGGAATCATTGATGCCGCAACAGATACGATCTGCTTTGGAGAGACATCCATATACTCAACTTTATCCGGCGGTGACATCGCAAATTCATTCGCGAATCGGCAGGACACCAGCTCATCAGTTAATGTGCCGTCGTCATCAAGTGCTGCATTCGCCTGAGCGATAACATAGTTACCTTCTTCAATAGCAGAGAGATACTCAACTGAATCCTGTATTTTTCCATCTGATACCTTGCGATATGGGGTTTCAAGGAAACCATACTTATTTGTCTGTGCGTAGACCGCCAGTGAGTTAATCAGACCAATGTTCGGTCCTTCCGGTGTTTCAATCGGGCATACACGTCCGTAGTGAGTCGGGTGTACGTCACGCACTTCAAAGCCCGCACGTTCACGCGTCAGACCACCAGGGCCAAGCGCTGATACACGACGCTTGTGAGTAACCTCAGACAATGGATTGTTTTGATCCATAAACTGCGACAACTGACTGGAACCAAAAAACTCTTTAATCGCCGCAGCAATCGGCTTGGCGTTAATAATGTCTTGCGGCATCAAGCCTTCGCTTTCAACCATACCGAGGCGCTCACGTACTGCACGCTCTACGCGCACAAGACCAACGCGGAAGACATTCTCAGCCATCTCGCCAACGCTTCGGATACGACGGTTGCCAAGGTGGTCAATATCATCAACGATGCCAACACCGTTACGGATATCAATAAGGCACTTCAGCACATCAAGGATATCTATTTTGTCGAGAATGCCAGGGCCTGTGATTTCATCACGACCCAGACGACGGTTGAACTTCATACGACCAACCGCAGAAAGATCATAGCGGTCTTCAGTAAAGAACAGATTGTTAAACAGCGTTTGAGCAGCTTCTTTGGTAGGCGGCTCACCCGGACGCATCATGCGATAAATTTCAACCTGGGCTTCCAGCTGATTGCTGGTCTGATCAATGCGAATAGTGTTTGAAATATATGGTCCGCGATCAAGATCATTGGTGTAAATGAACTTGACTTCTTTGGGCCGAATTTCAAGCAACTTCTCGATATTCTCTTCGGTGATCTCGTCATTCGCCTTGAGCATTTCATAGGCTTCACCGGTTTCCTTATCGATTAAATCGTGCGCCAGCACTTTGCCGAGCAGAAATTCATCAGGGACTTCAATCTTACTGACTTCCGCTTTTTCCAGTTGACGCACATGCTTGGCATTAACACGACGGCCCGCTTCAACAATAGTTTTCTTACCGTCTTTAAGATCAAAAACCAGAGTCTCACCACGCAACCTCGAAGGCACAAGCTCGAAATTGATCTTGGCTTTGGTCATGGTGACAGCGTGCGTTTCAAAGAAAGCCTCAAGAATTTCTTCAGTGCTGTATCCCAGGGCACGCAGAATGATTGACGCAGGCAATTTGCGACGTCTGTCTATTCGAGTGAATACACAATCCTTGGCGTCAAATTCAAAGTCGAGCCACGAGCCACGGTATGGGATTACACGCGCAGAGAAAAGCAACTTGCCTGACGAGTGAGTCTTGCCACGATCATGGTCAAAGAAAACACCCGGGCTACGATGCAGCTGCGAGACGATTACCCGCTCAGTTCCGTTGATGATGAAGGTGCCGTTGCCTGTCATTAGCGGCAACTCACCCATATAAACTTCCTGTTCTTTAATATCTTTTACTACGCGGTTGTCGCCAGACGCTTTGTCGTAAATTACAAGTCGGCACAACACACGCAAAGGTGCGGCGAAGGTTAAGCCACGGATGCTACATTCACGTTCCGTGAATGGCGGTTTGCCAAGGCGATACTTCACATACTGAAGCTCAACGTTGCCAGCGTAGCTGACAATTGGCATTACCGATTTAAAAGCACCGTGCAGACCTTTGTCTTCAAGTTCGTCGCCTTCTTTATCCCTTTGCAGGAATGAACGGTACGAATCTAGCTGTGTCTTTAGTAGATAAGGTACCTCAAGAATAGATTGACGCTTGCCAAAGTCTTTCCTGATACGCTTTTTTTCGGTGAAGGAATAGGTCATCAAGGTTCCTGTTTGCCCAAAAATAGAAAACTACATCGCGCGTTAAAGATTTTTGTAAAACCTTAAGAACGCTCTTTTCGTCTAGCCCGTATTGTTCACGTTATTGACGGCATCTGGCTTGATCTTTGGCTCCACAGCGAATTTTTTCTTTTGCAAATATCAATAAGTATTCGTCGCAAGAAGAAAATCCCCTGTGTAGCCAAATCTCTGCGCTATATGCGCGTCATAACGTAATCAATCCGGGCAGACAGGAAAAGGCCGACGCTTAAATAAAACGCCAGCCAATCCCTTTGCTGCTTTCAACGCAGCAGTTATAACTACTACTTGAGTTCAACCGTAGCGCCGGCCTCTTCAAGAGTCTTCTTAGCTTCTTCAGCTTCATCTTTCGACGCTGCTTCTTTAACAGGAGCCGGTGCACTTTCAACCAGCGCTTTGGCTTCTTTAAGACCAAGACCTGTGATACCGCGAACTGCTTTAATGACGCCAACTTTGTTATCGCCCATGCTCGCAAGTACTACGTCGAATTCGGTCTTCTCTTCAGCAGCTGCGCCACCACCGTCGCCGCCGCCTGCAGGAGCTGCGGCAACCGCTGCTGCTGCAGATACGCCAAACTTCTCTTCCATGTCGCTGATCAGTTCAACAACTTCCATCACAGACATATTGGAGATGGACTCTAGTATTTCTTCTTTAG
>CAZQOI010000152.1:0-4720 GCA_964594905.1 uncultured Granulosicoccaceae bacterium
AACGTGATTTCAGTCATATTCGCCATTTCCGCAGCCTGGGCTACCGAGAATGCTTCATAGAAATTTTCGGTAACATGATCGACAACCAGCGCGATGCGCGCTTGTTTGCTCCCACCTTCAGGTTGGATAAGTTTGGTAACTGAAAGTGTTTTCTTTTCAGCGTGTTCATTGAGCCGGACCAGGAAGCGCACAAATGCAAGAATCCGCTCGGCTCCTCTGTTATCACGAATAGATTCCATATGTCCGCGCGCGAACGTTGGGTTGAATCCCTCAAAAAAGATACCCGACTGGGCAAGTTGCAGTAGTTGTAGCACCTGGGCAAACTCGGGAAATCCCTCCGCCAGTTTCTCAACGCTTTCGTGGCTGAACTGTATCAGCATGTCGCGGATTCCAACGGGTTCCGACCAGACTTGATCAGTGATCCAGTTGTGCGGCAGATTGGGTCCGGTCATGAACAGGTCACCGGCTCTAAAATCTCCGATGTAGTCGCCGACAAACGCCTTGCCTCGAGTCTCAACAACGAGATGCAGCTCGTACTCCTCATGAGCGTGCCAGCGACACAGCTCCGAAGGCCATCCGTGTTCTAGATAGCGAATTGAACGCGAGCTGCGATCAACTTTTTCGATTTCAGGCTCAATAATCGACATAGCGCTAGCTTGGAATGTTCGCGCCATAAGCAGTAGAAGTTCGTGATCCGAGTGATTCGCTTAGATATAGCTCTTTTGAGTGTGCAGCAAGCAAACTGTAGACGTCTGTTGTCGCATCAATCTTCACTTCACCGCTCCGAAGGTCAGACCTCGAACCAATTGCTTCTGACAAAACCAGCCGAGTATGACGATGGGTCCTACTGCTGCTGTCGATACGGCGGATAGCCGTCCGAAAAACAATCCTTCAGGTGCTCTGTTGCCTTCGATTAACTTGGACAGTGTCGCCGCTTCAGTGGTTGTCAGCCGAACTGTCCAGTAGGCTTCGTTCCAGCAGAATATAAAACACAGAAGTGCAGTTGATGCGACGCCTCCCCAAGCAAGAGGGATTAAAATATCTTTGATCTCGCCCCAGGTGCTAACGCCGTCCATCTTTCCAGCTTCGATAATTTCTTTTGGGATTTCTTTAAAGTAGGTGAAAAGCATCCAAATAACGATTGGCAGATTGATGAGACAGAGCACCAGGATGATCAAAAAATGAGTATCGTAAATACCAAGGAAATTCTTGGTTAAAAATGTCATCGGGTAGAGTACTGCAGCTGCAGGTAACATTTTTGTTGATAGCATCCAGACCAAGATATCTTTGGTGTGACGACTTGGATTAAACGACATCGCGTAAGCCGCAGGTACACCAACAATCAATGCAAAACCTGTCGCGAACGTCGCTGTAATGACCGAATTAATGGCGAAGCGCCAGTAATCGTAGTTTTCGGTCATGTTGAGGTAGTTTTCGAGCGTCGGTTTGAACGTAAACAGAAACTCGGGTTTCACCGCATCGGCGTCAGTTTTAAAGCTTGTAAAAACCAGCCAAAAAATTGGGAAGAAAAAGATAAGCGCAATGGTCCATGCTAAAACAGGCCAAAAGACTTTTCCAAAATTGGATGTTTGATCGACAGTTGCCACGTTAGTGTCCTAATCCATCAAGTTCTTGCCGACCATACGAAGCAAAAAGATTGCTACTATGTTGGCTAATATGACTGCGAATATGCCAGCAGCACTGGCTGCGCCGATATTGTTCGACGTAAATTCCCCAATGAGATAAGGCAGGTTTTTATTGCCATTACCTCGACTAACAATTTCAATCTCAGCGTAGAGTGAGAGGTGAAAAATAGATTGGATCATTACCACTATGGCAATGGGTCGAGCTAGATGCGGTAGGGTCAAATTTCGAAATCGTGACCAGGCGTTGGCACCATCAAGAATAGCTGCCTCTTTTTGTGACTCATCTTCGGACTGCAGCGAGGTCATGAATATGAGCACAGCAAATGGAGTCCATTGCCAGGCCACCATCATGATGACAGCATAAGAAGAAGTTTGAGTGGCGCGGAAAGAAACCGGTTCCAGATTAGGCCATAACGAGAAGAACGCCCCGAGTATCGGAAAGTCCTGCAGGTTTCTCACCGTTTCGTTTATCCCTTCGACCAACAGTCCGTTGAGGCCCAGTACCGGGTCCAGGATCATGTTGATCCACAGCACTGCGTTGACCGCAGGCATGATGAAGAACGGGGAAATAAGCAAAACCCGCACGATACCGCGACCTGGAAATGATCGGTTGACCAGCATGGCCAGGGCCAAACCCAGCACGACGGTTATCAAGAGGATACTGACAACGATATACAGACTGTTTTGGACCGCAAACCAAAAATCTTTGGAGTTAAACAATACGTATTCGTAGTTGCCAAACCCACGCCAGTTACTAATGCTTGGCGTCGTCCATTCTGGTCTACGTAAGCTATTCAGAACGTAGCGGATGAACGAGAAATAGAGCGTCATGCCAAGTGGTACTAACATCCACAGAAGCAATAGCACGACGGCTGGTGTTTGTAGTAGACGGGGGAGCGTTCTTTTGGACATAGCTCTTTACGCGTTACAAAACTGGGGGTCTACCCCGATACCCAAGCACTGGCCAGTAGCTCATCTTTCGCGTCAGCGCCTCGCTTTTCGCGCAGCTGGTGGACGCTCTAGATTAAAGTGGGGTTACCACGAACGGCGACAGAACCCAGGACAGAACAGAAATCGGTGATCTCTGATAGTAAAAAGGCTCGGCGGAGAGAGCGCCGCCGAGCCTTTTTGGTCTTACTTAGACTTCTGATACAGCCTTAGTAGTAGCCAGCTTCACGCATGATTGCGTCGGCAGCTGATTGAGCTGCTGCAAGTGCGTCATCAACTGATTTTGCACCTGACAGAGCTGCAGCCATTTCCTGAGCAACTGCACCACCAACTTCCGGGAATTCCGGGATGGCAGCAAACTGAACACCAACGTACGGCTTCAGATCGGTGGCAGCAGGCGCTGCTGATCCGATAGCCGCCATTTCTGCAGCAGCGAAAGGTGCTGCGGCTTTGAACTCAGGGTAAGCATAGGTTGAAGCACGTGTGCCTGTGGGTACAGAACCCCAGCCAAAGTCCGGATGGTCAGCAACCGCTTTGATGTAATCTTTGGAGGTTGCCCATTCGATGAACTTCATAGACTCTTCAGCGTTGGGCGATCCAGCAGGTACTGCCATTGCCCATGCCCACAACCAGTTTGCACCAACTGGGTTACCAGCATTAGGTGACTGAGCGTAAGCGACACCATCAACGGTCAGGAAGGAAGCTGCGATGGTAGCGTCGATCCACATGCCGCATTTACCTTCGTTGTAAAGCGCGAGAATTTCGTTGAAAGAGTTTCCTTCAGAACCTGGAGGACCGTAGTTGCCAAGCAGGTCAACGTAGAAGTTGATTGCATCTTTCCACTCTTGCGAATCAAGTGTTGGCTTGCTATCAGCGTCGAACCACGCACCACCGAAAGAGTTTACAACCGTGGTGATGAACGCCATGTTGTCACCCCAGCCTGGCTTACCGCGCAAACAAGCACCATAAATGCCATCGTCGGGCTTGTGGATAGCAGCAGCAGCAGCTTTGATGTTATCCCAGGAATCATTGTCAGCGATTGATACGCCAGCCGCATCCATCAGGTCTTTACGATACATAACCATGGAAGATTCACCATAGAAAGGTGCAGCGTAAAGTGTGCCTTCATGAGACAGGCCATTGCGCATGGCAGGAAGCATGTCGTCGATGTCGTAGCTTGCACCAAATTCCAGCGGCTCAATCCAACCAGCAGCACCCCAGATAGGAGCTTCTTGCATACCGATATTGATGATGTCGTACTGGCCACCACCGGTTGCTGTGTCTGATGTTACTTGTTCACGCAGAACGCCTTCTTCTAATGACACCCAATTCAGTGTCGTACCAGTTTCAGCGGTATAGGCTTCTGCGACTTTTTGCATGTTGATCATATGACCGTTATTCACGATCGCGATTGTCAACTCTGCGGCTGACGCTGTCGTCGCGGTAGCGACGCCCATTGCCAGTGCAAGAGCCGTTTTACCTACTAATTTCATATTTCCTCCAGAAAACCTTACGAGTGGGTTGTTAGCAGTCTGCGTAATTTGTACGAATTCAAAATTACGGGCAAATACGATTCTAACAAACTTGCATACAATATAATCAATATATTCAGTTTCAATTCTCATTTTTTGGAAAATATAGGCGCATTCGTCAAAAATCAGTCTTCACGACCAACTCCTGCAGGTGTCGATTAAAGGACACGTCCAGAGTCTTTGCGCCCAATTGGCCCGGTGCAGGGGCCAAACGACAATACATTGGCTCTTACCTAACGTAATTATTTGATCGCAATATCTTTTTCAGCATAGGTGTTTTAGCACACTAACCGGTCGTGCGCAGTGATGATGATGTAAACGTGTTCAAGTGACGATCAACGATAAAACCATCCTGACATTATTAAGTGGATCTGTTGCAGCAATGGCCCATGGCGCATTACCCGAGTCGTCTAGAGAAGCAATTGAGCGTTTGATCGGTATAGAGAGGTTAGAGCGATGGGTACAGTGAACGGTAAGCTTGGCGTGATAACGTCAACTGAACAACTCACTGACTAACCTGCAAACTGTGGGGGACGCCTAGTTGGGGACGCCTAGTTGGGGACGCCTAGTTGGGGACGCCAAGTTCTGCTCGAT
>CAZQOI010000153.1:0-4645 GCA_964594905.1 uncultured Granulosicoccaceae bacterium
CGATCATTGAGTCGCATGATTTCAGCGGCTTGTTGAAACATGCCTTGTCGGTCGTTTGTATTCATTGTCTTATAGCCGATGTCATTTATGCCACAGCCTGTGTCGTTGTCGGGTCGAACCAGCGAATGCGGTCGGCCACAGGTTCGATGTGCAGAACATCGCCGGGTTCTATTTTCGCGTCGCTGTCCAGCACAACACGAAACAAAGCATCGTCCACTTTACAACTGGCCAGAAGGTGAGAGCCAAGCGGTTCAATAACTCTTACCTGTGCGGCGAAGGTTCCGCTTGGGTTCCCTGCATTGTCATTTACACCATGGACCTTCAGATCCTCTGGACGTATTGCAAATTGAAGTGCTTGTGCTGAAGATGGTCCCGGAAAAGTAACTCCGGCAACTGACCACTGTCCGTCGCCGTTGGATTTTCCATCAAGAAAATTCATCGGTGGGTTACCAATAAATGAGCCAACAAAATGGGTTGCAGGATCGCGATAAACATCCACTGCTGATGCTGCCTGAACGATGTGACCATCGTGCATGATGGCGATGCGGTCAGCCATGCTCATAGCTTCAACCTGATCATGAGTCACATAGACTGTAGTCGTTTTGCTTTCGGCAAGTACAGTTTTAAGTTCTGCGCGCATCTCCATACGCAGCAGTGCATCAAGATTGGACAGGGGTTCGTCCATCAACAACACGGAAGGTTCGGTAGCCAGTGCGCGGGCAACTGCTACTCGCTGACGTTGTCCACCGCTTAACTGTCCAGAGTAACGATCCAGTAGTTGTTCTATATGCATGAGCTCTGCGGTGCGTTTGACGCGCTTGTCTACAGTCGCGTTGTCAAGCTTTGCCATGCGTAGCCCAAAGGCGATGTTCTCAAATACTGTCAGATGCGGAAACACAGCGTAGTTCTGAAACACCATTGCAATGCCACGATCACGTGGGCGTAGTTGATCAACCCGTTTACCATCGATCCACACTTCGCCAGTGGTGGCAGACTCCAGCCCGGCAATGATGCGCAGCAAGGTTGTCTTGCCGCAGCCTGATGCGCCCAGCAATACCAGAAACTCCTGATCACTGACTGTCAGGTCGATCGAGTGCAGCGCATGTGTCTTGCCAAACTGCTTGGCAACTTGTTTTATATTGATTTCGGCCATTGTTATCCCCGAGTTTATGCCTGACTAACGATTGGCAATGCCCCACATGGAGAAAAGATACTTACGTACCAAGAATATAAAAATAAGTGCTGGTACAACCATCACCGCACCACCTGCGAACTTCAGGTGCAGTGGGGATGTACCAAGACTTTGTAATAAAAACGCCGGTAGCGTTCGATGCTCGATGGTCAGCACGGATGCCGCGAACACTTCGTTCCATGAAATTACAAACGCGAACACGGCAGATGCGGCGATCCCTGGCAGCACCAATGGAAATATGACTTTGAAAAATGCCTGTAGCCGATTACATCCCAACGTCCAGGCAGCTTCCTCAAGCTCGATGGGGATACCCGAGAACAAAGAGTAAGTAATCAGCACCGCGAATGGTAAGGCCAACACCGTATGAATGATGGCAAGGCCCAGCACTGAGTCGTCAAGCCCGATACGGATATACATCACGGCAAGTGGCAGAGCTAACAGCGGTAGTGGAAATGCGCGTGTCATAAGCACTGTCAGGCGAAACGTCCCTTTACCACGGAAATCGAAACGTGACAGTGCATAGCCTGCTGGTGCGCCAGCACCAATTGACAGGATCATTGTGATGGCGGCCACTTTCAGGGAGCTCCACAGGGCTTTACCCACGCCGTGATAGTTCATAAAGAACTGGACGCTTTCCGTGTCCATTGGTGGAACCAGTTTCTTCGGAAAAGCCGATACATCTGCAGGGGATGAGAACGTGTTGACCAACAATAGATAAATAGGTGCGAGTACCCACAGACATAAAAACACAACAGTGGCAACGCTAAAGACTCTTGAGAGTTTCATATTCGCGCGCCTTTGGGTGTACGCAGAACCCACATGATGATCAAGGTGCAGAGTATCGAAATACCCAGGACTACCAACGCATACGCGGCGGCGACATTCCCATCGCGTAGATCAAACTGCCAATTGTAAATCTCGCCCATCAGCACTGGCAGGTTGGTGCCTCCGAGTGTTGCGACAACGGCAAACACCTCGAATGCCAGAATCACGCGAAGTATCAATGCCGTTTGCAAACTGGGTTTAAGCAGCGGAAAGGTTATTCGAGTGAACTGCTTCCAGCGTGATGCACCGAAAACTTCAGCACATTCATAATATTCTTTAGGGATCAAACCCATGCCGGCGACCAGAATAACTAACATGATTGCCGTTGCACGCCAAATTTCTGCGAGCATGATCGCGATAAAGATCGTGGTCTTGGATTGATAACCGAGAAAGGTTGTAGGTTGATCAATCAGACCAAAATTAAATAAAAGGGTGTTGAGAAAACCTGTCTGGTCAAATATGGCAAGCCAGATTATGCCAGCCGCTAAATCCGAAATACCGAGTGGGATCGTCCAGATATATAAAATCAGGTCGCGGCCCTTTTTCATGCCGGTGACAATTGTCGCCATATACAAGGCAAGTGCCGTTTGAATGGGCACGACAAACAAGGTCAGCAATATTGTGTTGGTCAGTGCGCCTTTGAACTTCCAATGCCCGAACATCTCATTGAAAAATTCAGTGGTAAATTCACCGCTGTCATTAACCAGTGCTTGCCAGGCAACCAGAAAAAACGGGTACAAGAAAAACACGCACAAAATAATACACGCAGGCAGTAGCAGTAAATAAGGTAGCGCACGTGGATACATTGCTTAAGCGTCAGTTCTCTTGTTTTGGCCAAATCACAACGAGCGTCGAGCTACTAAGGGCCGAGCTACCGCATAAGCGATAGCCCGGCATACATCTATAGAGACTTACTCGACAGGGCAAGGGCCATCAGAGGCTGGATCTGGTGCCCAGCATGGTGCGCCAGCTTCTTCCATGATCGAACGAAGTGCGTCCGCCTGATCATCAAGAACTTCACGTACATCTTGGCCTGCGAGCACGATACGCTCAAAGGAGTCAACGTATACCGCGTTGAACTTACCACCAAGATCACCAAGACCAACCGGCAACAGACCTGGGTTGGCATCACTTGAACCACTCATTGCCGCAATTGCCTCGCCGTTGATACGAACCGCCGCAGGCATATCATCTGGCAAAGTCACGTCAACCACTGGGAAGAAGTTGGTTGCCTTGAGTGTTTCGATCTGTGTAGCGGGATCGAGCAAGTAAGACACCAATCCTTTTGCAGCTTCCATATCAGGTGCAGTGGAGGGTACTGCTATACCAACAACGACTGGCATGAAACCACGCCCTGTTGGACCTGCAGGTGCTGGGAATGCGATGAAGTCATCAGGGCGTTGGTTGAACGCATCAGCAAGACGTGATGTGTGGTCAAACGCAACCCAGACTTCTTCGGTCAATAGCTGTTCTTGCATGAATGAGTAGCCTGTTGAACCAGGATGCGTGTACGACCACAATTCCTTGAACGCATTCCAGGCGCCTTCAGCTTCTGCTGAACGGAACTTTGAAACCATAGAGTTGGTGAATGACGGATACAAGTAACCTTGGAAGAAGCGATGCTTCAGGCCTTTTGGTCCAGCTGGGAAACCAAACTTTGGCGAACCAGATGCATCAGCCATGTTCTTTGCCCATGCGATCAGTTGATCGTAGCTCAGTGCATTGATATCAGCGCCATCAGGAAGATGCTCAAGGGCTTTCTTGTTAGCGGCCATAACGTAAGTGGCTTGCATCCATGGCACATATTTTTGCTCGGACGTACCAAGCATGCCAAGTTTCATAAAGGTTTCGTTAACGCCATCTGCAGATACATCAGACAGATCAGCCATACCATCGCCAAGGGAAATCAGGTTGCCGTGCAACGAACCGATAACACCAATTTTTCCTGAGCCTGCTGTTAACTCGGCTTCAAGACGCGTCAGCCAAGGACCAGTTTCACTTGGTTGAAAATCAACTCCACCTTCGAAGCCTGACAGCACTTGTTCGCGCATGGCTTGTGCTTCTTCGACAGGGTTGGCCTGAGTTGACCAAAACAGAACATCTTCAGCGAGTGCGGACTGAGTTCCGAGTGCGCTGGCCCCGGCAGCTAGTGCTACCGTGAAGGCCGCTTTTCTAAATTTCATAGCTCTCTCCAATAGTGTGCTGCCGTTGTGGCAACGTTTAAATAATGCTGCTTGCGATTACAAACAGCAGAAATCAAATAGTCGGCGCCATTGCATGACTGCCTCTTTTTATCAGCGTTGGTTGTATCAACTGTTGCTGTGTGTTTTCCCGCCCATCGATCGAATCTGTTAACACGGCTGCAAGCTGTGATGCACTTTCCTTGATATGTTGATCAAAGGTCGTTAAGCCTGGTGGGGCAAATGGGGCGGCTGGAATGTTATCGAAACCAAGGACGGATAAATCTTCAGGCACTCGGATGCCCATACTTTGTGCTTGCTGCAAAACGCTCAATGCAATTTCATCGGTAAGTGCAAGCACGGCGGTTGGTCTATTTTCGGCGGCCAGTATTTCTGTAATTTTCTGTGTTCGATTTGCTTTGTCAAAGCGCGGAATATGATGGGTGCT
>CAZQOI010000154.1:0-4575 GCA_964594905.1 uncultured Granulosicoccaceae bacterium
ACGCCATTCCAGAACCCCGGAGTCATTTGGCTACCGGTAAACGTAATCGGTGCAGCAGCTGTGCCGATGGCACGAAGAGAACCGGACTCACTGACAAACAAACCACCACTTGCATCGAACATGAATGTATTGCCTGCGGCTATTTCCAAAGGCGCATCAACATCAAGTCGATCAACAAGCCACGGCACACCGAAGTTAGGCATTGTTGACGCTTGGTCAATATCGTCGTTAGTCAAGCTTATTGCATCAATGGTGTTACCGGTAAACTGGGCTGTAGATCCAATCGAGCCGGCCAGTTCTGGTGTAATGGCACCCACACGATTATTATTGATGGCAATTACGTTATCGAAGCGATCAAGAATCGAACCATTGTCAAATCTGAATCCATCTGATGTGGAATCTCGGAGCAGCAGTAAATTCGCCGACAGTCTTGACACAAACGAGCTATTGGCATTGACATTCAGCGCAGCCGACGTGCTTGGATTCGAACCAGAACCCGCATACTCAATCACAACATTCTCAAGTTGATTGTTGAGATTGTTGGAGAAATTATATACAACACCCGTCCAGAAACCCGGTGTCGCCTGCAATCCGGTCAGTACGATCGGATTGGCATCAGTACCAACAGCCGTTAATGAAGCATCCTCGCCCACTGTCAGGCTATCGGCACTACCAAACTTCAAGATCGCACCAGGAGATAGAGTAAGAAAGTCACCATCACCAAGGCTTAGTCCGTTTGGCACGTTATAACAACCCGCTGGAATGGTTACCGTGCCGCTGACATCGCTATTAGTCAACTCGTTGGTGCAGCTGACACCACTGACATCAACAGCCAGCAAGTGATCTGCAGCACCACCATTAACTGGCGGATCAATGGGAGGCGTTATAGGTGTTGTAACCGGAGGTGTTCCAGTAACGGTACTGCCAGTGGTCACTACACACACAACGTCGCTTGCATCAGAGTCATTCTGACTGGCATCGCTGGCGATAACCTGATAGCAGTACTCCGTACCACTGTTTAAACCGACATCGTTAAAGGCAGTTGCGGTGACTCGAACTAATGTATCAAGCATCCCCCCTGCTTCGCTGCGTAACAAAGTAAAGCTTGCTACATCTGCAATATCACTTTGCGTCCAACGTACGTCGACACTTGCAGTACTCGCAGTCAGTTGAACATCTGTCGGGCTTGGAGGTGCTGTTATATCTGGCGCTGCAAGCGTACTTGAGCCTGCAATGGACGATAAGCTAGAACGATTTCCCGCTGCATCCAAAGCGACAACAGCATATTCAAAGACTATACCGCTCTGCAGACCAGAATCGATATACACAGGGAACGGTGTTTCAGCGACGACAGCGCCATCGCGAACAACTTCATAGCTGACGACAGCAATATTGTCACCCGAAGGTTCCCAAGCAACGACGATTTCGTTTAACGCTGAAGGCAAGGCGCGTACACCAACAGGTTGAAACGGAGGAATGCTATCGACAGCGGACAAATCAGTACTAATAGCAAGTTCGTTAGCGACAGTCGTGGCTGTACTGTTGTCTGGATCAGTGATAACAATGGTTATGGTCCCGTTATTGACGATGACCGGGTTCAGATCCAGAAAACGATCAACACCAAGGTTATCAGCCGTAAAAGCTGCGGTTTGCAAATTTATATTGGCCAAGCCATACGCATTCAATGCCGGCGCAATCAAGGCTGTAACGTCAGCTTCAATCGTAGCAGTATCGGTTTGCGAAGGTAGCGCGGCAATTGGCCCAGTGCTATCAAAGGTGCTATCGATATCAAGACCGTTTCGTGCAAACCAGTTGCGAATCACGATATCGGAATACGCATGGACATTTTGCGTCGCGCTGGCAGCATCAACCGCATGGCTAATGCCATAGTAGAAGATCCCGTTCCCGAGGTTGACTCGCAATAGAAAAGGCCCCTCGCCCTGTACATCATCAGCGCTAAATTGACCATTACTTGCAATGGTGGCAGTCGATCTTTCACCAGTTCGCGCCTTTATCTCAATGGTAGATTCAGCGAAAGCACGATTGGTTGGTACTGTACCTCTGAGCTGAATTCCGGTACCGATAATTCCACCACCAGAGTCGTCCCCTCCACCACAACTGGTTAAGAACACACTCGATAACACGAGCGCCGCGACGGTGAGAGGACGCCGTGTCCAGCGCGTCAATGTTGAACGCCAGTAATTGTTAGAGGTCATTGTTGTCTTGCTCCTTAATGTTGTCACTATCTTCAAAGTAATAAATACCCAGACCAACACGTTTTGTAGTCGTGTTATCCGAGTCAATTTGTTTGTTGGCGGCCAGCAGCTGGTTCAGCTCTTGAAGAAGCTCATTCGCTCGTTCTTCACCCACCCGTTTAAATTCCTTGACCGCATGCTCTGGAACTTCCGGGTAAACGATCTGGCGCTGAAATCGTGGCGTGATATCGCCTTGCTCTATGTTGTGCACACCACTGCCAAGAAGGTCCGCGGTACACATCGCCAGTACCTTGATTTTTTCAAGCTCATCAGTTTGTGGAATGTACCCGTGTCTATCGAGTTTCACTTTGTCCGTATCGATACGACTAGCAACACCGATACGTTCAAGTTCATCGATGATGGCGCCTAAGGTAATGTCACCACTATAGCGAGCAACCAAGGCGCTGAAACTGCCTTTTTCACCTTGCATCGGTAGTACTGCGGGTTGATCACTGTCGTCCTGAAACTCCGCATCATTCATCCATCCATTGATCACTCGCATGGCTCTATTTGGTGTGCTCTGAATGGACAGCTCTTCAGCCTCACGAACCTTACTGAGCCTGACAACTTCCTTGCGACTCAAGCCAGTTAACACAGCCACTCGAGCGTAAGTCATCTTCTTGCCCGTAATCGTGAAGTGGTCATAGGCCACATCAACGTAGGCCTGACGCGACAGTTCGGCGAACTCAGCGTGAGAAATCTCGTTTCTGATCAACACACGCAGCAGTGGCTTCAAAACCGTCAGAACGGCCCTGGCCAGAATTGATTTGGGAGTTGATTCCATAACGGGATTTAAATCCCGTTTTATAAGAATTGCAAGTGATTTTTAAGCTGATTTCATATACTTCTTATTTATCAAATACTTACAGATCTGTTGAAAAAGACCAAATTGGCAAAAAAATGAAGGATTGGAAGAATCAGAAAGCTCTTGAAGCGCGGAAATCACCAATAAACGCGACTAATGACAGCGTCCTAAAAAGAATCGCATCCTCAGAAAAAATGGTACTTTTAGATTTTTACTGAAACAGTCAGCAACCATCTACCGATTAATCGTCGACTAAATAAATGACGTCGTGAACGGACACTCCCCATCTTCAACCGTGAATGTCCGGCGCTGGAATGGTTTATCTAGTGCGACAGCTTTAGTGATCCTGTCCATTCGAAAATGGCGAAAGTCTGCTCTTTTCAAATCATAGCCAATCATGTACCACGCGGGAGATAACACAAGCATGGCATGAGGCTCAGCTTCCCGACTTGTTTTTACCCCATTACGGTCAGAGTATTTAAAACGCATTTGCTGCGAATTCAGAAAGCCAGTTTCGAAAGCCGGTAAGACTGTTTTTTCTATATCCCCGACAATCGGTAGCGGTATGTTTGGACGTGATTTTCCTATATAAACGCCGCGTAGGATTTCACGTAGCCCCATTACTCGATCACGCGGCAGCGACTGTTCAATTTTTTTAAGGCCTGCATCCGCCAATTGAGCAAACGGAATTGTGTGAGTCTCTTTCAGCACTGCAAACGAGATAAGCAATGCGAACACTTCTGAACTTGATAGCTTTGGAGAGACCAGTACCGATTTAGGATCGAGATACAATCCTCCACCAGGTCCTGATGCTGAGCGGATATCAAAACCTTGCTCACGCAACTCCGCTATATCCCGCAAAACCGTGCGTCTGGAAATGTCCAAGGATTCCATCAGATACGCAACCGTCGTCGAACCCCGCCTGCGTAGTAGACGAACCAACTCATCTTGTCGAAGCCGTGTATTCATTTTCTTGCAAGCTTAATAAATTTTGGTGCCATATTTTGGCACCAATAGGTGTAAATCTACAAGCACGGTTCACGCTCATCCTGCCAAGTCGCACCGATTAGCCAGAATCGACTGTTCTTTTTCCTAACCTGGAGATCAACATGACAAATGAAACCATCAACCCTGAATCACTGTATGCCACAACCCCGATGGGCTATTCGCACGCTGTCAAAGCACGTGGCAAAACTACCATCCACTGCTCCGGTCAGATCGCATGGGATAAAGAGAACAACCTCGTTGGTGCCAACGACATTGGCGCGCAAGCGAGACAAGTACTTGAAAACTTGAAAGTGGTGCTAGCTGAATCTGGAGCTGGCATAGAAGATATCGTGAGATTGCGCACCTACGTGGTCAACCACAACCCATCTTTGCTGGAGCCAATTTCAATTGCGATTGGAGAATTCTATGGCCCAATAACACCAGCGGCAAACACACTGATTGGCGTTCAGGCATTAGCAATACCTGATTTTTTGATTGAGATAGAAGCGACTGCGGAAATTGGATGAT
>CAZQOI010000155.1:0-4490 GCA_964594905.1 uncultured Granulosicoccaceae bacterium
AGTAAACAGTTCAGCTGGAAGCAATCTTTCTGGAAGCAATTCACCTGCAAACAATCAATCCGGAAGCGGCTCGTCTGGAAGTAAACCATACGGAAGCAGCTCATCTGCAAACAATCCGTCTGGAGACAATACATCCGGAAGTCGCTCATATGGAAGCAGCTCATCTACAAACAATCCGTCTGGGGGCAATCCACCCGGAAGTGGTTCATATAGAAGCAACTCATCTACAAACAATCCGTCCGGAAGTAATTCATATGGAAGCAGTTCATCAGATAGCAATCGATCTGCAAGTACTCCATCTGGAAACAGCCAATCTGGCGTTACATCGACTGGAGCTGGAATAAACGCTGGCAACCCAAGAGGCGATCATTCAGCATCCAATAAAAATGTGTCTTCAAGTACTCCGGCACAAAAAGCTCTTAACTCAGCAAAGTGGCAAGCTGAAAGAGATCAAATCGGAGTTGAACAACGTGCGCATCAAAGCTCGCCAGACAAAACGCGACATGACGTAGCTAGGCACCAACGCGGGAGTACCACTTCTGAACGCAACGAATATCAAACTAGAAATACTCAGCAAGGATTCCAGAGTCAGGGCAATCACCAGTCACGTGCGACGGCCCCAGCTACTAATGCGAACCCAGCTACCGAATCAAATGCATCTGGCGTCGGATCAAGCAAGCCGTCCGATAATGCTTCAAGAAACTCTACTGTTAGACGGCAACCGCTGTATACCGCTCCGACTGAGCGAGATGATCTTAAAGTGATCAAGGGTATTGGCAAGGTCATGGAAAAAACCTTGAATGATCTTGGTGTAACAACCTTTAAGCAACTGGGTAATTTCAAAAGCGAAGATATCAGTCGAGTATCAGATGCACTTGAAGTATTTCCAGGCCGCATAGAGCGGGATGAGTGGGTTCCTCAAGCGCGTATTCAATATCAGACTAAATATGGAAAACAGTTGACAGGTAATGAATAGCTGAGAAGCAATTGTCACAAACTGTGAACGTATTGCTGAATATTGGGCAATTGACCATATAGTTAAGTTTCACCAATACATTGAAGGTAAGGTTAACCCTGTGATCGATAAAACGAAACGTACTACTCTCAAGGCTCTTTCGGGATTAACGGCAGCCGCCGCAATTCCACCGGGAGTAGCAACTGCATCGACACTGTTGAAGACTGACACAGCAGATTCTGACTCGTTCGGCAGTGATGTCACTGTTTCAATGGTTTCGGGTCACGGACGTTGGCACTCCGTGAAGTTAACAAACACCAGCAACAAAGCTGTCACTCTGAAGCATGTGTACCCAGGCATCGTAACAGTCAATAATAATAACTATGACATTAACGCCCTGTTCAAATCTGGTCCAATCGTTATTGAAGCTGGTCAAAGTCACCTCGCTGTAGTCGCAACTCAGAACAGAAACTTACCTGAAACCGAGATTCCAGCTGGTTTGACAAAACAGCATCCATTCAAGTTGGATACAGCATACAAGCACTTCGGACAAATCAAACCAGTTATTACTACACGAAACTTCTTCGCTTAAGATTAGTAACTCTGCACTGCTTTGACGCGATATGTAATGGCGAGTAAGCACTAGCTTACTCGCCACTTCTTGTTTCCATACCAACTACCCACTTGCTCAGCGGTCGATCATATTCCCGTCGAGCTCATTCGAATGATCGCGTTGCGGATCACCAATACGAATTAGCTGCTTTATAGTCACCTTTTTTGATTCAACCGTTTGCCTGCCTAAATCAGACACATCAAAAAGATTGTTTTTCACAATATTATATTGAGCAAAGTCGCCATTACTCTGTGCACTGCCATTACTTGAAAACCGTGCATCATCATTGCAATGACTCCCCGGCCACCAATTCTCAAAGCGCCCATAATTGCGCGACCCAATAAAAATCGCAGGGTCAGACAGCTTTAAACGTTGATAGAGAAAGCGGTTGTTGGTTATTCGGTTATACGAAGGCGATGCGTACCGAACGGTGCCACCTTCACCACAATTGCGATACAAAAACACACCACCCTGATTCAATCGATCAAATGTGTTGTTGCTAATGTCATTAAACGAAGAACCATCCAGTGCTATCTGTGGCCAACCTCGATCATAAAAGCCGAGCCAACTCCCATCGTTTGTTTTAACGGAGAAAGTATTGCCAGTTAATCTATTATGTGCCGTCTCCGCATCAAGGTACACGCCCACTCGCGTTGAGTATCCTTTTACGGTTGAGTTAAGCAACGAAGACATCATGACGCCAGGGCCAAAGTAGACGGGGTTTCGACCTGTACCTTCTATCGTTAAGGAATCGAGCATTATCTTCTTCGGCGCAGCATCGCGAATCAGTGTTTGCCCATTCGATTTACGCGATGCCTCTCGCACTGCATCTGCCTCACCATTGCGACCCAAACCATATAAGCGGATTGATCCGGTAATGCTGACGTTACGAATCTCAATGTCTGATGGTACTTCCCACTTACCTTGATTGACCTCACGCGATCTCACCTCAATCATATCGCCGCGTTGGTGATTGAATTGTCCCTTGCCACCATCGAGATGAGCACCAGCGAGGTCCACCGTCACACCAGTTGCGGTAGATCCTAGAAAAATCAGCTTCTTTGTAAGAACGTTGGGCATCCCCAGCGATTCACAGTCTTGGCGATGAAAATCAAGATCGCAATCCAACACGACAAATGATTCAGCTTCATTCGCCGGTGCGCAGATGCGTTCAACCGTTTCGACAGGACACAGTCCAGCTGCATGAAGATCAGCTGTGATCGACCAGAGTGTCAAACCCAAAGCAACGCTGGATATCGAAAGTAGTGTGAATTTCACTGGAAAGTGGGCATAAGCAGAAACAGAACCATTAATAGCTTAGCGGTCATCGAGCGAGGAAACCGCAATTGTTGAGCCTGCATTCTGATGGAATTCGAGACAGACATCACGCGACACTGAGCTCCTCGCTCATTCAGGCTAGAATTCAGTTACACCAATGAGGCGTATTTCATGTCCCAACGTTCCATACTGATTACGGGCTGCTCTTCTGGAATCGGTTACGACGCCGCGCATACTTTGCAAAAACGTGGCTGGCGAGTACTGGCGAGCTGTCGGTCAGAATCAGATTGCGAACAATTGCGCCGCGAAGGGCTTGAATCAATCGTTCTGGACTATGCCAATGACTTGTCTGTTGCAAGCGGCGCAGAAGCAGCACTGGAATTGACTGGCGGCAAACTCGATGCCCTATTCAACAATGGTGCTTATGCCATACCAGGGCGAGTTGACGACTTACCTCGCGACGCTTTGCGGGCGATATTCGAAACCAATTTATTCGGACAATTTGATCTTATAAACAGATTATTGCCATCCATGCGAGCAAATGGACATGGCCGCATTGTTAATTGCTCATCGATTCTGGGTTTTACCGCATTGAGGTTCCGTGGCGCCTACAATGCGACTAAATTCGCGATGGAAGGGCTGACTGACTCCATCCGTCTTGAACACGCTAACTCAAACATCCATTTCAGCCTGATTGAGCCCGGACCCATCAATACAAAAATAAGAGAAAAGTCTATCCCACATTTTGAAAGATGGATTGATTGGGAAAACTCACCACATCGAGAACAGTACGAGACCGAATTAAAACCAAGACTTTATAAACGCTCTGAAAAGAAGGATCGTTTTGAACTGGAACCCGATAAAGTCACTGAAAAGCTAATCCATGCAGTGGAACACTCTCGACCCAAACCGCGCTACTACGTCACTACTCCAACTCACCTTGCGGGCTTTTTAAAACGTATCCTGACTAGTCGAGCGTTTGATCGATTCTGTTTGAAGATATAGCCTCATTGAATAACTACGTTGTCAGTAAGTTATACACTCTATCGATTACCTGTCGCACTTCTGACACATGCCGATCTTCATGATGAGTGACTAACCACTGGATATGTTCAAGCTCAGCAATCTCTGAAGACACTGGCTGCAACCCTTCTGTGCTATCACCAATGAACGTTGGCAACACCATTTTTACAGCACCTGCAATTGCCATATCAAGTGCGTTACGGGGATCGCTTACTTCGATATAGCTAGACCCAATAATTTGCTCTTTCACCCAATGCGCCGATGGCGTAGAGCCCAACACACTTGCCCAGCAATTCACATTTGTGTCACGCGCATACACCGCAAATTTGATTGCTTGGGTTTGCCTTCCAGCGAGACTCACTTGCGGTCGCTTGAACGCAATTCGAGACCTTCTTGAGAGCGGTGGCAGAACTCTGGTACAAGGTGCACTTGCCTGGCTATGGGCAAAGTCTCCAGATAACATCGCCCTACTGGGAGCACGAACGGTCAAACAGGTTGAAGGTTTAGCCGCCGCTATAGCGCAGGGCCCATTGCCCGCTTCGACGGTCAAGGAGATAGCCGGTTGGTTGGTAGTGAATTTGAAAGTGAAGGTACAAGTGCGCGATAAGTAAACGATAAGTA
>CAZQOI010000156.1:0-2701 GCA_964594905.1 uncultured Granulosicoccaceae bacterium
GCAACCGAATGCTTCTCCATAAATTCAGACATATCGATACGCACCATCGCATCATCTGCATCAAACATGAAGTTCGCCAGCGCCTTGGTGAGTTCTGTTTTGCCAACACCCGTTGGACCAAGAAACAAGAAAGAGCCAATTGGTCTATTCGGATCCGATAGCCCAGCTCGTGAACGTCGTATCGCATCGGAGACCGCTTCCATCGCTTCATGTTGCCCAACCACGCGAGTACCTAGCTCTGCCTCCATGCGTAATAGCTTTTCCTTCTCCCCTTCCATCATCTTGTTGACAGGGATGCCTGTCCACTTCGCGACCACTTCAGCAATCTCTTCTTCAGTCACGTTAGTGCGTAATAAGGTCAAGTCCTGATCATCTGAATTCTCAAGCGCTTCGTTGAGCTGCTTCTCAAGCGCGGGAATCTGTCCGTACTGCAGTTCAGACATTCGCGCAAGATCACCAGCTCGTCGAGCCGTTTCAAGTTCAAGACGAACACGTTCTAGATCTTCCTTGATGCCAGCCGCGTTATGCACCGACGCTTTTTCTGCATTCCAGACTTCTTCCAGGTTGGCAAATTCCTCAGCAAAACCTGCAATATCGGTATCAAGATCCTGTAGACGTTGCTTAGACGCTTCATCCGGTTCTTTTGCCAACGCTTCGCGCTCGATCTTCAATTGAATGAGCCGACGCTCAAGACGATCGAGCTCTTCAGGTTTTGAATCGATCTCCATACGGATATGCGATGCAGCTTCATCAATCAGATCTATGGCCTTATCTGGCAACTGACGATCGCTGATGTATCGGTGCGATAAAGTTGCCGCTGCAACAATGGCAGGATCGGTGATATCAACACCATGATGTACTTCATAGCGCTCTTTTAAACCACGCAGGATTGCTATCGTGTCTTCGACAGATGGTTCGTCGACAATAATTTTTTGAAAACGACGTTCCAGGGCCGCATCTTTTTCGACGTACTGCCGGTACTCGTCAAGCGTCGTCGCACCAATGCAGTGTAATTCCCCACGCGCCAAGGCAGGCTTGAGCATATTGCCAGCATCCATGGAACCTTCTGCCTTGCCGGCACCTACCATCGTATGTATTTCATCGATAAAAAGAATAACCTGCCCTTCCTGCTTGGAGAGATCATTGAGTACCGCTTTCAAGCGCTCTTCAAACTCACCTCGAAACTTGGCACCGGCGATTAACGCGCCCATATCCAATGACAAGACCCGTTTGTTGCGAATGCCATCTGGCACTTCGCCATCAACAATTCGTTGGGCTAGACCTTCAACCAATGCCGTTTTACCAACCCCTGGTTCACCGATGATGACAGGGTTATTTTTGGTTCTGCGCTGCAACACTTGAATGGCCCGGCGGATTTCATCATCGCGGCCAATGACCGGATCGATCTTGCCTTGCTCTGCGCGTTCGGTCAGATCAATGGTGTATTTATCGAGTGCCTGACGTTGCTCTTCTGCATTTGGATCAGTTACTGGACCGGCTTGTACAGTCTCGATAGTTTTCTCAAGCGCTTCAAGGTTTGCTCCGTGCTCAAGCATCAGCTTCGCCAAAGCGTTGTTCTTCTCGCTCAAGGCAGCTAATACAAAGATCTCTGAGGTGATGTATTGATCACCACGTTGTTGCGCTTGTTTGTCTGTCAGATTGAACAGCCGATTAAGCTCGTTAGATACATGCAGCTGACCACTACTGCCCTGAACCTGAGCAAGCTTGTCGAGTGTCTGGTCTAGTCCGACACGCAGGCCATTAACGTTAACCCCCGATTGAGCCAGCAACGGGCGCACGCCACTGCCATCTTGATCGAGCATTGCGATCATCAGATGAGCAGCTTCAATAAACTGGTGATCTCGCCCCAGAGCAAGGGACTGAGCATCTTGTAGTGCCAGCTGAAATTTGCTGGTTAACTTGTCCATTCGCATGAGAATCTCCTCACGTAAAACTTGATTTAATCAGATGAAGGAATCATGGTGTTGACACGTATCAATTCAAGGTGCAATCCAGGCCACTGTGGCCATTCTGCCGCTTGCAGCACCATCGCGACGATAAGAATGAAATAGTGCCGACTCCGTAACGGTGCAATGCGAGCCACCAAATACACGAATATCACCAGCGTTTTTAAGTTCTCTCTCGGCAAGCTGATACAGGTCCGCCATATATTTGCCCGGATTTTCGGTCGAGACAAATGCTGAAGCATTGCTCACTGAGCGCTCGACAAAAGCGGTTCGCACCTCTTCACCAACTTCAAAAGCCGCTGGGCCAATAGCGGGGCCGAACCAGGCTTGCAGTTGCAGTCCTTTTGAGAATTTTTCCAAGGCGGAACCTAAAACCCCCGCCACAAGACCACGCCAGCCCGCATGTACAACCGCAAGCTCACGACCAGCCCTGTCAGCGATTACCACCGGCAAACAATCAGCTGTGAGTACCCCAATGACCTTGCCCGGCACATTAGTCCAAGCACCATCCGCTGAGTCCAATGAGGTTTGTTGATCACTGTTTGTTATCACTTCAATGTCAGCACCATGCACCTGATTCAACCACACTGGCTCCGAAGGTAACGACCAGGTTTTACGAAAAAGCCGGCGGTTTTCGTCAACGGCTGTTTTATCGTCCGAGACATGCCGGCCAAGATTCAAACCATGGTAAGGATGTTCACTAACACCCCCAAGACGGGTTGATGACAATGCCG
>CAZQOI010000156.1:2801-4412 GCA_964594905.1 uncultured Granulosicoccaceae bacterium
CACGTGACAAGCTCATCTGAACTTGGATGTGTAAATGCCAGCTCAGTTGCATGTAGAGCTTGTCGTTTGAAATCTCTAACCTCAGCCAACTCAGACAGGCGTTTAGGTAACACCGCTGCACGGCGACCGTAAACTGGATCACCCAACAATGGATGACCGGTGTAACTCATATGAACGCGTATCTGATGAGTTCGACCGGTTTCGAGTTTGACTGACAACAATGCCGCATCAGAAAATCGCTCTATAGATTCATAATGAGTGATCGCATTTTTACCACCTGAGACAACCGCCATGCGTTTCCGGTCCCGCGAATGCCGACCAATCGGTTCCTCGATAGTGCCATTGATAAGATCATGTTCGGCTTGCACAATCGCAAGGTAGCGCCTGCTGACCGTACGCGCCTGCAGTTGCCTGACCAGATCCGTATGCGCTTCGAGACTTCTTGCAACAACACACAGGCCAGACGTTTCCTTATCCAGCCGATGCACGATACCAGCACGCGGCACGCTGCGAAGTGAAGGGTCGAGATGCAATAAACCATTCATCAACGTACCGCTCCAATTACCCGGCGCTGGGTGCATAACCAAACCAGCCGGTTTGTTGATGACGAAAACGTCGCTGTCTTCGTGAACCACCGAGAGCTCCAGGGATTCGGCCAGAATCTCCCGGACATTTTCACCGTCAAAATCTATCGCAGATTCATCCCGGATATCGGGCGGCAGTGACAAGGCCAGCTGTTCACCACCAACAAGCCTGTCTTTACTGCGGCGTACCTGTCCATTGACCGTCAGATAGCCGTCGGCGATCCAGGCTTGCAAGCGACTGCGCGAATAAGCGCCGAAGAGGCTGGCGGCAATACGGTCAAGACGCTCGCCAGATTGATCAGCATCAACCCGAAAAGTGACATCTGCTAAAGGTTTGCTCAAAATAGCTCATTCTTGGAAGAGGAACCGGTGAGGTTCGCTATACTTTTCCCATGATAAACATTCGATCGACACAGCGCATGGCAACCCGCCGGTTTTCCCGGATCCGTGGTGGCCACAACCACGTCTTCTTGAAAATCGCCCTGCTACTATCGGTGCTACTCAGCGTTGCCTGCAGCAGTAACCCACAGGTCCGTCCAGCCACAGGTAGCGCTGAGTCACTATACAACAGCGCAAAACTTGCCTTGAATCAAGGCGACTTCCTGACCGCTATCGCCACTTTTGAGACTCTCGGCGCACGTTTTCCGTTCGGCACCTACACACAGCAAGCACAGTTGGATATTGCCTACGCCTATTTCAGGCAGGATGAATATGACAATGCTGTGGCCGCATCTGACCGATTCATCAAACTGTATCCGCGCAGCGAAAACATCGACTACGCCTATTACATAAAGGGTGTCAGCCACTACTCGCGCGGCGGTTCCGCTATGGAACGCATATTCCCACGCGATCTAGCGCGTGTGAATCAAAACTGGTTGCGCTCCGCTTTCGCAGAATTCGACAATCTGGTACGGCGATTTCCAGACAGCGAATACGCAGCAGACGCGGTTGCCCGCATGCGGCATCTCCGAAACGAGATGGCACGTCACGAGCTCATTACCGCCGAATTTTACTTCCAGCGAGGCGC
>CAZQOI010000157.1:0-4377 GCA_964594905.1 uncultured Granulosicoccaceae bacterium
GAGGCTGGCTAGGGCTTGTTTTCAAGGTTCCAGATGGCCATACAGAACGACAGCCAGCCAGCAATAAAACACACGCCACCAATTGGCGTGATGATCCCTAATTTTGTTATTCCCGTTAATCCCATCAAATATAGGCTTCCGCTAAACAGGATTATCCCAGCAGCAAAAAGAATTGCTGTTCTGTTGATTGATTTAGCCGATGGCAGAACACCACAAGCGATTAACGCCAAGGCATGTGTGGATTGATAGAACACGCCCGTTTCTATCCACCCCGTTGCCTTGGGTTCTAATATTCCTTTTAGCGCATGTGCACCAAATGCTCCCATGAGCACAGCCATGCAAGCCAGCATTCCACCTGCAATCAGTATCCACTTAGTCAAAATAGATTCATGCCAATAATAAAACGGTTGGAAAAATATCGTGCCAAGTCACAGTTGGTCTGCCGGCTCATACACGATGCAAAAATCTAGAGTAAAGAATGATTCAGCCTTGCGTGGCTTTTTCAACATCTTGTTTGTATTCGTTTTCAGGACGTGTTGCGTCTTCTTCACATCGCGTCCTCTCTCCGTCATCCACAATTTCATTACAGATACTACGCCGCCAAATTTCGTTACTTTTATAAGTACCACATCCCACCATGATTACTGAGGTCAAGACAAGAAGGATCGCTTTCATATACGTAAGCTCCAAGTAGGATTTATGACGTTAGCACATAAAAATCTGGTTTTGCTCCATACCCATTTCAGGAAAGTGCGTTAACAGTTTCTTCAAAGTATTTCGGTTCGGGATTTACTGTCTTTGTATTTGTGCAAGATTGCCGTACTGATGTGGCAGTAGTCGTCGGGACAACGTAATAATCGATCTTGATGCTCTGAATCGCTTCTGACGAAGTTCGCTAGAGACAATACTTCTACCTTGATGCGTGCTCGGTCCGAGCGTGCGTTAATGAAGCTGTTTGCCTGCCTTAGATGATCAGCTTGTCGACTGTATACACCCGTTCGATATTTCTTACCTTCATCAATGCCTTGTTTATCAATGCTGTACGGATCGATTATTTCGAAGAAACAACGCATCAGTCCAGACACGGACTGCTCATCCCGATCAAAATGGAGTCGTACACACTCAACGTATCCATCGTACGCGCTTTTTGTTGAGTGGGAGGTACCGTTGGCCCGCCCTGCCTCTGTAGCGATAACCCCAGGGACATGTCGAAAAAATTCCTGAACACCCCAAAGACAGCCACCTGCAAAGAATATTTCCTGGATTTGATTCATGTATAAAAAAGGTTTTGTTTGGCGAAAGAGATGAACTCTTTGAATATACAATGTGACTGGCTAGCGGTCTATTCGTACTAACCATTACAGAATCAAAAAATGACAGAAAAATTCCACGCAGATTCATTAGTGACCTTCGCAGTTGGGGTCTTGAAAGCCAGTGGCATGCAGCCTGAGCTGGCGCAGGACGTTGCTGAGGTTTTAGTTGAAGGAGATCTTTATGGCCACGACACACACGGTCTTGCCCTGCTGACGCCCTATGTCAATACACTAAAAAAGGGTCAGATGCGTGGTAGCGGTGAGATAGAAATCGTTACCCAGCGGGCGGCAGTTGCGGTTTGGGATGGTGGTTATCTTCCGGGTCCGTATCTGGTTCGCCGTGGGCTGGACTGGGCCCGGAAAGCTGCGCGTGAATGCGGCACAGCGACACTTGCCATTAGAAGGAGCAGCCATATAGCGGCACTGGCGGCCTATCTGGAACAAGCTGCACGAGATGGTTTCATGGTGCAGTTAATGTGTAGCGACCCTTCAGTATCAAGTGTTGCACCGTTCGGTGGTACTGAACCCTTGGTGACTCCTAATCCGATGAGTTACGGCATACCAGCGACAAGTGGACCCATAATGATTGATATCTCTGCCTCAATCACAACCAATGGTATGACAAGCAGATTGCACAAAAGCGGTACACAAGGTTCACACAATTGGTGGCTCGATTCGAGCGGTAACCCTACAACAGACCCTACTGTACTTGAAGATGATCCACCTGGAACTCTTATGCCACTGGGTGGTGTCGAGGCTGGCCACAAAGGATTTTCACTGGCGTTATTTGTCGAATCGATGACTGGTGGCTTGGCCGGGCATGGTCGTATTGATAAACCGGATACCTGGGGGGCGACCGTATATTTGCAATTGATTGATTGCGATGCTTTCGGAGGTGTGGCTGAATTTGAACGCCAAATGCAATGGTTGGTTGATAGTAGCGTAGATAACAAACCAATTAATGAGAATAAACCAGTACGGGTGCCCGGACAGCGAGCGATTGCACGCAAGACTGAACAGTTACGTGACGGTGTTTCATTGCACGAGACGATTGTGCCCGCGTTGCAAAGGCTCTCCGAGATCAATAATGTACCGATGCCTCAGTACATCGCTATGCGTTAGCGAATAAATTGATCCACAAAATCTTCCCCAAGACCAACAGATGAATAGTGTTCACGACATAGATCGATCTTGGTAAACACATCTTCATAACCCAGCACTTCACCCCATGGATCGACGTAACACATGACACCGTTAACTTGAAAATAAGTAATCATCTCGTCAACTCCTTCAGGGACTACCAGTGTATGCGTCTCGCCCGGTGGTTCGTAAACGTAAGATCCGGTTTCAGCCATCCAGTCGTGCTCAAGATAGTGCCAGCGACCTTTTAGTACCCAACCGTGGACGGGTTGCGGATGCCTATGGCGCGAAAGCACGCCTGACTGCGTGACTTTCAGCAGGTTCATCCAATAGCCTTGTGAGCGACTCAAACACAAGGGACGAAACCATACGTTTTCAGCTTGTGGCACCCATAGTCGTTCATCTTCGGGAATCGCATTCGGCACCACAATTTCCGTCAATGCATCCTTCGGAAAAGGCAATTGATACGGAGTCCTTGCGTCGTACGCTTTTTTTTCGGTCATGAATTTATTCCCAGCTTGGTTGCCGTCGCAGGACGTGACGACTTTATATTGCCTTGTATCCGCCATCCACAGGATATATTGATCCGGTAACAAAGCTTGCGTCGTCCGATAATAGCCATTTTACGAGGTTACCGACCTCTTCTGCCCTCCCCCAGCGTTTCATTGGGGTGCGATTCAGTATCGTTTCACAGCGCTCGGGTGCATCTCGTAACCCTTGCGTCATTTCGGTTTCAATCCAGCCCGGTGCAACCGCGTTGACGCGAATGTTGTCATCGGCCCATTTTCCTGCAAGTGCTTTGGTCAGTTGTGCGACCCCGCCTTTGGAAGCTGAGTACGCTGGAACCAATGGTCCACCAAACGTGCTTAACATTGAAGCGGTGTTAACAATGGAACCCTGAGTTGTGGATAGCAGTGGTTGTGCTGCAACACAGCAACGCATGGTACCTGTCAGATTAACATCGATAACTTTTTGGAAAACATCAAGATCGTACTCAGCCCCGCGTTGCAAAATACCAGCACAGTTTACCAGTGCATCAAGTTTGGATAGTTCTCCGAATAGCTTTTCAACGGATGCATTGTCTGTAACATCAAGCAGGCGCAGGTCAATTCCTGCTCGTCCGTCAAACGCATCGATCTCGTCCTGTGAATTTGAGGCCGCAACGACGTGCCATCCAGCGGACGAGAGCACTCGCGATACCGCAGCGCCGATGCCGCGTGTACCACCTGTGACTACGACTGTTTTGTTCATTTATACTTGGACCTGGCGTTGCGTCATTCTGAACTCTTTTTATTAAAAGCTACACGCTAGCTGCCAAGCTCACTTGCAGGCACCCAGGGTGCCAGCGGTTCTCCGCCACAATAGTGGTTCTCCGCCGGGTTCTCCCGATACAACACGTAAACGTCACGTGGCTCGACATCAAGTTCCTCTTTCAAAAGTGTTGAGAGCGCGTCAGTCAGAGCCTTTTTACGCTCCGGTTCGCGTCCAGGGCGCAAATCCACCGTGATTAGAGGCACGCCGTCGCCAATCTCACCAAACACTTCGCGCACAGCTACATAATCGTACTTTGTTTCCTTTGGTGCGAGCGTATCAAGGACTGCTTGCTTTGCACCCTCTCTAATTCGGCGTTTTACGTCTACCGCGATCCCCTCCGGGACTTCGATCCGGATGACAGGCATTGTTATCTCCAAGTTAAGCTGTTGGATTTCGGTGTAACGACTTAAAGCTGCGTGCTTATGTTTTCTTTTTCTGGTTTGCTCGTTTATTTCCCCAGTTTAAGAAAGTAATCGAAAATCTCAGGAACATTGGCATCACCCATACCGGCATCCAAAGCAGCCTGAAGGTTGTTTGATGTTCCTTCTGCGATTTCAGCTCGTGTACCCATATCCTCTACCATTTGAACAAAGTAGTTCAGATCTTTATT
>CAZQOI010000158.1:0-4312 GCA_964594905.1 uncultured Granulosicoccaceae bacterium
CGGCCAAGGCCACGGCCATGGTTTGCTGGATGTTTGTCGGTTCATGGACGTTTGCTTCAGTGTTCTCCTACCTGGGCGGACACGATGTTATCGAACACTGGGTACTGGCAATGAACCTTGAACCTTGGCAATTCCTCGTCATGGTTCAGTTAATCATCTTCCTTCTTGGTTGGCCGCTCGAATGGTCCGAAATTCTTATCATATTCGTGCCGATCTTCTTACCGATGCTGGATACCTTCGGCGTAAACCCGTACTTCTTTGCGATGCTGGTTGCACTGAATCTGCAAACCTCTTTCCTGACGCCGCCGATGGCGATGTCGGCTTATTATCTAAAAGGGGTCCTCAAAGACAAGATCGAATTGATGGAAATTTTCAGAGGCATCATGCCGTATCTCGGTATCGTGATTTTCTGTATGTTCCTGATGTATATGTTTCCAGGCATAGCACTGTGGTTACCTGATGCACTCTTTGGTGAGTACATTCCCTAGGTAATGCGTAACTTGCTGCTAGCTTTGTATTTGCTGTCGCTTCAATGAAAATTGAATTGCAGACAGCTCGCGACTGCGTGTCAGCTATCAAGGATGGTAGTTTGCGCGCGGTCGATCTCATCAAAACGTCTTTAGCTGAGATCGAGAAATCCGATCCTGTCATCAAGGCATGGCAGCATCTCGACAGCGACATGGCGTTAGCCGCCGCCGAGCAAGCCGATGATCAGCGTCGGCATGGCCGCCCTGTAGGAGATTTGCAGGGCATCCCTGTTGGTCTTAAGGACATTATCGACACCAAAGACTTGCCTACCGAATATGGCAGTGACATCTACGCCGGACGACAACCAGCACAAGATTCTGCTATTGCTGAAAAGCTCAAAGAATCAGGTGCAGTCATACTAGGCAAGAATGTAACCACCGAATTTGCTTTTATGCATCCTGCGGAAACACGTAATCCGCACAACAAGGACTATGGCCCTGGTGGATCTTCCAGCGGATCAGCGGCTGCAGTTGCCGCAGGTCATGTGCCATTGGCATTTGGCACACAAACCAACGGCTCCGTCATCCGCCCAGCATCATATTGTGGCGTTTACGGATTCAAACCTTCCCGTGGTGTTGTGTCGCGTCGTGGCGTACTACAGACATCAGAATCACTTGATCAGCCCGGCATGTTCGGCCGAGATCTCGGTGATCTTGCGCTGCTCGCTGATTCGGTCGCAGGCTACGATGAGGCAGACGCCGTCAGCTACAACGCACCCAAGCCTGCGATGCTCGCTGGCTACTTACAAGATGTACTCGTAGAGCCTAACTTCGTCTGGCTAGATCTACCGTACGCAGACAAATTCAGTGAAGCATTGGTACAAGGCGCTGAAGAACTAATGCAAGAACTTGGTGGACGGGTAGAACGCGTGGCAGCTCCTGCCATGTTTGCCGAGGCCATAAAATCGCACAACATCATTCATGACTATGAAATCTATCGCTGTCTGGAAGAAGCTCGGACACATGAATCGAAATTAAGCGACACCGTCAAGGCAGCCTTTGCGCGAGCAGAAACCCGCACAGCGGATGAGTACCAGGAAGCGTTGGCATTCAAGACTTCAATCGAAAGTTGGTTCAAACAATTCTTTTATGACTATGACGCGGTGTTAACCGCATCAGCCACTGGTGAAGCACCTGCTTACGGAGATGGCACTGGCGACCCTGTGTGCTGCACTGTCTGGACGCTGGCAGGGCTTCCCTGTTTGAACCTACCACTTTTGGCAGGTCAGCACGATTTGCCAATCGGTGTTCAACTTGTCGGCGCTCATCAGGAAGATGATCGCCTGTTTCGCTCTGCTCGCTGGCTACTTGAAACCTTGCATAGTCAAGGCTCAGAAACTTAAATCAATCTAGAGGATTCCATAATGAATTCAAGACGAGTCACCATCATTACCGGAATTATCGGCATTATCGTCATGGCGGTATTTGTCATCGGTTTATCGCATAGTATTTCGACAGGGTTTGCTGGTGTAATGGGTGGTCTGCCGTTTGCGATCATCGTGGCTATTGTTCTGGCGATGGCTATCTATGACTTTTACGATGAGTGTGTAAAGAAAACACGTAAGTAAACACTTGTTACCCCTGAGCCTTGAAAGATGAGTGCAGAAAAACCCACACTTTGGATAAGCCGAAAGTTGTCAGCCAACACCGAGGCCAGGGCTCAGCAAAACTATAACGTCATACTCAATCCGGCTGACACACTCAGTTGTAGCGAAGATCTAATTCGAATGAGCGCACAGGTGGACGCGATCATTCCTTGCCACTCAGAAATTTTCAACAGTGATGTTGCCGAGCAACTTGACCCTCGGTTAAAGATCATCGCGAATCATTCAGTCGGAGTTGATCACTGCGATCTTGATGCACTACAGAAACGCGGCATCGTAGTAACCAACACGCCAGATGTGTTGTCCGATGCAACCGCCGAAATTGCCATGCTGCTACTGCTAGGCGCAGCGCGACGTGCATCAGAAGGTGACGCAATGGTTAGAGGCGGCCAATGGACGAGTTGGAGCCCTTCTTTCATGGTCGGGCATCAAGTTACTGGTAAGCGCCTTGGCATCATCGGTATGGGAAAAGTCGGCCAGGTTATGGCTAGACGCGCGCGTGGCTTTGACATGGAAGTGCACTATCACAATCGCTCGAAATTACCCGCAGAGCTCGAACAGGGCGCTGTCTATCATGATTCAGTAGAGTCACTAATGCCCGTTTCCGAATACCTCTCCTTACATTGCCCTGCTACCCCAGACACAAAAGGGTTGATCGACGCAAACGCGCTTTCGTCCCTGCCAGACAAGGCTATTTTGGTTAACACTGCACGCGGTGCGTTGATCGATGAGGACGCATTACTGGAGGCAATTCAAAGCGGCAAACTTGCAGCAGCCGGACTCGACTGCTTTGTCACCGAGCCTGGTGGCAATCCGGCATTCTCTGGTCACGACAATATCTTTATGTTGCCGCATATTGGTAGCGCGACGTTTGAGACACGCGATGCCATGGGTTTTCGTGCTTTGGACAACCTCGATGCATATTTCGGTGGCAAAGAGCCTGGTGATAGACTCGTTTAGAGCATTGATTTTCTTTCAAAGTCTCAACGCTTGGCAGCGCGTCCACAACATCAAACTTAACCCGCGTCGAGCACTCTGTGTTTCGCTTGCATGTAATCCCGATGTCTGACGTGCAGCAAATCGCACAATTTGCGAATTGAGTACTCCTCGTATTTATCCAGATTTCCGTCGGCCATAGCGACGCGCCACATATGTTCAACCAGCTGGGTCTTCTGCGCAAGGTTGCAGGTTGAATTGATCACTCGCACCTGCTCATGTAAGGACACTGCTTGATCAGCTTCCTGCAGTGCGAGTGCAGTGATCTCATCAATGTCCTCAGCCGAGAGCGTTGTGCTCGAATTTTGTAGCGCAGCTTTTATCGCATCTAGTTCGTCTTCACCAACATCATGATCGGCGCGGGCAATTTCCACGAGCAAAACCGCAGACACCCGCTCGATCGCATCGACGCCTGATACGTCTGCTGAGCCAGTTGCACCTTTGGCAAACGCCTCAGGGTCAAGCACATCAGATAGCCGTTTTAACCACTGATCAATCATGTCATCCAAACACTAAAGTGAAATTAACTGCCAAGGGTACACTGTCCGCAGATATACGGGCCATACCACTTCTCAACAATGCTTAGCCTCATGACCAATTAGGACTTTTTTAGTTCCAGAGTCATCCCGGGATCAACTACCGTGGTTACTTGTGTGCAGCTTTTGAATTTCCGCACGCATGTTCCGAATTTCATCGAGAATGATTTCCTGATCTGCCTGCAACTTCTGCCGCTCTAGTACAGCAGCAGCTTCTCCTTCAGCGGTCATCGCTGACACGATAATACCGACAAATAAATTCAGCACCGTAAACGTTGTACACACTATGAATATGAAAAAATAGATCCAGGCATACGGAAAGATTTCCATAACAGGCCTGACAATGCCCATCGACCAACCTTCGAGCGTCATGATCTGAAACAAGGTATAGGCTGTTTGGGTCAGGGATCCAAACCACTGTGGAAATTGTTCAGAAAACAAATTCGTACCCATGACTGCAAAAATATAGAAAACCAACAGCAGGAGCATGATGATTGATCCCATACCCGGGAGCGCAACTACCAATCCAGACACTACCTAGCGCGATAGACAATCAGCCGAAGAACAAGCTCAACCGAAAACATCACCAGCAAGGCATGATCCAAGGCCTGCAACATTGGCCCGGCAACCATTTCAATATGGTCGTTTG
>CAZQOI010000159.1:0-4279 GCA_964594905.1 uncultured Granulosicoccaceae bacterium
GCAGGCGAACTCCTGCTGGTACATCGTCCCGGCATCCAGATGACGGCAGTCGCCGAAGCTCGCCGAAAGGCCAGCCAACCGCTGACGCTAGAGCCTGTGACAAGTGATGCCTTCGATGGTCGTTTGACTCGCCATTACGAAGGTGAAACCGGACAAGCTATCGACATCATGGACGATTTTGGCGATCACCTCGATCTTGAGCAACTCGCCGATGCATTGCCGGAACCAGAGGACCTCCTGGAATCCACCGACGACGCACCCGTGATTCGTCTGATCAACGCCATGCTGACCGAAGCGGTACGTAAACAAGCCTCAGACATTCACATAGAACCGTTTGAACAACGCCTGGCTGTCCGTTATCGCGTCGACGGCGTGATGCAAAAACTGCTTGACCCACCACGCGCGATTGCTCCACTGGTTATTTCGCGTCTGAAAGTTATGGCTAAGCTGGACATTGCCGAACGCCGCCTGCCACAGGATGGCCGTATCAGTCTGCATGTTGCTGGCCGCCCCGTCGATGTGCGAGTGTCAACTCTGCCAACGGGTCGGAATGGCGAACGAGTTGTACTGCGTCTCCTGGACAAACAAGCCGGCCGACTTGATCTAGAACATCTCGGAATGCCAGAGGATGCACTGACCAGTTTGCAAAAGAGCTTGTCATTATCGAACGGTATCATTCTGGTTACTGGTCCTACAGGCTCTGGTAAGACCACCACTTTGTACGCAGCCCTTGCACGTCTTAATACGTCGCGCTATTCGATCCTCACCGTAGAGGATCCAATCGAATACTACATAGACGGCATCGGACAAACGCAGGTCAACAACAAGGTAGAACTCGACTTCGCTCGCGGACTGCGCGCAATACTGCGTCAGGATCCAGATATCGTCATGGTCGGTGAGATTCGTGATGTAGAAACAGCTGAGATCGCTGTACAAGCGTCCTTGACCGGTCACCTTGTTCTATCAACACTGCATACCAACAGCGCAATCGGCGCGGTTACGCGTTTACGCGATATGGGAGTTGAGCCTTTTCTCCTGTCTTCAAGCTTGGTTGGACTGGTCGCTCAGCGTTTGGTGCGTTTACTCTGCCCTGATTGCAAAAAGCCACATGTGCCCACGCATATGGAACTTAAAACCTTGAAGTCGACAGTAAGTCAGGTACCCAATATTTACGTACCTCACGGATGTGATCGATGCTCACACACAGGTTACGTTGGTCGTCAGGGTATTTACGAAGTCGTACAAGTCAACAACGACATGAAAACGATGATTCATGATGGCGCATCTGAACACGACATCGAAGCCTATGCTCGAACTCGCAGCCCCGGCATCACTGACGACGGTATGCGTCTCGTTATAAGGGGCGATACGTCACTCGAAGAAGTCTTGCGCGTTACGCGAGAAGGCTAAGTGCTTCCTCCTCATGTTAAAGATGCAATTGTTGCGTCTGCTATCAGTCGTAAGCAACAGACAGGTCATTTGTAGTGGCGGCTTTTGAGTATCTCGCGCTGGATGATCGTGGGCGCGAAAAAAAGGGTGTTCTTGAGGCCGACACCGCTCGCCTTGCTCGCCAGCTACTGCGCCAGCAAAGTCTGACACCTCTCGAAATTGCTGAAGCATCACAACGAGAAAAGAACAAGTCCGATACCAGCAGCACACCGAGCTTTCGCGGTGGTATCAAGACAAACGATCTTGCCTTGATGACGCGACAGATAGCCACACTAAGCGCTGCTGGTACACCTCTGGAAGAATCACTGTCGGCAGTCAGTCGACAAACAGAAAAGCCCCGTATTAAATCATTGCTGCTGTCAGTGCGCTCGAAAGTTCTTGAAGGCCATAGCTTTGCGTCAGCACTCAAGGATTATCCAAAGGTCTTTCCTGAAATCTACCAAGCGACTGTAGCCGCTGGCGAACAATCTGGGCATCTCGATGCCGTCCTCGAACGCCTTGCTGACTACACGGAAGAAAAACAAGCGGCGAATGCGACGGTTAAAAAAGCTCTGATTTATCCAACCATGCTAGTGGTTGCATCAATACTGATCGTTGGCTTTCTACTCGCGTATGTTGTACCACAAGTAGTTCAGGTTTTTGATGGCATGGATCAAGAACTTCCCGCGCTGACACAGGGCATGTTGGCAAGCAGCGCATTCGTGCGTCAATGGGGTTTGTTGGTTGTGATTGTGCTGTTTATTGGCTTCATTATTTTTCAACGCGCGATGCGTGGCGAAGCCTTCAAAACCAAAGTGCACGGCTTTATGTTGAAGCTGCCACTGTTCAAACGTTTGATCCGTGGGTTTAACACCTCACAATTCGCACGCACCTTAAGCATACTGGCAGCCAGTGGCGTAGAAGTGCTTGAAGCGCTGGATATTGGCGCACAGGTCATCACTAATCGCCCAATGCGAAAAGCCGTTAATACGGCTGCTGCGCAGGTTAGAGAGGGATTACCACTCAGCACCGCACTTGAGCGAACGGGTTACTTCCCACCAATGCTGTTACATCTGATTGCCAGTGGAGAACAATCCGGGCAACTGGATAGCATGCTGGAAAAGGCTGCAACCCACCAGGAGCGGGAGCTCAATTCCTTGATGGCTATTTTCCTGGGGTTATTTGAGCCAGTTATCATTCTGGTAATGGGTGGCATCGTTCTTACGATAGTGCTCGGCATCTTGCTGCCAATCTTCGAGATGAATCAACTGGTAGGTTAGTTATCGCTAACTTGTAAGCCATTTGATTGGGAACTACCATCTACACCCGTGGTCTACCAACCGCAGTTTTAGAATTCTGGCGTCCGAATTTAGGTACTTGCTGGTATGCACTTGCTTGGAGAAAATTCATGCTCAGAGTCCTTTAACTTCTTAATACATTAATTCTTAGTTACCTATCTAAAAGGACACTGTATGAAACCTTTCCTTAGTTCTAGCAACCTCAGGATGCGATCAATCGCCATCGCATTCGCCAGCACACTTGCTATCGCTGGCTGTAGCAGTAGCGATGACACACCAGCCCCAGAAACACCTGAAACACCTGAAACACCTGATCCAGCGGCTGATGACGTCAATCTCGTGCTTCCACTGAGCTCAGACATCACTGTTCCACCAGCAAACGTTGATGGCGCTACCGGCGAAGTAGACATCACTGTCAACACAGTTACTGGTGCAGTTTCTGGCACAGCTACAGTATCAGGCACAACCGGCGTACCCACAGCAGCACACATTCACTCAGGTGGAGTTGGAGAAGCAGGTCCAATCCTGATAGCACTCGAAGCCGAGGACGCTACTGGCGCTGTCTGGAATGTTGTCGAAAATGCGGCACTTGATGCTGCTGGCATTGCATTGTTCCAGGAAGGTAATACCTACCTAAACGTGCACACAGAAGCTAACGCGCCTGGCGAACTTCGCGCTCAGCTAGCAGCTCCTGCTGCACCTGAACCAGCTGCAGCCGGCTCATTCACAATCACAATGACTAACACCTCTACTAGTCAGCCAATGACACCGCCAATTCTGGCTCTGCACAACCCACCAACAGGTGACAACGGCATTCGTTTGTTTGAAGTTGGACAACCTGCTATCGGCGAGGTGGTTCAAATTGCTGAAGACGGCAACAATACTCCTCTCGTTGACGTCTTGACTGGCCAGACTGGCAACACAGTCAGCGCTTTTGCTGTCGGTTTTGCTGATCCAGCTAATCCTGGTCCATTAACACCAGGCGCCTCAGCAACAGTTACCTTGGACGGCGGCGAAGCAACAGGCCAAGTACTGAGTGTTGTAGCAATGGTTGTCTGCACCAATGACGGCTTCACTGGTTTTGATTCAATGGAACTGCCAACAGCTGAAACAACGCTGACAGCGCCAATCTATGATGCTGGTTCTGAAACTAATGTCCTGACCCTGAACTACTGGGTACCGCCTTGTGGTGGAACAGGCAACATTGGTGATGATGAAGGTGGCGCTATCATGGCTCACCCAGGTCAGTCAGGTTCTGAAAACCCTGATTTCGACTTCGCAGCAGGATCTCAATTCCTCGAGCTTACTATCACACCTAACTAAGGTGAAGTAGTAGATGTAGTAGCAGCAAAGGCGGGCTCCGCGACATCATGCGGGTCCGCCTTTTTCATTTCTGTCGTTTCAGTTTCTTTACTAAACCTTTCTTTACAAACTCCTTCTTCGCAAACCATCTCGATTTGAGTTTGCTATAACCAGAAAGAAGACGCCTGTTGTTGTAAGCGCTTCATAGTCTCTGGTGATTCGTCAGCAACAATCACGAATCGTTGCTCATC
>CAZQOI010000160.1:0-4255 GCA_964594905.1 uncultured Granulosicoccaceae bacterium
TTGTTCAACGTGCTGACATGGCTCTTTACTTGGCCAAACGCAGTGGGCGGAATCAGGTGCAGATTTTCAAAGAAGAGAGTTTGGCGAGTGTTGCCTGAGTAGGTCTTGCTTATTATCTGATCTCTGGACTAGTAAAGAATGTCACAGAGTCTCATGGAGCTACGCGCAACTGATGCCATTGATTTTTAGCTACTGCTTGAATTTGTTGGCAAGCAATGATTAGTCCCTGGGCCGAGCTTGAACCGTCACGGTGTTTCCGCCGCGGGGTTTTAGACATTTGAATCAAATCCATCGGTATTCAGCGCTATATGTCGTCTTAAGATCGACACAAGGTTGCCGCTAATACGCTTTGAGGGGCGTCGCTTAAAAGGATTCGAGGTGCACTCTGTAATTGAAAAATATCAGCTTTTAGTTGTGCTAGTTTTGACGCTGCTACTAAGCGGATGTGGCGATGAGAACTCGGAGAGCGAAAATATCACGCTGCCCGACGTGTCGGAGCGAGCGAACGCTTTTGGAAGCGGCGTTGACTATGGACCTTTCAACGAATATGTAAACCTCGCTGCTGAATTGTACTCAGGTACCCCAGGCAGCGCTGTACTCGATGAAAATACCGTCGGGACATTTTTGTATCAGGCGCTATTTGAACCAGCTGCATCTCCCGAACGCCTACCAAGGTCTATCAACGTTGAAGCTGAAGATTTCAGTGAGACCGAGGATGTTCCGTATCACAACACCCCTCACTACCAGCGATTGTATCGTGCCGCTGAACTCCTAGCTGACGATGCCTATTCCAGAAGTAGTTCTTTCAATCCAATTTGCGGCAATCGTGAAGGCGAATCGCGATTTATACGTTTCGAGTATTTGACAGCGGAGTCTCGTGCACAAATACTTGCTTCTTTCGATTTACCAGGCACACAAGACATTATTGTTTACGACAACTGTCAGATTGGCTCGACCGCTGATGATACGTATCTTACTGGTGTAATACGTATTTTTCGACCCACGACAGACCAAGCGGCATTAGTACCGTACGTATTTGATGCCCAATCCTACCTTGCCTATGATTATCTCGAGATAAGAAGCAGCGACGCGCATATCGTCGTTGTTGGTGTCGAGAAATGGAGTGGTCAATCAAGCTGTCCAAAGTCTGAACATAAGACGTCATTTCTAAGTACCTATGATATCAATACTGGAGCAGAGTACCTTGCCGCTGACTTGAACACGACTCGTGGCACTGAGAACTCTCCACAGAATTGTGTGCTTAATTCACCTGAGCCTAATACTATTGATGGGTGGATATATCAGCGTGGACTTGGTGGGATCGAAGTTGAAACGATGCAGGAACTTCAGTTCGGTTATCGTAACCGTCGCGTGTTTGGTCGTAAACCAATTGAAGAAGTTGACAGCCGACAACTTGCAGGAGAACTCAAATTGCACGGTGCAAACGGTTCTGCGTTCTTCAGACAATTTGTTGATACTCGATGGTCTCGTAGCGGTTTCAGTGAACCCTTTGCAGTATTCGGTGAATTGGAATTCGAGCAAGACGCTGGTGAAGTGATTACTCACAGAATGCTATTGAGGGATGTCTGGAGGGGTGGTTTTCACGATATGCGAGATGACGACGCTGACGGAATTCCTAACAAATGGGAAGAGGCATTTGATCTTAACCCTAATGATGCTGCGGACGCGTTGCTTGATGGAGACCAGGATGGTTTGAATACTCTCGAGGAATACCGTGCAGTTGCTCATCCCGGTGATTCACGCGATCGTGGACTTCGAATCAATAGATCTGTAGAAATAATCGACGTCGTTGGATCGCCTGGACATCTAGCTCCTTATACAGGGTATGTGGAAACTCGAATATTGAATCCCGCCCGAAGACTTTTACCACGTGGTGATAATTTCGAGCTGATCATTCGTGGGGAATGTATTTCTAATGGATCGATTTCACCTGAGCCGTCTTGCGAGTTGGGAGACAAGGAAGCTGTGTCGCTCGTTTCTACTTCAACAATGGTTCCTACTGATGAAATTGATGGGCAAGTGAAAAAATTCAATTTCGTAGCGCAGACGGCTAGTGCTTTAAGCGTCAGCGCCAGATTCTCTCAAATTGATTCTGGGGATGACGACCCTGATAATGATTTTGACGAATTTCAATTTCAAGTACCAAGCCTGAATTCAGATTACAGCATAAGTATCGTCGGCAATGATTGGCAGGGTGAACCCGAGTTGCAGTGGAATGAAAAGCGCCCGATCACAGTGAAGGTCACTCAGCACGGCGACAGTGACGGTGGATTCATATCGCTGAAGTTCGGTAGATTGTTGTACCCCGAAGAGTGGTACCGAAATAATACCTATACATTTCAAAGTGAGCATGCAGATCAATATGGTTGTGGAAGAGACATTCTAGGTTGCCAGATCAACGGACTTGATCCGGGGGAATCGATATATTTCGATTTTTATCTGTTCGCCTCACCGGGCGAACAAAAAGAAACCACGTTTTCACTGCATGGTGACGTCAATGACACCAATGGCAGCAATGATGTGGTCGTGGTGAGATATTCTGGTATTTAGATTTTATATGGTGCCCGGGGCCGGACTTGAACCGGCACGGTGTTGCCACCGAGGGATTTTAAGTCCCTTGCGTCTACCAATTTCGCCACCCGGGCAGGGAGGGCTTTTTCTTCGCCGGGCTTGGGCCGGGTGTATGGAGGCTGAACCCGGAGTCGAACCGAGGTAAACGGATTTGCAATCCGGTGCATAGCCACTCTGCCATTCAGCCGGTGGTGCGATGCATGATGAATTCGGGTGTTGCATTGGAGCGGGAAACCGGGTTCGAACCGGCGACCTCAACCTTGGCAAGGTTGCGCTCTACCAACTGAGCTATTCCCGCAACGAGGCCCTAATCATCAAGCCCTCTATTGTGGATCTCCACACCGTCAGTGTCAAGCGGAATGCGCAGTTCAGCTGCCTTTGTGACTCCGCGGCAGAGCTCTATTGACAGATCAGAAAACCAACCGAGAATCTCGAAGGCTGAGGTCGATCGACGGATCTGGAAACAAACTAGGTAAAAGGGCCTAGGTAAGGTTACGTATAGATTTTGCCTGCCCTCAGGGGTACATTTCCGCGCTTGCCGAATCGTTATTGAGGTTACGGCGACACTTCTCTTTGACAGGCTGAATTTCCCAGGAAATCCAAATCATGCTCGTACTTACCAGACGCTCCGGTGAATCCTTGATGATCGGTGACGAGGTAAAAGTTACCGTCCTTGAAATCAAGGGCCAACAGGCTCGAATCGGCATTGAAGCGCCGAAGGAAATTTCGGTGCACCGGGAGGAAATTTTCGTTCAATTGGCTGAAGAGCGAAAAATGTCAGAGAACGACTCGGAACAGAACGCCTGATTTCTGACGATCTAGATGTGGCTGTCATTCAGATCCATAGGATTGACTAGCTGGTTTCCGGTTCAACACCAGACTCTGATCCAATGATGCCTGCAAGGCTGGCAAGCTTGATCAAATCCGCCATCGAAGGTGTTTTGGTTTTCATCATGATATTGCTTCGATGATGATCCACAGTCCGATGGCTTAAGTTCAGTTCCTTCGCAACCTCTTTGCTTGATAACACCTTGGGTCCCGTCAATGTGGATCTAAGTACCTCCCATTCGCGCTCTGTCAGATTTGCAAAACGTTTTAGTATTGCGTCTTCTTCCTCAAGTGTTTTGCGACGCTCGATTTCGGTGGTCAGTGCGGATTCAACTTTCTTGAACAACTCAGATGGCAAGAATGGTTTTTCGATGTAGTCAATCGCACCAGATTTGATCGCTTGAACCGATTGCGAGATGTTACCTTTGCCACTGATGAACAAGAGTGGGGGACGTTGGCCACGTCGCAGGAGTTGTTCTTGTAGATCTAGCCCACTCATGCTCGGCAAATTGATATCAATTAACAAGCAGCTGAGCAGGGATCCGTCAAATTCGTTCAGAAAGTCTTCAGCACTTTCAAACGTAAACACGTGATAACCACGTTGTTCACTCAAGGCTCGTAAGGGTTCACGAACAGATTCCTCATCATCGACGATGTATATAGTAGGGTTGTGTTCTCGCTCGTCAAGCGTGCTCATCTTTGCCTTCTGTCCTATGGTAGAACACCGGTTGACTATCAAAAGCCGTAGCTCTTGATACGTTAGTTTACCCTATCGCTATAACTATAGTGATCAAAGCTTCGGGAGTCATTCGAAATGTTAGGCGATCTCGGAATC
>CAZQOI010000161.1:0-4159 GCA_964594905.1 uncultured Granulosicoccaceae bacterium
GTATGACAGTGTCGCGGAAATACATGTGACATAAGCGCTAGAACTCCTATCCAAAATCAAAGAGAGCCAGATAACTACGCAAGCTTCATTCTTGTACCATTTGCGTCATAAAGTGGTGCAAGATCAACTTTCGCTACACACAACTTACCCGCTATATTTACCTCAATATACGAAGCAGTTTTCAGTTCGATGCTCGCCTGCGCCAATGCGACAGGCTTACCAACTCGGTAGCCAAATGCGCTCGATGTTGTTTTGCCGATGATCTTGTTATCAAGAAGAATTGGCTCATGCCCGAGTGGCACCACATCAGTATCTTCAAAACTTAAAGATACAATCTGCTGCGAAGGTCGCCGATTTGCGCGGGCAAGCAATGCTTCGTGTCCAGAAAATCCACCTGATTTACGGGTAAAGGCTTGCAAACCAACCTCATCAGGCGATACATCTGCATCCAATTCATGACCCATCGCTCGAAAGCCTTTTTCAATACGCATAGATGTCTGCGCAAACAACCCTGCGGGCTGGATCCCGGCTGCCAACAATGCCTCGTATAAGGTCACGACCTCAGTGCTATCACAGGTGATCTCCCACCCGGCTTCACCGACATAAGACAATCGCGCAGCCCTTACAGACACGCCTGCCATCATGGTTTGTGCATGTTTAAAATACTTGAGCGATTCCAACTCCGCGCCCAATGATGAAGCGATTTCAAGAGCGTTTGGCCCCATTAAAGCCAGCGTAGCGTATCGCTCTGTCACATCTGATACGACAACATCATAAGGCTTAGCCGATTGAGCACCATTCGCCGCTCGAGTGAACCATGCCATGTCCTTTTTTATGGCATTTGTACCCACAAAAAGCCGATAGTGTTGCTCGGTGATTCTCTGCACAGTGATATCACTTTCAAACGTGCCTTTATCATTAAGCACTGCCGTGTAGATAACTGATCCGGGCTTTCGGTTCAGATAACCTGCACACACATGCATCAAAAACGACTCGGCATCCGGGCCGACAACATCTATTTTTCCAAATGATGAAAGATCAAACACTGCGGCGGCTTCGTGCGCCGCCATAACTTCAGACTCAACCTGAGCAAACCAGTCTGGTTTTTCAAAGCTTAGCGTTGGAGACCTGGATACGTTGAAATACAGTGGACGTTCCCAACCAAAGAACTGACCGTTGTAAGCGTTTGCCTTCTCGAACTCTTTTTGCAAAGGTAACTCGCGTAGGTGTCTCGCAGTCTTGAGTTGTTTCGCCGGGTAAGCGATATCGTAATGCGTGCCAAGAATCTCTGGCGCACGCGCCATCAGGTGATCGATAGAATTGAACACAGGCGCGAAGCGCTTGGCATCCGCCTCGCTCAAGTCATAAGCAGGAGCACCGTGAACGATACAGTGCGCCAGATTCATTCCCGCACCACCACCTGATGCCATGCCAACAGAGTTCATGCCACAGCCGAGAAACAAACCTTGCGTCTCAGCTGTCTCACCAAGCATAAAGGTGCCATCAGGGGTAAAACTCTCTGGGCCATTGACAAGCATTTTCACTTCGGCTTCTTCTAAAACTGGTAGCCGATGCAGGGCATTCTCCATCATCGGTTGAAAGTGATCCCAGTCTTCAGCCAATAAGCCAAACTCGAAATTAGCATCGAGTACTCCGGGCTTGATCGGTTTACCCATTGGCTCAAAACAGCCAACAAGCAAACCACCTGAATCATCGCGTATATAAAGACTGTTATCGTGATCCGATAGCGTTGGGGTATTTCCCTTGATACCGGCAATCGGTTTAGTCAATAAATAGAAGTGCTCACAAGCCAAAGCCGGTACTTCAGCTCCGGCCATTGCACCAAGTTCGCGCGACCACAAGCCTGCGCACAAAGCGATGGCATCGCATTTGATATCCCCATGTTCGGTTTCGACCCCACGTACCCTGCCATTCTCAGTGATCACACCGGTGACACCGGTATTTTCAAACAATGAGGCGCCCGCAGTTTTCGATGCTTTGATTAGGGCCGCGCACACATCGCTGGGAGAAACTCGACCGTCATCTGGAGACCACACTGCACCAAGCACATCGTCGCCATTCATCAACGGCCAACGCTCTTGCGCCTCACCTGCCGAAATAGACTTCGCATCAATACCATAGGCTTGTGCCAAAGCTTCTTGTCTCTTGATATGTATCAAGCGGTCAGGGTTAGTTGCCAGAGAGAGTGACCCTTCCTGAATCCATCCAACCGACTGCCCTGTCTCTTGTTCAAGACGACTGTACAGATCGACCGAGTATTGAATCATTCGTGTCAGATTGCGCGAATGACGTAATGCCCTTACTTGCGCGGCCGAGTGCCAGGTGGTGCCAGAAGTCAGTTTGTTGCGCTCTAACAAGATGGCATCAGAGACACCCATTTGCGCCAGGTGATAGAGCGTTGAGCAGCCCATGATTCCGCCACCGATTACCACAACCGACGCTTCCGACGGCAAATCACCTTTCATTGATGCGGATTCCGACTTGAATATCGCAATTGAAACATGTGTTTCATTGCTTGACAACTATTAACACATTTGAAACACTGCGTTTCATGCCGACGACAGTCTCCCAACCGAGCGTGCAAGCGTCAATTGCCGAAAATTATGATCAGCTCAGCGACGCGTTGAAGTTATCTGCAGACTTTATCGTTAGCAATGGTTTTGAAGTCGCCACTCGATCTCTTCGTTCAATCGCCGCGGAAAGTGATTTATCTCCGTCGAGCTTTTCTCGCCTGGCGCGTGCCATCGGTTTTGACGATTACGAACAACTGCGCGATCGAGCTCGAGAAGAACTTGCCAACAGTGCGAATCAACTAACCACTAAAGCGCAACAGTTACGTGACGACGCTGACCTTCCGTTTCTGCCAAGGCAAGTGAACGCCTGTGTGTCAAATATTCAATCACTGCTCAGCGACATCAAAGAAAGTGAGCTCGAAGCAGCTGTTGACTCATTGGCCAAAGCGGGCAAGGTCACCATTATCGGCTCACTAAGTTCAGCAGGATTTGCTGATTATTTCGCTTACCTGACAGGGTGGTTTGATAACCGTTGGGGCGTCGCAGGTCGAAATGGGATGACACTAGCCAGTTCACTCACGCGATTACAGAAAAACGATGTGGCTATTGTGATCTCAAAAGCCCCCTATGCGAAACGCGCTATCCTGTCCACGAAAATAGCCTCAGAACGTGGCGCTACCATCATATTATTGACTGACAGCCATGCCTTTCCCGGGATAAAACACGCCAAACATGTGTTTATTCAAAAAGTTGAGAGCCCACAATTCTTTTCATCCTATGCGGCAACTCTGGTATTAATAGAAACCTTGACAGGTATGTTGTTATCCCGAGCAGGTGCAAAGGCGATCAATGAAATTCAGCACGTAGTTGATCTGAACAAACAACTCGACGAGGTTCCACTTTCAGGTTGAATGTACCGGAATCTTATAACAGTGCAGTAAAAGCGACTCTCTTAACGCTAGTCGCTGATAGAAACCAACGGTAAAACTTTAAAACTGGAGAGCTACATTGAACTTACATAAGATGACACTGGCGGCAGTTGTTGCCACCACCCTTGGGGGATTATCCTCCGCGGCACACGCAGCCTGTACTAACGACGCTTGGAACAAGGTCATGTCACGCGGCAAAATGGTTGTTGGCGTAAAAGCTGACTACAAGCCATGGGGATACAGAAACACAGACGGTTCCATTGTCGGCATGGAGATCGATATTGCTCAGGCCGCTGCTGATGCAATGGGCGTAGAGCTTGAAACCGTTGCGGTGCAGTCTTCAAACCGTATGCAGTTTCTCGAGCAAGGCAAAATCGACATGATGATTGCCACCATGTCTGACCGCGCTGACCGGCGTGAGATCGTCGGCATCACACAGCCTAACTATTACACATCAGGCACTAACATCATGGCGCCAAAAGCGTTGGGCTTCAAAGCGTGGGAAGATCTACGTGGCAAGCCAGTCTGTGGCAAACAGGGTGCGTTTTACAACGAAGTAGTTACCGAACGCTATGGCGTCGAAGTTGTTGCCTTCACAGGAAATGCAGAAGCCAAGCAAGCGCTGCGTGACAAGAAATGCGTAGCCTGGGTATATGATGATTCATCAATTGGTTCTGATCTGTCTTCAGGTGATTT
>CAZQOI010000162.1:0-4086 GCA_964594905.1 uncultured Granulosicoccaceae bacterium
TCAGTACTTCTTGCGCTACGAAAACCAAACCAGCACCAGGGTGGTCTTTGGGAATTTCCAGGCGGTAAACAGGAATCAGGCGAAACTCAAAGCGAATCATTAATTCGAGAGCTTCATGAAGAGATTGCTATAAGCGCTGTCTCGATGGAATATCGCCGAACGATCGAACATGCCTATGATGACAAGGCAGTGCGTTTGCATTTTTGGGATGTGCTTTCCTTTACTGGTAGAGAATCATCCCGTGAAGGGCAAGTTTTACGCTGGGTTCGGTGTTCAGAGTTTGCTGATTACCGATTTCCTGTGGCCAATCAGCCAATAGTTGATGAATTGCTGAGTTAGTTACGCTTCCGTTTTGACTCTCGAGTTTGATTGAACTCTCTATGTAGAGACTGTGTGAACCCTGCACGGTTTTAATAGTTTCATAATCAGGAACATCACCATCACGGCATAGGTTGTCGCTGTCTATGCTTGTGCTGTTGTCGTCTTTATCGTCGCTAACTGCGTATAAGGCTGATGTAGTGTCACTGTAGCTCGATGCTCCGTACCTTGATGACTTTATGCGCTTAACCCGAAATCGGCAACGCGTGGGCAACAGATGACGTTTCGCAGATGATTCCAAGCCTAGTGTCTTATGGGTGTGCGGATCGACTGAACAGTCTGCGTCAATCAGGTTACGCTCAATCGTAAACTGGCCTGAGTGAATCAACGAGTGATGATGATTGCACAAGCAGACCCCATTTTCGGCGGAGGTCTCACCTCCATCCGCCCAGTGTTGGATATGATGGATATGCAAGAAGCGATGTTGGGTGCATCCCGGAAACTGGCAATGCCGATCCCGGTTAGTAATCAGTAATCGCAAGCTAGGTGGCCAAATTCGGCTTTTACGACCGATTGATAAAGGTTCCGTGTCATCGCTGTGAATGGCAACCGTGCTGCAATCGCAGGTGATCTCTCTTGCAGTTGAGATAGGCACGGGGCCGATGCCTTCTATATAGGGCTTTTTTGTCAGACTTCGGCTGTCGATGTTCATCACAGTCAGATAACGATCAGCAACGCTTAGGTCTGTACCTCGATAAGCGAGACTGCGCTCGGCCACCAGCACTGCGGCATCTGCCATTCTTTGGGACGGTGTGGCAGGTTCTGGATCGGTGTGGGCTGCACCATCATCTCCGCCCTCCGAGCCATACTGTAGATCCTCACACTGCTCGATGGCATGTAGAAAATTCTGTGCTTTTTGTGGTGGCAGGATCAGTTGAATCTGCGTAGAGCCATCGTCGAGTTGTTGCCAGCTCAGACGCCGCCTCTCATGCTGCGATTCCGCTTGGTGTTGATCCGCCGAGGCATCTTCAGTCTCTGGCCAACGATACTCATCGCATAGACGCTGAACATCACGCACCGAAGCATCAAGCGCAGCATGAGCTAACTTCTCTTCGTTGTTTGGATCAGCGACACCGACCAGAACTCGCACCTTGGACCAGCTAAGACGTCCGTTGCGAAACAACAATTGAATGACTGGCAAATTGCGCAACTTACGACCGACTCTAAGGCGTTCCCAAGCGGTTCGCCTGTCAATGCCCAAGGCCGTATCCATCCAGTCAGCACAATGCTTCGCTCCCGACTCTCGCCAACCTTCGACATCATCAAAGCGCACCAGCAGTTCTAGTTGCATGGCGACATCGCTGTTTTCTTTGATCGATAATGTGTAGAGCGCTTGCCGTAGGTAATGTGGATTGTGCAGATCCAGTGGCGAGTTAGAAAATGAATCAGAAGGTGATTCAGATTGATCGCTAGCGAAAGAACTCTCCGCTTCACCATGCACCTTGCGAGCGATAAGGTTTTTTAGTTGATAAGGATCTGCGGATTCAAAGGCTATACGAAGTCTTCGACCCCACTCATCGGTACTGACATTATTGCCATTGATGCGCAGTCTCGTGATCTCGGACTCAGATATATCATCTGTAGTGGCATCTGTATGAGTACCCGCCACAGTTGCGTTCCTTGAAACCACAGCACTTCCTTTGCGCTATTAACCTCTTGAAACTTACCGCAAAGGGCATGCTAATGTCCAGTGTCAAATCTATTAATTACTGGTTTATCATACAGTATTTTTAATTCACTTAAACTTTCGCGAGATTAGTATAAACAGCGTGAAGATTTTCTACTTGCTTGACAACATCATCGACGCTACCAACGTTGAGTATGGTGTCAGTTGCAACCGCTTGTCTTTCAGCTCTTGACGCCTGCGAATCAATAATTGCTATAGCATGTTCTTTTGTCGTGTTATCTCTTTTGATAATGCGTTCGAGTTGCACCTCAACAGGTACATCAACAAGGAGAATGCGATCGAATCGTGATGCTTGCTTTGTTTCTACAAGTAAAGGAACTGCATAAATGACATAGTTCTCGCCCGTGTTACGAATACGAGTAATTTCTCTGTCTGATTTTTCACGTATTAGAGGGTGCAGTATTTTATCAACGATCTTTCGATCTGAAGGATTTTCGAAGATGATCTTCCTCAAGGCATTGCGATCCAGCTCGCCATCTTGCGTCAGAATTTCCGCGGTAAAGTGGTTGACCAATTTGGTTAGACCTTCGCTGCCAGGCATGACAACTTCTCGAGCAATGATATCCGCGTCAATAACCGACACACCAAGTGCGGAAAATGCATCGGATACCAAGGTCTTACCACTGGCGATGCCGCCGGTCAGTCCAATCAGAAGCATGAGTCAAGATCGAGCGGGAAAAGTTCTTACGAGTGTACCCTTAAGCGAGTATGCCGTAGTACCAGTTAGTCAGAGATTCGCCCCATAGCATGGCAATCCAACCCGCTGCGGCGAGGTAGGGGCCAAAGGGGATAGGGATGTTCTTGTCTCGCCCCGTGATGGCTATTAATGACAGGCCAACTACAGCACCAACCAATGATGACAGCAGAATGATTGACGGCAAGGCTTGCCAGCCAAATAATGCACCAAGCGCCGCCAGTAACTTGAAGTCACCATAACCCATGCCTTCCTTACCCGTGATGATTTTGAACAGCTGATATATTGTCCAGAGGATCAAGTAACCGGCTGCAGCGCCAATCACTGCCGAGCGCAGATCGGTGAATACTGGTACCAGTGCTGCCAATAGACCCACCCACATAAGTGGAAGGGTGAGAGAGTCGGGCAGGAGTTGTGTATCGAAATCGATCATTGACATCGCAACTAGCATCCAAGTGGCAAAGATGCCTACTACTGCTTGTGGAGTAGGGCCGAAGTACCAGGCGACTATCAATGACAACAGCATCGTAAAAAACTCGACAAGCGGGTAGCGCATCGAGATTTTCGTTTTACAGTTACTGCACTTTCCACCAAGAACTAAGTAACTGAGAATTGGAATGTTCTGCCAGGCCTTGATCTCCATTCCACAGGATGGACATCGTGAGCGTGGTACCGCGAGATTGAACGGAGCATCTTCAGAAACCACATTCTCGCTATCTGAGGATGTTGTTATTCCGGTGATGTTCGTCGTCCCCGGACCGCCAGCAGTTGCGGTGGAGAGTTGTTGCGGCGACGTTTCTTCAGGTGACGACAACGCCAGTTCTTCGGCGTCTAGTTCTGCCAGACCTTCGCGCCACTCACGCTCCATCATTATTGGTAAGCGATGAATCACAACGTTGAGGAAACTACCAACCATCAGGCTGATAAACGCAACAACGCCGTAGAAGGCTACGGCGTTGTTTTGTATTGCATAGAGAAGATCCATGGATCGATTATCGTCTCTTTATGATTCTCAGGCAACTGATCAGAAAGCGTCGCCCATTTTGAATATAGGCAGATACATGCCAACTACGAGTCCACCGATAACGACACCGAGGAAAGACATGATCATCGGTTCCATCATTGACGTCATTGCATCTACGGCGTTATCGACCTCTTCTTCATAGTAGTCAGCAACTTTTGACAGCATGTCGTCAATTGAACCTGATTCTTCACCGATCGCGACCATTTGGGTCACCATATTGGAAAACAAACCAGAATTCTGAATAGAAGTCTGAAGTTGTTGACCTGTGGCGGCCTCGTCACGCATCTTGTAGATGGCCTTTTC
>CAZQOI010000163.1:0-3994 GCA_964594905.1 uncultured Granulosicoccaceae bacterium
TGTTGTTCACCACCAGATAAAGTGGTTCCTTCCTGCTTTCGGCGTTCTTTCAAACGTGGAAACAGTTGAAAGATGCGTTCGTAATCCCAACCTGGCTCACCAGAGATTCGCGCCAAATCAAGGTTTTCCTCAACACTGAGCCCAGCGATAATACGACGATCTTCTGGAACAAGTTGAACCCCGCTCAACGCAGCTTCAAAATCGCGCATCTCGTGAAGCGATTCACCGGCTAACCAAACGCCGCCTTCACGCAGTTCCGGCTCATCAGCACGCGCAATCGCGCGCAAGGTTGATGTTTTACCCGCACCATTACGGCCAAGTAGTGCAACGATCTCACCCTCATTAACCGAGAATGAAACGTCTTGAACAATATAGCTATCGCCATAGTAAGCTTTAAGACCCCGCACACTGAAATAAGCATCAGTTGCAGGTTCCAGAGCAATTGCATGCGCCTTACTCATTACACTTGCTCCTCACCAAGATAAGCCTCTTTAACACGTGGATCCGCTTTGACCTCTTCAGGTGTTCCCTGACAGATTATGCGGCCACCCGCCAGTACAGTAATGCGATCAGCAAGACTGAACACCACGTGCATATCATGCTCGATGATGACTTTGGTCATGCCTTGCGCCTTGATCTCCTTGAGAAGTTCTATCGTCGCGTTAGTATCGTGACGGGCCATACCAGCCGTTGGTTCATCAAGTAACAATAGTCGTGGCTCTTGTGCCAGACCCATTGCCAATTCCAAGCGTCGCTTGTCACCTCGTGACAGGCTGCTTGCATCACTACCAATCAGTGAGCCAAGCCCAAGGTCAGTAAGAATGCCCTCAGCCTTTTGTTGTACTTCCGACTCACCAGAAAAACGACGAAACCAGTTCAGTTTGAAAGCACCATCTCGCTTGGCAAAGATCGGCACCATGACGTTTTCCAACAAGCTCAGCTCTGGAAATATCTCTGGCGTCTGAAAAACACGCACCACACCGAGTTGGTTGATTTGATGAGGTTGTTTACCTGTCAGGTTTTCACCATCGAAAATGACATGACCCGAATCCGGTTTCAAACGACCAATACAAACATTAAGCAGTGTGGACTTACCCGCACCGTTAGGTCCGATGATCGCGTGAGTCTCTCCTTCCTTAACCGCTAGATCGATATCACTAAGCGCGTGCAGACCCGCAAAGCTCTTGTGCACATCGGCCACATGGAGAACAGTATTATCCATGACTGACACCTCGCTCTCCAACTACTGCGGCTGACGCCGGTTTCTTACGACGGAACAATCCGGCAATTCGACGTACGCCTTCCATAATGCCACCTGGTAAAAAGATGACCACAATCATGAACATCAGGCCAAGCGTTATATGCCAGGCATCACCGACAAAGAGTCCGGCGATGGCTACAGCGATGCCTTGAAGGCTATCTGGTAAAAATGAAAACAATTCGGTCAGCGACTGATCATTGAACGCTGAGAAAATGTTCTCGAGATATTTAATTAATGCTGCACCAAGCACCGGCCCAATCAAGGTGCCAACGCCGCCAAGAATAGTCATCAGGACTACCTCACCAGATGCAGTCCACTGCATGCGTTCTGCGCCTGCAAGTGGATCAGTTGATGCCATCAACGCACCGGCAAGACCTGCATACATACCGGAGATGACAAATGCCCATATCAGATAAGGGCGTGTGTTGAATCCCGTATAAGCCATTCGCGTCTGATTCGATTTGATCGCTTTAAGCATCATGCCGAACGGAGAGCGAGTAATACGCAGGGCAATGAAAAAAGCAATGATTAATACAACTGCGCAAAAATAGAAACCTGGCAAGCCGCTCATTTTGGTGCCAAAAAGGTTGGTATACGGTAGGGAGCGACCCGCTACGATACCAGCCATCGAATCGACTACTCGAGGATCGGTAAGGCTCAGCTGCAAGCCCGATTCACCATTGGTGATAGGAGTCAACACCGAGTAGGCCAGGTTATAAGACATCTGTGCGAAGGCTAGAGTCAGTATCGAAAAGTAGATACCTGAGCGGCGCAAGCTGACAAAGCCGATGAGAAACGCAAATATTCCAGCGACGATGACGCTGAAAAAAACCGCTGGCAACACATTCATGGTCAAGGCTTTAAAAGACCAAACGGCCGCATACGAACCCGCACCGAGAAACGCTGCATGCCCAAATGACAAATAGCCGGTTAAACCAAACAGTATGTTGAATCCGATGGCGAAGACGCCGAAGATTGCAAACTTCTGCATTAAATCCGGGTAGTTCGCCCCAAACGGCGCTAACCAGATAGGCATCGTGAGTACGACGGCTGCAAAGCCAATGAACAATACCCAATCTTTAACTGCTGATGCTTTATTCATGGCTGTCTCCTAATCCTCCATCACGCCTTTGCGGCCAAGTAGGCCACGCGGCCGTACCAACAGCACGACAACGGCGACGAGATAGATAATGATTTGATCAATGCCTGGCAAAATACTCTTCACTTCGTTCATCGAAGCAAATGATTGAAGTGTGCCAAGTAAAAAACCCGCTAACACAGCGCCACCGAGGGAACCCATCCCGCCGACAACTACCACAACAAATGACAACACTAAAAAGTCCATGCCCATGTTGTAGTCGGGTGGCAATATGGGTGTGTACATAACGCCAGCAAGCCCCGCTACTACTGCAGCGAGACCAAAGACAATAGTGAAGCGTCGTTGTATATCAATACCCAACAAACCGACCTGTTCTCTGTCTTGCATGCCAGCGCGAACGACCATGCCGAAGGTTGTGAATTGCAGGAAAGCGAAAACACCACCGATGACGGTGAGTGAAAATGCCAGATAAATTAAACGCCACCAGGGATAAACAACGTTTTCACCGAGCCCAACCATGGCACCCAAGTTGGCACTACCAGAAACAACATCCGGTGCCGCCTGCGGAATTGGATTTGCGCCGAAGTAGTGACGAATAAGTTCTTGAATGATGATGGCCAAGCCAAAGGTCACGAGAATTTGATCAGCATGCGGACGCTTGTAAAAGTGCCGGATCAAACCACGCTCCATAACGATACCTACAATCCACATAACCGGTATCGCCACCAGGATGGCAAATGGTACGGAGTAGTCAACGATAAACGCCCCTACTACCGGAAATTTTGCTTCAAGTATTGGCACTTCCTTGTATGCATCGAAAAAGGTGATGCTTTCATCCTTGATCTTGGTAGACAGCGTTAAAAGCTTCTCCAAGGTAACCGCGCAGAATGCACCAATCATAAAGATTGCGCCATGCGCAAAATTAACAACGCCCAGAGTCCCGAACACCAGCGTCAAACCCAACGCTATAAGCGCATAGGCTCCACCCTTGTCCAGGCCATTAAGAATTTGTAGAAGTATCGCGTCCACTTACCCGCCTCACGCTAGATAAAACTGATCAAAAAGCTCTCGCAACCCTATCGCCAGGGTTGTTGTATTGCCGTGAAGTTGATCAGGAGAATGACGAATCGTTTGGCGCTAATGCACAAACCAGTAATTCGCCAGGTTCAGGAAAAACGGGCCATGGTTCACACCATGACCCGTTATCCCTACGGTCTTATGAATCCTTACGGAATCAAGCGCCGTTGTTACAAGCCCCAAGATCACCACCAGCAAACATTGGGTGATCAGCTGGGTACTCAACCTGTGCACGAGGCGTGACTTCCACAACTTCAAGGAGGTCAAACTGCGATGACGGGTTGTCTTTACCTTTCACAACCAGTACGTCTTTGAAACACTGGTGATCTTCGGCGCGGTATTCGGTAGGACCGTTACCCATACCGTCGAACTTGAAGCCTTCAAGTGACTTGACTACTTCACATGGCTCAAATGTACCTGCACGTTCACAAGCATCTGCATACAGAAGAGTCTGTACATAACAAGTATGAGCAGCCTGTGAAGGAGGGAAACCGTACTCTTGACCAAAAGACTTAACGAATGCTTTTGAACCTTCGTCAGGCAATGACCAGTGCCAG
>CAZQOI010000164.1:0-3899 GCA_964594905.1 uncultured Granulosicoccaceae bacterium
ACGCATGCGATATTTCAGTAAGACTGGCACCGCCGTCGCGGTAGCTTTATTTTTAGGTGGGACTCATGTGGCGCACGCCGACATGGCCGCCGCAGAAGATTTTCTTGCGAACGAAATTGGTGGTCTCTCTGCTATCAGTGAAGATGAGCAGAAGGCCGAAATGCAATGGTTCATCGATGCGGCAAAGCCATTCGCGGGAATGGACATCAAGGTAGTATCAGAAACGATCGCTACACACGAATACGAGTCCAAGGTTCTGGCGGCGGCATTCAGTGCTATCACCGGAATCAATATCACTCATGACCTGATCGGTGAGGGTGATGTTGTTGAAAAACTGCAAACACAAATGCAGTCGGGCGAGAATATCTACGACGCCTACATCAATGATTCGGATTTGATTGGTACACACTGGCGTTACCAGCAAGCACGCAATCTGACAGACTGGATGGCGGGTGAAGGTGCTGATGTCACACTGCCAACGCTTGATATAGAAGACTTTGTCGGTATTGAGTTTACAACCGGGCCTGACGGCAAGATTTATCAATTACCGGATCAACAGTTCGCGAATCTTTACTGGTTCCGCTATGACTGGTTCACAGACGAACAGAACATGGCTGACTTCAAAGAGAAGTACGGCTACGACCTTGGTGTGCCAGTCAACTGGTCTGCTTATGAAGATATTGCCGAATTCTTCACCGGTCGTGAAATTGATGGCCAGACAGTCTATGGACACATGGACTATGGCAAGAAGGATCCATCCCTCGGTTGGCGTTTTACTGATGCCTGGTTATCCATGGCAGGCAGTGGCGACAAAGGTGAGCCTAATGGGTTGCCAGTTGACGAATGGGGTATTCGCGTCAATGAAAACAGTCAGCCAGTCGGTTCATGCGTCGCACGTGGTGGTGATACAAACGGCCCTGCTGCGGTTTATTCAATCGCCAAATATATCGAATGGTTGAACAAGTACGCACCACCTGAGGCTGCCGGTATGGTATTCGGTGAAGCTGGACCGGTACCTGCTCAAGGCGCAATCGCACAACAGATGTTCTGGTATACGGCGTTCACCGCTAACATGGTGGAAGAAGGTATTCCAGTGGTTGACGATGAAGGTAATCCGAAATGGCGTATGGCGCCAAGCCCTCACGGTGCTTACTGGGAAGAAGGTCAGAAGCTCGGTTATCAGGATGCCGGTTCCTGGACTCTGATGAAATCAACACCAGTTGATCGTGCCAAGGCGGCCTGGTTGTACGCACAGTTTGTTGTGTCCAAGACAGTCGACCTTAAAAAAGCACACACTGGCCTGACGTTTATTCGTGAAAGCACCATCCAGCATGAAAGCTTCACAGAACGGGCATCAAAGCTTGGTGGTCTGGTCGAGTTTTATCGTTCACCAGCACGTGTTCAATGGTCACCAACGGGTACCAATGTGCCTGACTATCCAAAGCTTGCACAGCTCTGGTGGCAGAACATCGGTGATGCTTCATCTGGTGCCAAGTCACCTCAGGAAGCTATGGATGCATTGTGCGCTGCACAAGAAAAAATCCTTGCGCGTCTCGAGAGAGCAGGTGTCCAGGGTGATCTCGGTCCGGTGTTGAACGAAGAGCAGGATCCAGAGTACTGGCTCAGTCAGCCAGGTGCGCCTAAGGCTAAACTCGATAACGAGAAGCCAGAGCCTGAAACCGTTAACTATGATGAGCTCGTCAAGAGCTGGACTCAGTAGTTGATTTAAACGTTGTACCTGGAGCCGGCTCTATGCCGGCTCCTTTATCGTTAGGCTTATAAATTTATGAACGAAACAGCAACAGCGGATTCATCTACCTACGATATTGTGATTATCGGTGGTGGAATCAACGGCGCAGGAATAGCGCGCGATGCTGCTGGTCGTGGATTGAAGGTGTTGCTCTGCGAAAAAGATGATCTCGCACAACACACATCTTCATCAAGCACCAAGCTTATCCATGGCGGTTTGCGTTACCTTGAACACTACGATTTCATGCTGGTGCGTCATGCACTTATCGAGCGCGAAGTGCTACTACGTGCCGCGCCGCATATTATTTGGCCATTGCGTTTCATCTTGCCGCATCACAAGGAATTACGGCCACGTTGGTTAATCCGACTCGGTTTGTTTTTGTATGACCACATCGGTGGACGTAAAATGTTGCCCGCATCCAATGGTGTCAATCTCACCAAGCATGTAGCTGGCGATGCTCTCAAGAGCGAATTCAACAGCGGCTTCGAATACTCGGATTGCTGGGTGCAGGATGCCCGTCTGGTGGTGCTCAATGTTATGGACGCCGCCGAGCGTGGCTGTGAGGTTCGAGTCAGAACCGAATGCACCGATATTGTCAGGGGTGATGGCGTATGGACCGTTAACCTGCATGATCACGTCAATGATGAGCGTAGTATGGTTACTGCGCGATCAGTGATTAATGCCTCTGGCCCCTGGGTGGAAAAAACCCTCGATCTTGATGAGGAACATGATTCAACTTACGGTGTGCGCCTGGTCAAGGGTAGCCATATCGTAGTGCCCAAGTTCTTTGATCACCCGTACACGTATATTTTTCAGAACGCTGATAACCGAATCATCTTTGCGATTCCGTACGAGGATAAGTACACCTTACTCGGTACTACGGATGTTGAGATAAGAACCGAGCCTGGTACCGAAGCTATCGAGCAAAAAGAAATCGAATACATCTGTGATGCCGCCAGTGAGTATTTCGAAACACCGGTTAAAGCCGAAGATGTTGTTTGGACCTACACGGGTGTTCGTCCTCTATACGATGATGCGTCTGACAACGCATCTAAGGTCACGCGAGACTACAAATTGGATCTGGATACCCGCAAAGGAGCGCCGGTGTTATCTGTTTATGGTGGCAAGATCACGACCTACAGGAAGCTTGCTGAGCAAGCTGTGGACATGCTCAAGTCCGAGCTCAATTTTACAGCTGATGCGTGGACATCCCCAGAACCGCTGCCCGGAGGCGATATCGTCGATGCAGATTTTGATCGGTTTCTGGAGGTGTGCCGTCAGCACTATGCATGGATGGACGACTATTTATTGCAAGACTATGCACGCAATTATGGAACCCGCATAGAGCAAGTCCTGCAAGATGCCGATTCCATGGAAGCGCTTGGTCATCATTTTGGTGGTCCGCTCTATCAGGCAGAGGTTGCTTATTTGATCGCCCATGAGTTTGTCCATACGGCGGAGGATATTTTGTGGCGACGCAGTAAAAAAGGCCTGCATGTGCCAAAAGGTACGGAGGCCGAGTTGCAGCAATGGCTTGATATCAATTATATTTCAGACAATGCACATGGTGGACTCAGACGCGTGTCTTGAGAATATGGCGCAGTGCATTTAGTTTATTTTGCAATTGAATAGTTATGTGGTTGATAGATTAAACGCCAACCTGCAAACATCAAACTGTAGTTACCAAATTATCCAAAGGAAATAATATGCGTTACCTTCACACTATGGTTCGTGTCCAGGATGTTGATGCCAGCCTGCACTTTTACTGCAATCTGATGGGCATGAAAGAGGTGCGCCGAGTAGATAACGAGAAAGGACGTTTCACATTGATCTTCCTTGCAGCTGATGAAGATGAAACTGTTGCAACGGAAGCCAAAGCACCGTTACTCGAGTTGACATACAACTGGCCTACCGAAGGCGAAAGCGCAGAGCAGTACGATGGCGGTAGAAACTTTGGCCACCTCGCCTATGTTGTTGATGATATCTATGCGACCTGTCAGCGCCTTCAAGACGGCGGAGTTGTGATTAACCGACCGCCACGTGATGGTCATATGGCGTTTGTGCGATCACCTGATGGTATTTCGTTTGAACTGTTGCAAGCCGGTGATTCAAAAGCACCTGCTGAACCTTGGGCCAGTATGGAAAATAC
>CAZQOI010000165.1:0-3827 GCA_964594905.1 uncultured Granulosicoccaceae bacterium
ACCAAAAGACTTAACGAATGCTTTTGAACCTTCGTCAGGCAATGACCAGTGCCAGTTGGTTGAACCGTAAATACCTTTTACGTTATCACCAGCACCCTGAGCCATCAGACGTGAGTACAACGGAACAATGATCTGGAAGTCTTTACCGTTAACCTGCTTGTCTTTCAAACCAAACTGAATGGCCTGAGTCAAGGAGTTGATCATGTCCTTGCCGTAGTGGTTAAGAACCAGTGTGTCAGCACCTGAATTCAGAACCGGTGTGATGTACTGCGAGAAGTCACCCGCGCCTACTGGCGTCATGGTCTTCTGTGCAGTCGTCCAACCGATATTCTCAGTTGATGCAATGATTGATTCTTCTTGCGTCCAACCCCAAGTGTAGTCAGCTGTCAGGTGGTAAGTCGTACGCTCTTCACCGTAGGCATTTTTCAGTACCGGTCCAAGTGCTGCACCAGACATGAAACCATTAAAGAAGTGACGGAAGCCATTAGCTTTTCTGTCCTTACCTGTGGTGTCATTTGAGTGCGTGAGGCCAGCCATGAAAATGATGCCTGCATCCTGGCAGAGACCCTGTACCGCGATCGCCACACCAGATGAAGAACCACCAGTAACCATAACAACACCGTCTTTCTCGATCATGCGCTTCGCAGAAGCACGTGCCGCATCAGATTTGGTTTGTGTATCACCAGTTACGTACTCGACCTTCTTGCCGAGAATACCGTTACCTTTCAGTTCACTCGGCTGCATGGTGTTCATCATGCCGCCATCGCCTTCACCGTTCAGGTGCTTGACAGCGAGTTTGTAGGCACGCAGTTCATCAGCGCCTTCATCAGCATAAGCGCCTGACTGAGGTACGTTGAAACCCAAAGTGACAGTACCGCTGTCGCCAGGATTGTTCAGGAATTCAGCACCGTAAGCGTGCCGAGAAAAAAACAGAGGTGCACCGGTTACCGCAGCAGTTGCAGCACTCGCCTTGAGCACATCGCGACGCGACCAGTTGTTAGTGGGTTTTTTACTCATTCAGTCGTTCTCCTCGTGAATATTATGATTTGGAACTTGATCTTGGCCCCCGTCGTCGGACGCCGAACCCGACACGTACGACGGGCGAGAGACATAGACACCTTTGGCTAAGACACGGGTGTTAAACGCTGGGAAACCGAAACGATTTCAATGACCCATCCCTGAGAATCCGACGCTTAGCAAGCCCGATCGAGGCCGGCACCAAGCCCTGCGACGAGTATAAGAAATTCGCACACATCAACCCAAAAAATCTGATTTCTTTATGATTATCAATCAGTTAAATGATTATTATTGATTCACCACACCTTTTCCACCAGCGAAACAATCCATTTTGTTACGAAAGGTAACGCTCACGAGCCAACAGTCCTTTTGACTAAGGCAGCGGAATATCGAAAAGCCAGTGATCCAACACCGCGTGTGCGTCCTCGACCCCGGTAGCCTTCAATGAGGAAAATACCTGCAGAGTCGCCTCAACTCCGGCCTCCTCCAATGCCTTTTGAACTTCCACTACCGAACGGTTGGCCTGATTACGTGACAGCTTGTCAGCTTTGGTCAACAACACATGCAGCTGGGATGCACCCCGCTGCTGTAACTCGATTAACTGCCAGTCGCCATCGGTAAGTGGGTGTCTGATATCCATCACGAGCACCAAACCAACCAGAGCTTCACGCGAGACGAGATAGCGTGTCATTGCTTGTTGCCACGCTTGTTGGCGGGCTTTTGATACTTGCGCGTAACCGTAACCCGGCAGATCGACCAGATAACGACCTTCGCCCAGTGCAAAATGATTGATCAATTGAGTGCGACCTGGGGTTTTGCTGGTACGCGCCAATTTGCCGTTTCGGGTGATGGTATTGATCGCACTGGACTTGCCAGCGTTGGAGCGACCGGCGAAGGCAACCTCGGCTGTCGCCTCCGGAGATTGGCGCGAATCACTGGCACTGGTTTCGAACTGTGCTCTGAAATAAGCAGTGTTCGTCTTCGAAGTAGTCATGATTTGGTCCGTTGCCTGCTATGTGTCTGCTAAAATTCGCCGATTACTTTGAATTCATGATGCGGGTCAGCCGTTCGCGGGCTGTTCGTTAGCTAGTCGCGAGCTCATCATCCAGCATTAAGCTCGCGTCTTGCCAGCAATTCGCAAACTGATCGCTCACGGATTCCAAGAGTCTAGCGCCTCGGATCGAAATACCGGTCCTGGCGACGGACAACTGACAAGACAACTTAAAAAACTCGGAGTATTCATGAAGAAGTGGACCCTGTGCGCTGCGCTAATGTGCGCTTGGCTCGGAAACACAGCCGCAATCGCTGCAGGTGATGCTGCAGCCGGTGCAACAAAGGCTGCCGTGTGCGGTGCTTGCCATGGAGCCGACGGCAAATCCATCCAGCCCTCTTTTCCAAACCTAGCCGGTCAACATGCTCAGTACATAGAGAAACAGTTGAAAGACTATAAATCTGGTGCACGTGCAAACGCAGTGATGGCTGGTCAGGTCGCCGCCTTGTCAGAACAGGATATGGCTGATCTCGCGGCACATTTCGCGGCGATGACCCGAATCGAGGGTGTATCCAAGGAAGAAAATCTGACCGTTGGTGAAAACATCTACCGTGGCGGAATTACGAATGCCGGTGTACCTGCCTGCGCAGCCTGCCACGGACCAGCGGGCAACGGAAACCCACAAGCAAATTTTCCGGTTCTAGCTGGCCAGCACACCCAGTACATTGGTGATCAACTGCGCTTGTTCCGATCGGGTGAAAGAGCCAATGATCTGAACGAAATGATGCGTGGCGTTGCCCATCGCATGACAGATGCCGAAATTGACGCTGTCGCAAACTACATTACAGGTCTGCATTCGGCGAAGTAGAGGGGTTAGCTCCTCTGTTCAAGGGCCTTGAGTGTGCAGCTCGAGGCCTAAGGAACCCCCTATTGCGAAATGGTTATATGGGGTAAGCGCTGTAATCCCGTGATTATCGGGCTGGGTGACTTCACACCTGTAAGGCTGTGATCCAGGCCAACGGGCATGAGTCTTGCGCCGAGTTAAGTTCGCAAAATCAATATTGTCACGGAACGTTTTGCTCTGATTCAGCATCCGACTAAACTGAACTTGACGTTTTCCCCGGTAAACATCATCGCGGGATTTTTCACACACCCATTCTTTGTTTGAGGAACCACATATGCCACTCAATCGTCGCTCGTTTCTATCAGTCTCGATAGCCCTAGCCGCTACTGCGAGCCTGCTTTCATGGACCGGTACTGCCAGCGCTGCAGGTGGTTATGAAGAGATCTCACCTGCGCAAAACACATCAGACCCAGATAAAGTCGAAGTCCTCGAATTTTTCTGGCTCGGTTGCCCTCATTGCTACGCGTTCGAACCCGATATGCTGGCTTGGGAAGAGACCATGCCCGAAAACGTTGTCTTCGTGCGAGAAGCACCGCCACTCAACAAATCGTGGGAACAGCACTCTCGCGGCTTTTACGCAGCTCAGCTTATGGGCAAGGATGTAGAGTTCGTTGATGCGATGTTCGAAGCCATTCACGAGAAGCGCGAACGTATGCGTAAACCTGGTGACATAGCTGATCTCGCCGCAACACTCGGTATGGATCGTGACAAATTTCTGAAGACAATGACGTCCTTTGCAGTTGAAACAAAACTGCGACGCTCGATTCAGTTAGCTAAAGGCGCTGGTATCACAGGCGTACCATCGGTAATCATCAATGGTAAATACCGCACAGGGGCACAGCTCGCTGGAGGCAACAAGGGAATCATTAAGGTCATTAATGAAACCGTTGCAATAGAAAAGGCAGCTATGGGCCT
>CAZQOI010000166.1:0-3766 GCA_964594905.1 uncultured Granulosicoccaceae bacterium
AGAATTCGTTGATGAAACAGGATATTCGCTTCAGAGTACTCAGCAATATCGGCACGACTTGAGTCGCCACTGTGCTTGACACCCAGTGCCCTGAGGCTTTTGATCTGTTCATCAGATGCCACCTCTGTAACCAGACGTGCGGCCATGCTCTCCAACGCTGCCCAGACAACCACCATTTCAAGCACTTCCTCAAGAGTCTTTGGAGTTACGTAAACACCCTTGCGCGGCTGGATTTCAACAAAACCTTCTTGTTCCAGTTTTGCTAAAGCTTCGCGAATAGGCGTTCTGGAGGTACCGAGTTGTTCAGCGAGTTTGCGCTCATCAAGCCTGAGATCGACATCATCGTTGTAGATATCCATTTCCATGATGGCCGACCGAAGCACCTCATAGATATGATCCTTCAAGGAAAAATTGGCCGTAACCGGGCGCAATTTGGTACTGATGGACTCAGGAACCTTGGTTTCAGCGCTACTCATCGATTCTTCAAATACAGTTAGGACACGTGGCTTAAAATGATTGGCGGACTTAAAGGCGGCTAAGCGGTAGCCTCAAAAATTGGAGCTCAGATATGTGGTATACCATACACCAACTATCAGAGCCGTCAACAAAAGACTCGCCTGACGAGCAGGATCAGCACCGATCATGCTGCGACCCCTTATAAGGAGTAGGCCACCGTGTTAATTCGGGCATCGGATTCAGTTCTTGTTATTATTGACATGCAGGAGCGTCTGGTTCCAGCCATGCAAGCGCCTGCACGAACACTGAAAAACGCGAAATTGCTCCTCCAGTCTGCAGATGCCTGTACCGTACCGGTCCTACTTACGGAACAGTATCCACAGGGGTTGGGTAATACCGTTCCGGATATAGCTCAACTAGCTGGCGATGCGAAAGTAATCGAAAAGCTGCATTTTTCCTGCATGGAAGACACACAATTCCACTCCTGCTTTTCGGCTCTGAACCGAAAACAAGCAGTACTTGCTGGTATGGAGGCGCACATCTGTGTCGTCCAGACTGCAGCAAGTCTTGTCGAGCAGGGATATGAAGTATTTGTCGTGTCAGATGCAACGGCGTCACGAACTCTTGAGAGTGAAAAAGCCTGCCTGACTCGACTTAACGCCTCCGGAGTTAACGTCGTCACCACTGAAATGGTGATTTTCGAATGGCTGGGTAAAGCAGGATCACCTGCGTTTAAAACTTTACTGCCGCTGATAAAACATTAAGACCCGCTACAGATTTCCACGCGGGTGAAATAACTGACAAACCTAATCAGATTCTTAAACCTATGAGTCATACAAACTATGAACATTCATGAGTATCAAGCCAAAGCGTTGCTGAAACGATTTGGCGCTCCAGTATCGGACGGTGTGCCCATTCTGTCTCACGACGATATAGATGCGGCAATCGCGGCCCTACCCGGGCCAGTCTATGTCGTGAAAAGTCAGATACATGCTGGCGGCCGTGGCAAGGGCAAATTCAAAGAACTTGGCGCTGATGCCAAAGGCGGCGTGCGCGTCAGCTTTTCCGCAGACGAAGCAAAACAGAATGCCACTGAAATGCTCGGAAAGACTCTGGTCACTCAGCAAACCGGTCCGGCAGGCAAGCAAGTCAATCGACTCTATCTCGAAGATGGTGCAGATATCGATCAGGAACTGTATCTGTCTATTCTGGTGGACAGAGAAAACAGCCAGGTGTCATTTGTCGCCTCGACCGAAGGCGGCATGGATATAGAGACTGTCGCGCACGACACGCCTGAAAAAATTCACACCATCGCAATCGATCCGCTGAAAGGAATCACTGTCGAGGATATTGCCAAGCTCAACAAGGCCTTCAAGCTCAGCGGCCAAGCTGCTGAAGATGGAAAAACGCTATTTCCCTTGTTGTACAACGCCTACATCGAAACAGACATGAGCCTGCTTGAGATCAACCCTCTGGTTACTCTCAAAGATGGGCATCTGGCGGTTCTCGATGCCAAAGTGTCTTTCGACAACAACGCCATGTTTCGCCATCCAGAGATAGCTGAACTCAGAGACGAAACTGAAGAAGACGAAAAAGAAATTGAAGCTTCTCGTTATGATCTTGCCTACATCGCACTCGATGGTGATATCGGCTGCATGGTTAACGGCGCAGGCCTTGCGATGGCGACGATGGATATCATCAAACTGTACGGGGCGTCTCCTGCTAACTTTCTCGACGTTGGTGGTAGTGCAACAACAGAAAAAGTAACCGCTGCCTTCAAGATCATCACCTCTGATCCTAACGTCAAGGGCATTCTGGTGAACATATTTGGCGGCATCATGCGTTGCGATGTCATTGCCGAAGGTGTGGTGCAAGCCGTCAAGGATGTTGGGCTTGAAGTACCTCTGGTGGTGCGCCTTGAAGGCACCAAAGTTAAAGAAGGGAAAGCGATCATCAACGATAGCGGACTCAATGTAATCGCCGCTGATGATCTTGACGATGCTGCGCAGAAAATTGTCAAAGCGGTGAAGGGATAATAATCATGTCGATACTAATAAACAAAGACACCAAAGTACTCGTTCAAGGTCTGACTGGTAAAACCGGAACATTCCACACCGAACAGGCGCTTGCCTATCATGGTTCAAAAATGGTTGGCGGCACTCACCCGAAAAAGGGTGGCACAACCTGGACAAGCAGCACTGGAGATAGCAAAGGTACCGAGCTTCCGATCTTTACAACCGTCAAGGAAGGCAAAGCTGAAACTGGAGCTGATGCTTCCGTTATTTACGTCCCTCCCGCTGGTGCTGCCGCAGCAATCGCTGAAGCAATAGACGCGGAAATCCCATTGATCATCTGCATCACCGAAGGTGTTCCAGTAAGAGATATGGTTGAAGTAAAGGCCCGTCTGCTGGAATCCAATTCTCGACTTGTCGGCCCTAACTGCCCAGGTATCCTGACGCCCAATGCTTGCAAGATTGGCATCATGCCCGGAAGCATATTCAAGGAAGGTTCAGTAGGGGTTGTCTCGCGCTCGGGCACGCTTACCTACGAAGCTGTGTTTCAAACAACAGCAGCAGGATTAGGACAGACAACTGCTGTGGGTATCGGTGGCGATCCTGTCAAGGGAACTGAATTCATCGATGTATTGGATATGTTCCTCGATGATGAAGACACCAAGTCCATCATTATGATCGGAGAGATCGGTGGGTCAGCCGAGGAAGAGGCCGCTGAATGGTTAACTGAACAGGCAAAGAAAGGACGCAAGAAACCCGTCGCTGGATTCATCGCAGGTTTAACTGCACCTCCTGGTCGAACTATGGGTCATGCAGGTGCTGTTATATCAGGTGGAAAAGGTGGTGCGGAAGACAAGATTGCAGCAATGGAAAAAGCTGGAATTATTGTATCGCCATCGCCCGCAAAACTAGGTGAGACTTTACTCAGCGCAATTGGCTGAGTACGTACGAAGGTTTGTGCTTTAAGACCGAGCGGCGCATCAGATGATGCGCCGCTCATATAACTTTTACGCAGCTTTGGATGTATTAGAGACCAACTTCGCATCAACCGTCTTTACGATTTGATCAACAGTATCTGACTGCATACCAATACTGGCACCCACCATCTGAACCAATCTGTCCACGCGCTCTACTTTATAAGAGCCTGCATCAATAGCTCTAGCAACGGATGATGGCTTCAACAAGTTTTTCGCAGCATTAGCGTACTTGTCAAACGGTACCTGGTCTGCCGCATCCGCACCAAGTTTACGGGCAAGCTCATCTACCCAGGCATACATCTCACGCGACTTATCAATATC
>CAZQOI010000167.1:0-3761 GCA_964594905.1 uncultured Granulosicoccaceae bacterium
GTGAAACCCGTGACGAATTTGAAGCGCGCTGTCAGCAAGTGGGTGATGATATGGCGGACAAGGATGCAGACAAGCTGCGTAAAGTGCTGACCAAAAAAATGGAGCGTGTGAACACAGCTATTCAAAAAGCTGAGGATAAACTCCGCGAACTAGAGTTTGACGCAGCAAGTCGAAAGAAAGACCAACGCACAAGCCAGATACTCGATGTCGCCGGCGGTTTACTCGGCGGCTTGCTGGGTGGACGGCGCAGTACTCGTTCAATGGTAACCGGTGGCATACGTCGTAGCCAGAGTAAAGGACGTATGGCTGCTAAAGCCGAAGAGCGATTGAAGACCGCAGAGAATCGCTACGGTGAACTAATGGAAGATCGCGAGGAACTTGAAGATTCCTTAAGCGAAGATTTATTCGAAATTCAAAACGAGTGGTCAGAAAAGGCTTTGGAAATCGAGTCGATGACAGTCGGGTTGGAGAAGACTGATATCAGCATTGATGACGTAGCGCTGGTCTGGATACCTATTGAATGATGTGTGGAACAAACCCACATGGCAACATTCGACCAAAACCTTCATAAGGTTAGCCCGACCTTGCGCAAGCCATCGAGGATGACATTCTGAACGTTATCGTCCGGTCGATTAGGTAGGTACTCTCAAAGCTGGCAACTTGATAGCGCTGCATAATAAATCAAGGTGACAACGATCTAGGAGATCCTCGTTTTTCATGTGTCCGATCATCGCGTCGATCACGCTGCTAAACTTTCGCCTAAGCTGCTAATCTTGGGTTTACAGACTGTAAACGACTACGTACACTCACCGTTTTGTTGTAACCTTGATGAATCATTATAAGAACAAGAGAGCAGACATACTGCTCACCGACCAAAGCATCACAGAGCGGGTTTTTACAGGGCTTGAAAACCGTCCTGATGAGATCGTTTTAACCGACGGTGTAACGGGTCGACAGTTCACGGCTAAAGCTTTTATAGACTCGGTCAAATCTCTTGCAGGTGGGTTGAGCGCAAAAGGTTTTGGAAAAGATTCTACAGTTGCGTTGATCGCAGCCAATTCTCCCGACTTTTGTATTGTCTTTCATGCCATTGCATGGGCTGGGGGTACGATTACGACGTTCAACCCTACCTATACCGCGAGCGAGATCAATCATCAACTCAACGATTCTGAAGCTGAGTTTTTGATCACCGATCCAATGTTCCTGGAGACCGTACGTGAGGGAATGATCGGCACGAACGTGCGCAGTCTTGCTGTGATTGGACAAGCCGATGGAGCTCAATCCTTGGACGAGTTTTATGGTGATCCGCTTGCCCATCAGGTGCCAGTTGACCGGGACAGCCATAGTGTGGTTTTGCCTTATTCATCAGGTACTACTGGCTTGCCGAAGGGCGTGCGTCTGTCTCATCGAAATCTTGTTGTTAATGTTGATCAACTGGTTGTTGGTGCAGATTTTCAACCCGGTGAAGTGGCTGCCGGCTTTCTTCCGTTGTTTCATATTTACGGCATGACGGCACTGATGAATCTGCATCTGGCAGGGGGCGGTGCGCTTGTAACAATGCCGCGCTTTGATTTGGAGTTGTTCTTGAAGATTAGTCAGGATCACAAAGCGCGTCGTATGTGGATCGTGCCTCCCGTGGCTCTAGCACTTGCAAAGCATCCCATGATCGACAATTTCGATTTGAGTAGCATGGATCAGGTAGTTTGCGGTGCAGCCCCCATGGGCGAAGAGTTATCGGATGCCGTCACGGCACGACTAGGCTGCGCGATGTGTCAAGCCTTTGGGATGACCGAGCTTGCCCCGGCATCTCATGTCACACCTCTTACAGCACCTCGGTCGGGATCATCGGGTTTGGCCTTACCCAATACCCAGTGCCGCATCGTGGATGCTGAGACAGGCGAAGATCTAGCTGCCGGTGAAAAGGGAGAGCTATGGATCAAAGGCCCACAAGTAATGATGGGTTATCTAAATAATGAAAAGGCTACTACCGAGATGATTACATCCGACGGTTGGCTCAAAACAGGAGACATCGCGATCATCGACGTAGACGGCTACATGTTTGTCGTCGATCGGTTAAAAGAACTCATCAAATACAAAGGTTTTCAAATCGCACCAGCGGAACTAGAAGCAACGCTAGTGTCTCACGACCAGATTACCGATGCAGCTGTGATAGGCCAGCCCGATCCAGAAGCCGGTGAATTGCCAATCGCGTTCGTGGTGGCTGCTGATCCCACATTGAAAGAGGATGAGATAAAGTTGTTCGTCTCCGAAAAATTAGCCAACTACAAACAACTCCACAATGTATCTTTTGTTGATGCGATCCCCAAATCGGCCTCTGGTAAAATTCTGCGCCGGGTGCTTCGTGATCAGCTTTGATTATAGATGGCTGCGATCTTGATGCGCACCTAGTCTAACTTTTTCTAACAGTTTAGGTACTGGCCAAAAAAATGATTTCTGATATGGAAATTGCTTCGATTTCCACCTGGCTGATGGCTGGTGCACCACCTCCGGGGTCTCTAGAAAACTTAGTTGGAACATTCGCAGAGCGGTTAATTGCAGCTGGCTTTCCAATGGATTCGATCGGCCTTTATACGTACAACATTCACCCGATATTTCCTGCTACCACACTCCAGTGGACTAAGAATCGCGGTGTGCGACAGCAGACTGTTCCAAGTGACTTTGTTAGCAGTCAGGACTTTCAGAACGGGCCTCAGGCCAGGACTATCCGCGACCGGCGAATGCTGCGCTATCAACTCACGGAAAACTACATCGATGAATCGCAGCCGCAGACGATCAAGTCGTATAAAAAATCTGGTTTCACCGACCTTGTTTGCCTGCCGTTGTTTAATGCAGACGGTTCGGCGAATAAATGCCTGATTTATGGGACGAGACATGACAACGGATTTAGCAGTGATCAAGTGACACACATGCGACGATTACAAGCACCAATGGCGCGCATTTGCGAGCACTTTGGTAATAAAATCGATATGGAGGTTGCTCTGTCTACCTATCTTGGGAAAGAGACAGGCAAAAAAGTACTGGACGGAAGGATCCGACGCGGGGATGGAGAGACGATTTCTGCGGTCATCTTGTTTACGGATATTGTTGGATTTACTGATCTATCAAATTCTCTCTCTGCATCCAACGTACTGAAAGTACTAAACGATTTCTTTGAAGTTATTAACTCATCTGTTGTAGCCAACTATGGCGAAATTCTCAAGTTCATGGGCGATGGCGCTTTGGTGATTTTTCCGGTGGTTGATGATCTGACTGCACAAGAAGCTGCAGCGCGCAACGCCTTAAACGCAGTGACACGATCAAGGGCTGAATTACAAGATCAAGATGGCGTGACGACAATCGAGTTTCGGGCTTCGCTTCATGTTGGTGAAATATTTTATGGCAATATTGGCAGTCATAGTCGTCTAGATTTTACCGCCATTGGACCAGCCGTAAATTTGGCATCGCGCTTACTGGACAAGGCGAGTGGCTTAAATGCCAAGACTGTCTGCTCTGAAGCATTTGAATCGATCTCCCCCATAGTGACCGACTCTGGAACAATCTGCGAGCTCAAAGGAATTAAAGAACCAGTATCCATTTTCATCGTGGACTAGTTGTATACGGATATTGCTGTCGATATTGATTTAACCGACTAGTTCACAACCCGCCGTACTGTTCTAACTTGATCTGAGGCTTGCCGGTAAGATTACCAGTTGGTGGTAAAGAACTTAACACAAGCAAATCATCAGCTCCGTGGATTTGAC
>CAZQOI010000168.1:0-3749 GCA_964594905.1 uncultured Granulosicoccaceae bacterium
GAATTACAGGCTAAGAGTACTTGCCCATTGTGGATGGGATGGTATTGTTAATAGGATCTGATGAATGCCCATCCCCCGTTAAGTGGGTAGAGCCACTTGCCCATTGTGGATGGGATGGTATTGTTAATAGGATCTGATGAATGCCCATCCCCCGTTAAGTGGGTAGAGCCTTGATGAGGCGAGAAATGGTGGGCCCGGCAAGACTCGAACTTGCGACCAAGGGATTCACTTGTCCCGATCATTTCTGAACGGAGCGGACTATCTCATCACCCTCCGCAAACACATTGCGAAAGCGGGTAGGGTGCGGGACGCTCGAGCCTGTTATTAAGAACACTGAAGTTCTCAGGTAGTCTCTGCACCTTCCAAAGGTGTACCTTTGGCTTGGCTCAGGATTGCCATCAGCCTTGGATTTACAAAAACATAAAACCAAGCTGTTAAGGTTTCCCTGAATTCATCCCGTTCATTCTGTATCTCCCGATACAGACGCACCATTTAAGATGAGTCCCCTGCTCTAACCAACTGAGCTACAGGCCCAAATACTTACACTTACAAATATTACTTCATTTACTACTTATAAGTCGCTAGGTAGCGACTGTCTAACTATGTCACAGTTTAACTCCCGCCCAGCTGGACGGGGAAATTTTATCAAGCGTTGAAACAGTTATGTTTCTTGCCCACTATCCAAAAAGCTTCGCAGCTGTTCGGAGCGGGTAGGGTGGCGAAGCTTTCGCAGTGCTTTGGCTTCTATCTGACGAATACGCTCACGGGTGACATCAAACTGCTTGCCGACTTCTTCAAGCGTGTGGTCAGTATTCATATCAATACCAAAGCGCATACGCAGCACTTTTGCTTCACGTGGCGTCAGGCTGGCAAGCACTTCGTGAGTGGTCTCACCAAGGCCCAAGCCTGTTGCCGTTTCAACCGGTGACAAGATGTTGTTGTCTTCTATGAAGTCACCCAGGTGGGAATCTTCATCATCACCAATCGGTGTTTCCATGGAGATTGGCTCTTTGGCAATCTTCAATACCTTGCGGATCTTGTCCTCCGGCATTTCCATCTTCTCAGCCAATTCTTCAGGTGTGGCTTCACGGCCCATTACCTGGAGCATCTGACGTGAGATACGGTTGAGCTTGTTGATCGTCTCGATCATGTGCACCGGAATACGGATGGTACGGGCCTGATCCGCGATAGAGCGGGTGATGGCCTGACGAATCCACCAGGTAGCGTAGGTCGAGAACTTGTAACCACGACGGTATTCGAACTTGTCGACAGCTTTCATCAAACCGATGTTGCCTTCCTGAATCAGATCGAGGAACTGCAAGCCACGGTTGGTGTATTTCTTGGCAATCGAGATAACGAGTCGAAGGTTAGCTTCAACCATTTCCTTCTTGGCACGGCGAGCTTTCGCTTCACCGATAGACATCTTCCGGTTGATTTCCTTGATCTCAGTGATCGGCAACAGGCTGCTTGCACAGATCTGTGCAATGCGCGTTTGCAGGAGTTCGATTTCTGTCTGGTGTTCTTTAAGCTTCTCTACATAAGGCTTTTTGGCCTTGATAATAGAAGCGAACCACTCTGGATCGGTTTCACGGCCCGGGAACGATTTGATGAATTCACCACGAGGCATTCTGCAGGTCTTGACGCAAAGATCACGAATCTGACGCTCGAGTGAACGAATGCGCTCTACCTGGCCACGGAGGCCTGCAACCAATGAAATGACAAAGGCAGGGGCATATTTGAATTCGAGGAAGATCGCTGAGACCTTCTCCATTTCCGCTTTGCCCTTGGCATCCTGCACGCCGTCCGCAGCATCAATTGCTTTCAGTGCTTTAGCGTATTGCTTTTGGATAGCGAGCATGCGCGCCGCGACCAGCTCCATGTCTGGGCCAGTGTCAACGGGATCGTCATCGTCGTCATCATCAGATGGTGGCTTGGCGACGTTGATCTCATCGGTGAGCTCTTTGAAGTTGACGATGATGTCGGTAAAGCGCATCTGCTCATCAACAAACATCTGGTAACGCTCGAGGAGGACGTTGATAGTCTCTGGATAAGTACCGAGCGCTGCGAGAACCTGGCGCAAGCCGTCCTCGATACGTTTGGCGATTTCAATTTCGCCTTCGCGCGTCAGTAGCTCAACCGTACCCATCTCACGCATATACATGCGTACTGGGTCAGTGGTGCGGCCAAATTCGCCATCAACGGTTGCCAGCACTGCCGCGGCTTCATCAGCTGCGTCGTCATCGGTTGTCGATGTGCTGTCGTTGATACTGAGTGAATCGGCTTCGGGGGCGACCTCGCCAACGGTGATGCCCATGTCGGCAATCATCGCGATGATTTCTTCCACCTGTTCGGGATCCACGATACCCTCAGGCAGATGGTCGTTGACCTCTGCGTACGTCAGGAACCCTTGTTCCTTACCTTTAGCAATCAGCTCTTTGAGACTGGACTGCTGTTTCTGGTCCATTGCAATACGAGCGCTCATACTACCTCTGCGGTCAGGTGAACCCCCTATTATACTAGGCGGCGGGGTTTATTGTGAGAAATAAAGCCACTGGCCGGTATGAAAATCACCGAAAAACGTCAATCTGCCATCAGATTCATGCGTTTTTTCCACCTTTTGCCCCATATCTCCCTAATTGTGACAGTTGGCACGCCCACGGGTTTCAAATTGCGATTTTCAGAAGATATTGACGGGTAAAGGCTTGTTCAAGGCTATTGCAACATAAGGCGGTATCGCCTCGCTTATACTGGGCGGCTCACTTGTCATAAAACTACCTGGAGTTTCCGCATGGCCAACCGTCGTGAACTGGCAAATGCTGTCCGCGCACTGAGCATGGACGCAGTACAACAGGCCAATTCCGGGCACCCAGGTGCGCCGATGGGTATGGCGGATATTGCAGAAGTCTTGTGGAATGACTTTCTGTCGCACAACCCGGGCAACCCGAATTGGAGCAACCGCGACCGCTTTGTGCTGTCAAACGGTCATGCTTCGATGCTGTTGTATTCGCTACTGCATCTATCGGGTTATGAATTGCCCATTGAGGAATTAAAAAACTTCCGCCAGTTGCACAGTAAAACCCCGGGTCATCCTGAGCATGGTTACGCGCCTGGTGTTGAAACCACCACTGGCCCCTTGGGTCAGGGCATTGCCAATGCGGTTGGTATGGCCATCGCCGAAAAGACCTTGGCTGCACAGTTCAATCGCGATGGGCACACGATTGTCGATCACAACACCTGGGTGTTTTTAGGTGATGGTTGTTTGATGGAAGGTATCTCGCACGAGGCCTGCTCATTGGCGGGCACACTGGGTCTTGGCAAACTCACCGCCATTTATGACGACAACGGCATCTCCATTGATGGCGAAGTCGAAGGCTGGTTTACCGATGACACGCCAGCACGTTTTCGCGCCTATGGCTGGCATGTGGTTGAGGCGGTTGACGGACATGATGGCGACGCAATAAAAGCTGCCATTGAAGCTGCCAAAAAAGAATCCAGCAAACCCACACTGATATGCGGGCGCACCACTATTGGTTTCGGTTCGCCAAACAAAGGTGGTAAGGAATCCAGTCATGGCGCGCCTCTTGGTGCGGATGAAATCGTGTTGGCGAAGAAGGCGCTGGATTGGCAGTACGACGCGTTCGAAATTCCCAACGATATTTACGCAGGTTGGAATGCCAGCGACGCAGGTGAAGCACGCGAATCAACATGGAATGAAAACTTCGAGAAATACCGCGCAGCTCACGCGGACC
>CAZQOI010000169.1:0-3703 GCA_964594905.1 uncultured Granulosicoccaceae bacterium
ACCGGTTAGTTTGCCGCTTAGTGAGTTGGATGATTGCTATGACGGTTGGTGTTAAGCATTGAAGAATTAATGCTTGCCTAACTGACATTGGCACTCAGTACCAAGCGGTACTGCAAGTTGGCAATCGTCACAGAGGCCGGCGCCGGTAGGCACGAGCGCTTTATCCACTTCTACGCGTTCATCGAATACAAAGCAGTGTCCATCCCAGTGACCGCCATCGCGCGACTCAATGTAGTTAAGTACACCTCCATCAAGCTGATAGACCTCGCGAAAACCGTTTTCCAGTAACCAAGGTGCAGCTTTAGCACATCGGATGCCTCCAGTGCAGTAAGTCACTAATGGCTTTTCCGGGTCCAGTTTTCCAGTGGCTACTGCTTGTTGTACTGCGTCTTTGAAGTGTCGGAAATGCTTGATGTTCAGATGTGTGGATTCTGGAATGGTGCCAGAGACAATTTCATAATCGTTGCGTGCGTCGAGCAATGTGAATTCATGATTATTCTCGAGCCAGTCGTCCAACATCTCAGGTGGCATTGCCGGTGCAGCTTGTCTGTGCAATTGCGGTGGTACATCTTGATGTCCATCAAACGCGATGATTTCATTTCGTACACGAACACGAAGTCTTTTATAGGGAACACTTGTCGACCAGGTTTCTTTAAGCCAGATGCCAGCGAAGCGTTTATCCGTATCGAGAAATGCCTTGACTGATTTTGTTTGCTCAATAGTGCCAGCAATGGCGATGTTGATTCCTTCACTGGCAAGCATGATATTACCCATCACGCCTATTGTACTTAAGGAATCCTTAAATGCATGTTGCACTTCCACGGTGTCAGGCAATGAAACAAAACGATAACCAGAGAGATTCATTATGTTACTGCTGTTCATTGCAAATCACTTTGTCTGATTCAAGGTAGGGCAGAAATCGCCCATCAGCATAGTACATGCCAATTTGCAAAATAAACTTGAGATTTAATGATTTCTGTCGTTGCATTCGTATCTTGTTTATTGGTAAAACATAGTCACCGCAACAACTTATACGTTGCGAGGGAGGGTGAGAAAAACGTGATAACTACCAGTCGGTCAGACAAAGTGTAGGTTCCACAGCTCGCGCTTTGTTTAATGATACCCACGTGATGTGGCATGAGGGCTTCATTGATCGAGAAAAACCGTAAAGCTTCGCTTTCAGACCAGGTGCTAATAACTCACTGATATTGCGCCGACAACTTGAACGAAGCAATGTACACCTGCGACTCGATCTGAGTCGCAGGTTTTATTCGTTGCTCAGTCAGTTTCTCCATTCTTTTGACCTGCCCAAGCGCCCTCAGACGGGTCAGCCGGTATACTTACGACTATTCAATCTGAGCGGCTCGACTTGCTGCCCAGTTTATACTGGTCTTTGGAGGAACTTTTTGTGTTTCTAAGCTGCGGAGATGCACTCTTCGATCTCTTTTCCGGGCAGGATGCCGGTGAAAGAGACGCGTCATCAACTCATGTCTCCTTGGCAGGGAACGCTGGTGGGTCACCGATGAATGTGGCGTTCGGTTTATCTCGTCTTGGACATCATTCCCGTTTTTTCACAAATCTATCCAATGATTTGTTTGGTCAAAGACTAAAACAGTTTCTGGACGTCAATAAAGTCGACACCTCTCTGTGTTCACTGACCGACCTTAATACGACTCTCGCTATTGTGGAGACTCAGGATGATGGCTCCGCGGACTATGCATTCTACATAGACAACACCGCTGACGTGATGATCACGTCGGCTGATATACCGAAAAAGATTGATGATGATTTAAGACTGCTGCACTTTGGATCTTATTCAACTGCAGTCGAACCAGTGGCCAGTAGCTTAATGGGATTTGCCCAGCGTGAGACAGCACACCGAATCATCAGCTATGACCCGAATCTTCGACCGAGTATTGAATCTGATATTGATCGCTGGCGTGAAGTCTTCAAAGTGTTCGCAGCAACTGCCAATGTGATCAAAGCCAGCGATGAAGATATTTCTTCATTGTTGGGTAAAGGCCGCGAGGATCAATTCGTTGATGATAGCTTTGCGCTAGGTGCAGAGCTGGTGTTCATCACTCGTGGACCTGATGGTGCAAGTGGTTTTAAAGCTGATGGCACGGTTGTCAATGTTGAAGGTGCATCTGTATCGGTGGTCGATACTGTTGGAGCAGGTGATACGTTTCAGGCAACTCTTCTCCATTGGTTGGCCACCCATGGACACCTGGACGGTGGTAACACTCTCGTAGGCGATGTGGATATCGCTGCTTGTATGTCTTTGGCTGTGAAGGCTGCAGCTATCACGTGTACGCGAAGTGGGGCTGATCTACCCAGTCTTGAGGATCTCGCTTAGATCAGCGCAAGCCTTATTTTGGCTTTGCTTTGTTGAAGGCTATTATCTCGTCACAGTTGACTACTAGAATCTCGCGCCCAGCTTCAGCGTGTAATTGGTTACGTCGACGTCGGCGTTGTTGATATCGGTTTTCGAGTACGCCACAAGCAATTCCGCAAAAAGCCTATCACTTACAAAATAGCGAGTATCGAGGCTTAGCGCGAGGAGTGAGCCAGAATCTAGATCGACATAGGAGATACCTGCACCTATGCCATGGTTAAGAGATAAGTAGGAATCGCCCGATATTCCGATAGTGAGGTTATTCCCGCCACCGATATCAATAATTCCTGTGTTGAATTCGAGTGTTGACCATTTACCGCTTCCATTGTCCTGAACCAACCGATTAAGGTAAAGCAGTGACACTATATCGGCTTCGTCAGCGTAGTTCAGATCGAAGGTATAGCTATGTCCATCCGAAATGTGTCGGCCAAATCCCAGCGTGAATGAATCGCTATCGAAACCGTCCGCATCCAGTCGATTAAAACCAAGTTTGTATATCGAGTTGCTTGGTGCGACAAAGCGGCTCGATAAAGAGGTTATCGATTGATCAATGTCATCAGATTCCAGAGTTTGATAATTCACGCTGATTGAGTCTGACTTTGCAAGGTATGCAGCTTCCGCCAACGGTACCGCGTTATCACCCGTCGCCTGAAGGTAGTAGGAAAGACCGAACGCTACATTGTCTGTATCAGGGGATGGTGAGTTGCCCCCAGATATATCTGAAGTGCCCGATTCAGCCGTGACCTCGATGCTGTAGGGCGTAGCGCTGTGCGCGAATGAAGTGATGAGCAGTAGAGCAACTGCTAATTGTGGGCATTGAAGCTTCATACAAGGATCTCCGGATGGCTGTCCTGATTTTGTTAGAAAGTATAGTCCATGGGGCGATATGAGTTGCTTTCAGGAATAGTTGAATTGCTAGAGTGGATGCCATGTTCCGTGTGTCTGGCGTCACGAAAAATGCAGTAATACGGCAATATCTTCTCAAAATCAAAGATACGCGTATTCAGAAAGATGCTCTGTTTCCGCTTTTAACAGTGCGAGTGAACCTATTACTGACTCAAAGCACGTTCACTTGCCTCATTGCCAAAATAACAAGAATAAGCAAGAGTCCAGACTAATAACAATGCTTTCAGCAGTTGAAACGGATTTCAATTTCTCACGCGAAACCCTGCGTGAAACTATCGAATCGAAGACCTTTGAGTGGACCATAACGGCGTTGATATTATTCAATGCAGCGATTATGGGGCTTGAAACAAACGACCATATTGAAATGGTTGCCGGGCCAATGTTGCAGGCCTTGGATCATGC
>CAZQOI010000170.1:0-3639 GCA_964594905.1 uncultured Granulosicoccaceae bacterium
GCCAATGGATTTTGAAGTGTATTCGATTGAGGAAGTTGAAGGCTTTGGCAACAGTCAGGCGGATCAGCAGGACTTTGCGCCTTTTTTCAGTGTGAGCGAGGCACGGCGTAGTGCCAACAGTTTCTACAGCATAACCAGAGAACCTCGGTTGTTATCAGCCAAACAACGTCGCAGGGGAGCGCGTTCCAGTTACGTTGGTAGCGAGGTGTTCGTATCTCTGGTGGATTCTGACGAGGCGCCGTATCGCTCAGATTTAAAGCAACTTGCATTAAAAACGCTGTGCACCAATCGTGACTTGCCCATGCAAATGCCAATCGGTAAGAGCAATACCGACTTTAGTCTGGATATAGGCGCGCCGGTAGATCGAGTTCAGTGCGTAAGCGGGCCGACCACACCGCGTGCGTCCCGAGCACATTTTCGCGATGCATGGCGTTTGGTCAGTAACTTAAATTTGAACTATCTCTCGATCGACAGCGAATCTGAACACAGTGAAGGCAATGCGGCGTCCATGCTGCGACAAATGCTTGAAATGCATTTGGACAGCAATCGTCAGGCAGAAATGCGACAGCTTGAAGGCATTGTTGGTGTTACCACTGCGCCGGTTGTACGACAGCGTGCCCACCGTGGACATGTGGAAATCGCGCATGGCATACAAGTCAAGTTGCGTATGGATGAAACAGCATTCGAAGGTACGGGTGTGTATCTGCTTGCATCGGTGCTTGAATGTTTTTTTGCCCGGCACTGCACGGTAAATTCGTTTACAGAAACTGTGTTGGAAAGTGTCCAGCGCAATGAAATTCAACGATGGCCGGTGCGTCTTGGCAGCCGCGCAACGATCTGATGGAACCGGATGATCTGGAAAAGCGCGCACGCTCACTGGACTTTGTTTCCATGGTGCGACTGCTGGAAAATGCCTATCCCGAAAAACCTCGGGTTGGCACATCCGAACGTGTGGCTGAAGATGTATTGCGAATTTCGCAGCATGTGTCAATGGGTTTTCAGGGAACGGCATTACACGCGCTCGAGAAAGGCACTGGTCGGCATCAACATCGACTTTACTGTAATTTTTTTGGGCTGTTGGGTTCCAACGGGCCTATGCCGGTTCATTACACTGAATACGCAGATCAGCGTGACCGGCACTTTCAAGACCCAACATTCAAAGAATTTCTTGATATTTTCAATCAGCGCATGCTAAGCCTTTTTTACAGGGCTTCCGTGCAGTTCGATCCTGTGGTCAATCTGGACAGAGCAGACAATCATAATTTTTTGGATTTCGCCGGTGCGTTGAGTGGTCTTGTTCCACAAACTGCCACAGGGCGTGATGCATTTCCGGATTCGGGGAAATATTATTACTGCGGTTGGTTTGGCAGCAAAGCCAAATCGCCCGATGGTCTGGTTTCCATGGTTCAGGACTACTTTGGTGTTGGTGCATCGGTTAAAGAATTTACCGGCGCCTGGTTGTTGTTGCCAGAAAATGCCCGAACTGTACTGGGCGACCCTAACCAACCAGCGGCGCTTGGTGGTTCTACTTACATAGGAAAACGCGTCTGGAGTATTGCTCATCGGTTTGTTCTATCCATAGGTCCGCTGTCATGGAATAGTTTCCTGTCTTTCAAGCCAGGCAGTTCGGAGCTTACGGAACTTTACGATCTGGTTCGTAATTACATGGGAGATGAATGGGCATGGGAACTTGAACTCCAGATAAAGAAGGGTGAAGCCCGTCCAACTCAGCTTAATCACCAAAGCGTACTGGGTTTTTCATCCTTTATCGGGCCATCAAAGGCCATATCAAAGTCATCTAAAAAAGTAACACTGGGTCGGTCTGCACTTTGTAAAAGATCAGTTGCAGCGGTTCGATCTACTACCCACAACGGAGTAACACCATGACGGAAATCAGCAGAGCCAGGCTGTTCGGAAAACTGAATGAGCTTGGCTACAAATCGATTGAAAGCGCGACCAAGCTTTGTAAATTGCGTGGTAATCCGTATGTTGAGTTAGTTCACTGGATTGATCAGATATCAAACCAGCAAGACAGTGACTTGCATCATGTACTGAGGCACTTTGATATTGATCTTTCGGTTGTGTCTCGTGATATCACAAACAGTCTGGAATCTTTGCGGGGAGGTGCCACGGCAATATCGGATTTCAGTGATGATATTTCCCAATCTGTAGAACGTGGTTGGGTTTATTCCACGCTGCTGTTTGGCGATGGTGTTGTCAGAACAGGTCATCTGCTGGTCGGCATTCTCAAGACCCCTAGTCTGCGCAGCAAGCTTTTCGCTATATCGAAGAATTTTGAGCAAATAAAGCTTGAACAGCTCATAGACGACTTCGGTGACATTGTTTCTGGTTCGCCCGAAGAGAATCAAACCGCCAAAGATGGATATCGAATTGGCGGCGGCGCGGTTCCCGGTGAAGCCAGTGGTGCAATGTCACCTGCGCCAATGGGAAAACAGGAAGCGCTGGCAAAATTCACCACCAATATGACGGCAGCTGCATCGGATGAGTCGATGGACCCTATTGTCGGGCGCGATGAAGAAATTCGTCAGATGGTGGATATATTGATGCGTCGTCGTCAGAACAATCCGATTCTTACAGGTGAAGCCGGTGTTGGAAAAACCGCGGTGGTTGAAGGATTTGCACAGCGAATTGCTCGTGGCGATGTCCCGCCCAGTTTGCAGGATGTTGATTTGCTTTCACTTGATATTGGTCTGCTGCAAGCAGGTGCCAGTATGAAAGGTGAGTTTGAGAATCGCTTGCGGCAGGTTATTGAGGAGGTGCAGTCTTCTGAAAAACCAATCATCTTGTTTATTGATGAGGCCCATACCTTAATCGGTGCGGGTGGTGCAGCCGGAACCGGTGATGCTGCGAACTTGCTAAAACCTGCGCTTGCGCGCGGTGAGCTTCGCACAGTTGCTGCCACTACCTGGGCAGAATACAAAAAGCACATTGAAAAAGATCCGGCTCTTACCCGACGCTTTCAAGTTGTCAAAGTCGATGAACCAAGCGAAGCGAAAGCGGTATTAATGATGCGTGGTGTTGCATCAACAATGGAGAAACACCACAAGGTGCAAATTCTGGATGAAGCACTGGAAGCTTCGGTCAAGCTGTCGCATCGCTATATCCCGGCACGTCAGTTACCGGATAAATCGGTATCACTTCTGGACACAGCCGCGGCGAGGGTCGCTATCAGTCAGCACGCTGTGCCGGCAACACTCGACGATTCCAGAAAGCGCATTCAGTCTTTGGAAACTGAGCAGTCCATCATTGAGCGCGAACAGGCCGTTGGTGTCGATGTTGAAGAGCGGCAAACGCGTGTTGTCGAGTCACTGACAGAAGAGCGGGCCCGCGAAGCATCCTTGGTTGAACGTTGGACGGCGGAAAAAAATCTTGTTGATCAGATTCTGGAACTTAGAAGTCAGCTTCGATCAGGTGCACAGGCTGTTGAAGGTACGGGAAGTGAACTTGAGGCGGCAGTTGATGCAGATGCGCAGGCGAGTACTTCCACTGACACTGATGAAACTTCGCAGGCAACATCCTCTGAGAGGAATGATGCCAACGAGAGCCTGGCCGATTTTGATCGTGAGGCTGCGCTTGCAGAACTTCATACACTTCAACATTCACTATCCGAACTCCAAG
>CAZQOI010000171.1:0-3606 GCA_964594905.1 uncultured Granulosicoccaceae bacterium
TCGTACTGATTATTATAGTGCGAGTGAAAATCGGTTGTAACGCCGTATAGCCAAGTTTCGTGATCTGCAAACAACTCACCAAAATTTCTCCACCCATACTCATCGACACGTTCACGCTTGGCTAGAAAACTCTGATCACCTTCAATCCCGAGTGACAGCAATGCATCGTATTCCTTGTCAACGTAGCCTGATACCGCGTAAGGAAACACACCACTTTTATAAACCGCCTGTGAATCAATAATGATATTGGCTGGCGTACGCAACCATTGTAATGCGTGTTCTTTGTCGTTCCCTGAATCAATAGATAGGAAAAACTGATGGGTCTTTTTTTCTCCTCCCTGTAGTTCGTGTGGCGATCCTTTATTGGCTGGGAATAGAGCCAACTCGAACCTATTGCTTCCAAGGTGAATGGCCTTAGGAAAATTCTGCCAGAAGTGCTCAAGCGAAAAACTTATCGATGCCACATCATTTTCATAATGGAGAATCGGACTCGCGCGTGCTATTTCAACGGTCGTGTCATTATCTCCGGTGACTACACAACATCTTGAAAGGTCTGGCAAGGATCCATTTGCTTGCACATGTGCTTGTGATACACGATGCAAGCCGCCACTACTAGACTGCTCAATCGAAACAGACATTCCATCAACAGACATGACGGGTTCAGTCTCAGCAAGACTGTAAGTCGGCTTTTGTAAACCAGTGCCGTTTATCTCGACAGTCAATGAACGAAACAGAATTGAGCCCGCATCACCGAGATCCCAATACCCATCCTGATGAATAGCGCGCGATGGGTTGTGAATGGTAATCGAACAACTCATCAAACCCGTGTTTGCATACAGACGGTATTTTGCAACAACCGAAATCTCGCGCTGATTGTTCTCCAGGCTCAATCGTCCATGCCGAATCACAGTGACTATCTCGGATCGAGATCCACACTCGACAAATTGTTTCTCCAGCTCGAAACGGCAGGTGTCACCCATTTTGTCAATAGCCAGCAGGTCGCCAGACGCCAACATTTGCCCAATGTCATCCAGGTGCTCGACGGTAGGGAAAAAACCGTGGGTATGATCGAAGCGATATCGCGTTCTAGAGACTGTCAACTCGATGAGTGACTCAGACTCAACAATCTGCAGTGTCGACGCGTCAGAACCAGGATTCAAATTCTGACTGACATTGACACTTGCATCTAAAAGCAATCGGCAGCGCATCTCAGCGTTAGCTGGAACTGATACAGCGCCGACAATCAACACCCATTGAATGGATCCGTCAGGCCACAGAGCAGTAGCGGTAATTTCATGACAATGAACGGAACCAATATCAGTGACGAGAGACAGATCTCTTACAGAGCGACACAGCGCGGCTGGTAAGGGTAATCCGACGCTGATCTCTTGATTTTTGATCGGTACGTCACGCGAATTTCTAATAGTTAGAGCCGATTCATGCACGTCGGGAAGGTCTCGACAAAATTGGTGAGTTGGACACGTTTGGAAGTGACTCGTGTGGAGTTTCCTGTTACCAGACGTCTAATGTCAATCTGGAAGAATTCATAGTATCGCGGATTGGCGATCTGTATCATAGACACTCAATCCAAGCGATCAGGTGAACCTTGAAAATTCCGGTTTTGTCACAGTTTCCATAGTCCGATGCAGAAGATCATGCCCATTCTTGCCGTCGTGTTTAGCTTGACTGCCTTCGCCTATATAGGAGTTGCGCTGCTTCAACTAGATACTGAAGAGGCACCAATCGCCATCGCAAATGCAGCGTCTTTGCCATCTGCGCCAAAAGAGAATTGTCTAGCTGCACCACCGTTGCCGAAAATCAGTCGTAGCAACGCCAGCAACACAGTTATCGATATTATCAGTGTTGAGGAATTGCACGCAGCGATGATAGATCTTCGACCCAATACTGTGCTGTTACTTAGCCCCGGTCGCTATGATCTAAAAACAACACTTGCTATTGAGGTGGACAACATAACCATTCGTGGTGATAGCGATCGCTGCGATGCGGTAGCACTAGTTGGCAAAGGAATGGACAACGAGAAAGGCAAAGATCTGATCGATCACGGCATCTGGTCAAACGCACGGAACCTTAAAGTGCAAAATTTAAGTATTCGTGATGTTTACCGTCACGCTATAACTTTTGATGGCAAAGCAAAATCCCCAGAACTCTACAACCTTGCTCTCGTCGACGCTGGCGAGCAATTTGTCAAGGTAAACCCTGTGGATTTTGGCGAAGGAGTTGACAAGGGACGACTAGAATACTCTGTGATTCGCTATTCGGATGGACCCGCCAAGACCGATCACGGTAGCGGGACCGGTTATACGAATGGCATTGACATACATGCAGGCGAAGGTTGGATCATCAGAGATAATCTCTTCATGGACATTCACGCTCCAGATGACGCTGATCATCTGTGGAACCCGGCAATCCTGGCTTGGAATGGAGCGTCTGGAACGATAGTAGAAAACAACCGCTTCCATAATGTTGATCGTGCCATTGCCTTCGGACTCACTGAACGTACTGAGGATCACCGCGGGGGCATCATACGTCACAACATGATTGCACTTGATGCCAACCTGTTCTCTACATGGCGACGGCAAACTGCTGATGCGCCCATTCTCGTATGGAGCTCTCCCGATACATTCGTCGAAAACAACTCGATCATTACACGAGGGAATACGCGAAGTACCATAGAATTGCGTTTCAAGAGTGATGGCGCCTGGATCGCCCGAAATATCATAGACGCATCTATCAGCGATCGAGACGACAGTATCGTCACCATGCGCGACAACGAAAACATTGATTCACTAAGCTACTTCATCGATCCATCATCCGCCGACCTCCGACTAATAGAAAATGCGCCTACTAAATACCAAGGACTGGGTGCGGATAAGCCTTAGTGGGTAGACGGTTTCTTCGACTCACTGTTATTACGCTACTTGGTATAACAGTTGTATTGGCGTTCCTCGTCCCCCTTCCGGAGAGGAATGTACTTGGCAATACAATTCAAAACGCACTGCATACCCTTGCCTTTGCGTTATTCACTTTCGTCCTGGATTGCTACCTCACCCGACAGAGAAAGTCGTCGAGTGATACTCAATCTGATACGCCTGCTATCTCATCAACACTGCTACGTGTGACATTTGCCCTGGTGGCATTAGCGCTTCTATCAGAACTTGTGCAACCTCTAACAGGCCGGAGTTTCAGTATTGTTGACATTCTGCGCAATTTTCTAGGAATATCCATTGGTCACATCACGTTTATCTTGTTCAAACAGTCACCAGTTTTAAAAAAGTGGCGCATACCATTGATGGGCCTCTTAGCAATACTTACCCTGTTAGGTATCAATCAGCCTCTCTGGTTCTGGTATTTGTCCACGACTAAGCCTACATGGCCAGTTCTCGCCGATTTTGAACATACGCGATCACTGACCTATGTGAGAAAACTGGGAGGTGTCAGCGTAACGCGAGTAAATGCCCCAACAACCTGGTTGGAAAACAAGTCCAGTGTCGTTGAAATAGAGAAAGATACCAGGCGTTACAGCGGTTTTAGCTTATTCGATTTCGAACAAGATTGGCGTTCAATGACCTATTTTGAATTCGATGT
>CAZQOI010000172.1:0-3595 GCA_964594905.1 uncultured Granulosicoccaceae bacterium
AGCGATCCAAAAAGCGCGACGCCAACCAACCGGTTCGCCAAGCCAGATGCGCGCACATAAAACCGTTACAGCTGAAAAAGCCGAAAATCCTATAGCAGCCCCAACCCGACCTTCACCAGCTGAGCCTGTCAGAAAAGCACCCAGCGCAGCAGTCTCGAGAGCTGCCTGAATCAACAACAGTACAGTTACCCGTTTGTCTGGAACACTAATCGGCAAGAGCGATCGAAGCCTAATAGCCACGAAGACCAAAATTGACAACAGCGCGAAAATTCGATTGAGATAAAGCGCTTTGACGCTGCCAACCAACGACCCAACCTCCTGAGCGAGGAAGAATCGTAAGGCGATGGCAGAAGCCGCAGCTAATGCAATTAGCGCTGTTACTCTAAGCCAACGTGCATCAAGGTGAAGATCAACTTTCACGTCGCTACTGGGTCGAGACAGACTGACAATGGCGATAAAAGCAATACCGATGGATAACAGCTGCCAGACGCTAAAGGCCGCGCCGGCAACAACATTCATCCCAACAACCAGAACAGAAAACACCGATGCAGTTGGCGAGGCAATGGATACCGGACCACGGCTTAGAGCAATGTATAGACATTGCAATGCAACTATATTAAGAAATCCCGAGAGTGCTGAATACAACCAGGCCGTTGGATGCCAGTTCGGCCAATCGCCAGTGCTGACAAAACCGATACTAAGGGCAATTGTTGAAACACCCATAACCACCAGTACGACAAGTTCTGCGGGCAAACGGGCAGCGGTCACTCGAGCAATACAATCAGAAATACCGATTGTCAGGGCGCCAATCAAACCCCAGAGAACACTGTGCATGAATTGCTTCTATCAAAAAAAAGGCACTCAACAGAGTGCCTTTTGTGAGTTGCTAGCGAGGAATTCTATCGCTTGCTCAATAGATCCCGAATCTCTGTCAACAAGACTACATCAGCTGGATCAGGCGCAGCTTCTGCTTCTTCCTCAGCTTTAGCTTTCATCTTGTTGATGGCCTTGAGGATCATGAAAATCACAAACGCAATAATTATGAAATCGATCAAGGATTGAATAAATGCACCATACCCTATGGCAGCATCTCCAACCTTGATTGATAAGTCTGCGAAGTCGACACCACCCATAAAAACACCAACAATCGGCATGATGATGTTATCGACCAATGCGCCAACCATTTTGCCGACAGCCGCACCGATAATGATACCCACAGCCATGTCAACCAGACTGCCCTTAACAGCAAACTCTTTAAATTCGGAAATCATGCCCATGAAAAAGTTACCTCAGAAGTTAAAACGACAGCATTATTGCTGACGAAAGCGATACTAGAGCTGCTTATTTAACTTGTCCAATAACAGGAACAATCTCATGAAATATCATTCAGAGATAATATAAAAGGCACATCTATGGCATCTAATTGACTGACAAACAGAGCCAGTCAATAGCCAGGCAACTGATTAGATCGAATAAACGATCAAGGTGAGACAATGTCCACATCGGCACTATCACGCATGCTTTGCATCAACGCTTGAAATTCGATACCACCAAGGCGTGGGTTAGCACCAACAGTTGTACCTGGTGGTGTAGCTTCATCCTCTGCCGCCTCTGGCACCGCAACGTCGACAAGACGCACAGCGATTCTGTCGCCAGTGCCGAGTACCGTTTTGTGAGAAACCACAGACCCTTCGGCTGGTTTGGGTAAGGCGTAAATTTCACCTAATACCGGGCGATCAAAATCAGTAGATTGCCGGGTCAAGGACACTGCTGAAGCCGCAGTTGCCAATGCCTCGGACTCCGCAATGTCTGCCACTGCATCACCCGCGTCCAAGCGTTCGATCGCCTGGTCGGCTAGCGCGTCCAGCGCCTCTCCAGCGCGATCAGATTTTATTGTATCGATAATATCGTCTCGTACATCTTCCAGAGTTTTTGGTCGCTCACCTTCGCTATCCAAAACACGCAAAACCACGACGTGTCGATTGCCGACTTCTATCAGCTCGGAATTATTCCCATCATCTTTGACATCTGGGCTGAACACGGCAGCCAAAACTTGTCGATTTGACAGTACCGGGCCGGAATCGGAAGTGACATCAATCCAGTCTGAAGTTTGTATTTCCAGGCCTGTTGCATCACCTGCAGGATCAAGTGACTCAGGTGTATCAAATGATTGTTCGCTTAATAATTCACGTAAATCGAAGTACTCATTGTCGGCTTGATCCTGCTTAAGTTGCGAAATGATATCGTCTTTAACTTCATCAAAAGGTTTGCCGCTTTCTGCAATCAGCCTGTCCACTTTCAGCAAATGTACCCCTGCACTACTGACTACTGGATTGGAGACTGCGTCTACGCCATCGAGTTGATACAAGGCATCAGCCAATGCCTGATCGCTAGGATACTCATCGCTTGAATCGTAGGGAGCAATGATGCCAAGACTGCCACCACTACCAGAGGATCCAATATCTTCAGAAAATTCTCGCGCAAGATCAGCGAAGCTTTCTCCGCTCTCGATACGTAGTTTGAGATCGTTTAGTACGGAGGCTTTTTCCGCTACAGCATCTGCATCGTCAACATCGACTTCAAGCAGTATGTGTGACGCCTCACGTTGCTCCGAGACCAGGTAGCTTGCCGTATTTTCATCGTAGTAGCTTTGCGCTTCATCTTCAGTGACATCGATTTCACTTGCCAGCGCAGCGCTATCGAGCTCGATGTACTGAACTTTGGCGCGCTCCGGAAAATTGTAGTTGCCTTTGTTTTCATCGAAATAGCTTGCGACATCTTCATCATTAACTTCAATTCCTTCCTTGGAAGTAGCAAAGTCAAAAGTAACCGTATCAATCGTTCGTGTCTGCCGAGTTAGTGAGTCAAGCACCTCGGCTTCCTGTTCCAAGGTAAAGCTGGTGCCAATCACACCGTTTCTGAACTGATTAACCGCAGTGTTATCGCGAAAATTTTGCTCAAACGCCGGTACGCTCATACCAGAGCTTCGCAGCGCTAATTCGTAAGTTTCCTTGTCAAACTGACCGTCAACCTGAAAATTCGGTAGCTGACGAATAGTTCGAGACAGGGTTTCATCACCGACCGCAAACTTGTGCTCCTCTACATTGCTGTTAAGAACCCGCTCCGTTATCAGCTGCTCTAAAGCCTGACTACGCAATGCTTCATCAGAGCCAAAGCCTTCAGGTAGGTTTCCACCAAACATGCGAACTAATTGTTGTCGCTGCTGGTAGGTAGCACGCTCAAGCTCGATGTTGGTGATTTCCGCACCATTCACTTCAGCAACTGGAGCAGCGTGGCCTCCGGAGAAATAGGAGCCTAAACCAACGCCAGCAAATACGACGGTAATAACGCCTACCAAGGTATATTTTATCGGTTTGGAGTTGCGTATCGTTTCGCGGAGATCCATTAACATGGAGAGTCAATCCTGTATTCAAAAACACTGTGCAAATAGACTAGTACGTCAACCGAGCAATGTCGGGTAGAACTAAAACGTAAAATGAATAAAGGGTGCCGGAGCACCCTTTAAACTACTAACCAATATGGCGGAGCGGACGGGACTCGAACCCGCGACCCCCGGCGTGACAGGCCGGTATTC
>CAZQOI010000173.1:0-2398 GCA_964594905.1 uncultured Granulosicoccaceae bacterium
TAGCCTTGCTGTTGCAGATGACAGCATTGCCAAATTGGGCAATCTTCTGGTTTCCCTGACAAGGTATCTCTAATAAATTGTCGATGGGTGAACAAGACACCATCACACCAGCTTGCATGTGTTCAGGTAGTCGCTGTACACCTTCTGAGTAAACTACGTTCAGTGGACCTCGACCAATACTGGCAAGCGCGACACAAATATAGTTGTCGCTAAAATTAATATAAGCACAACGCTCGAACCTGGCTTCGACCACGCCGCTGGTTTCACATTGCAGCACTGCATGCGCTGTTTCACCTATGTGTGCAACACTGAACATCAGGGTAAGGAATTGTCCGTAACGATGTGCGTTCCGGTTTCACCCTGCAACGCTGCGAAAGCTTCCTCAAGATGGCAAATAATGACCCGCTGCCCGCCGCCTTCCAGGAAACGGACTGCCGCATCGATTTTCGGGCCCATGCTGCCTTCCGGGAAATGTCCTTCGCGTCTATAGCGCTTGATATCGTTTAACGACACAAGACCCAACTCCGATTGCTCTGGTTTACCGAAATGAATTGCCACTTTCGATACAGCAGTCAGAATCATCATCACTGGAATGCCAATGACATTGGCCATATGGGCGGAAGTCAGATCTTTATCGATGACTGCCGATACACCTTCGCGCACACCCTTGGCATGGCGTATAACCGGGATACCTCCGCCTCCGCCAGCAATGACTATGCTGCCGCGTCGCGCCAGCACCTGAACCAGCGACACATCGCATATATGCCGCGGTTTGGGCGACGGCACTACATGACGCCAGCCGCGACCCGCATCTTCCTTCATCAACCAACCAAGTTCATTGGCGATATGTGCGGCTTCATCCTCCGAATAAAAGGCACCGATGGGTTTGCTCGGATTCTCAAAGGCCGGATCACCCGCGTCGACTTCCACCTGCGTTAACAGCACCGCCACATGTCGATCATTATCGATTTCTCGCAACGAATTTTCGATGGCTTGCAACAGCAAATAGGCAATACCGCCTTGGCTGTGCGCAACACAAATATCCAGTGGCATAGGCGCAATACGATCACGCGTCAGTACTTGACGCATGAGAATCTTGCCAACAACCGGGCCATTGCCGTGGGTGATGATCAGTTCATTATCGAGTGATGTGATGGGCAACAACGCAGCTGCAGTACGTTCAGCCATTTCAAGTTGTTCGGCGGACGTACCTTCTATATTGTCAGGGTGGGTGGCGTTTCCACCCACGGCAATCAACAAGCGTGATGGTAAATGATCGGTATTACTCAATATCATTTACTCCTTCGCATAATGATTCAATCCTTTGTGCCTATAGCGCTCAAAACCATCGCGACAGCGTCAGCATTACTCGATGCCAGCGTTACACCAGCTGCGCTGAGTTTGTCTCGCTGTGCGCTTAACCCTTGCGGATCATCGTCGGTGCCTGTAACGGATGCTATAACCAGCGTCGAGTTAGTTTTGCAACGTTGTAGACAATCAACAAAGTGCCCGGCCGGGTCATTGTGTGCACCATAACCGATGACCATATCCACCAGCAGCACACCAACGCTATCGTCTTCCAGTGCCTGTTGCACAGATGCGTCTCTACTCGATGGGTCGATCATCGGGTGAGGTTTTCCACGCGTGTACTCATCATCACCCAGATCGATAAGTGTATGACCATGATGATTCAACTTTACGCTGCGATCGAGCGGCACATTAGACGTTGCCGCCACACCGGCTTGCATAAAAAGCACCTGAGCTTCGGCGCACAGTGTTCCACCGCAAAACAGACCTCTGACAAGCTTGCCTTCTGCGCTACTACCTTTGAGTGAAATAACGTCAGTGGCTGCCGGTGCGTCAACACCAATACGGCTCATTGCACTAAAGGCGGCATCTTGCAACGTCGTGGACCACTCGCAATTGGCGGGTAATTCTGCCGGCGCCTCTGCACCGAGAAAACACAGCGTGGCGCTCTTGTTTGTTGTGGCAAGTAACTCAAGCACCTTAGTGACAATCTTTGGCGCGGCCGGTTTTGCTATCAACACAATATGCTGCGTTTGTTTATCATCCATCAACAGTTGCAAGGCCATGCAGCTCATGATGCCGCCCACCGCTTCGTTTAGATCACGACCGCCTACGCCAATGGCCTGGGATATACCAACGTCTTGCTGTGCCAGCAAACAGGATACTTCCTGCATGCCGGTACCAGACGCGCCGACAATGCCAACCGGACCGCGTGGCACCTTGTTAGCAAACGCCAGTGGTACGCCGTTGATAATCGCCGTGCCGCAATCGGGGCCCATCACCAATTTGCCAAGTGCTGCGGCTTCTTGTTTTAGTTGTACCTCTTGCTCCAGTGGGACATTGTCACTGAAGATCATCGTATGCAATCCAC
>CAZQOI010000173.1:2498-3565 GCA_964594905.1 uncultured Granulosicoccaceae bacterium
ATTGGCAGCGGTGCCCATCATCATCGCTGCCTCGATCACGCCGGGTAGCGCCACCAGTGATTTTGATGAACGCATCAATGCTACAGAATCGAGATAAAACTTTCGTCGTATGACAATGCGATTAACAAGGCTCACAACACACCCTCATGTTTCGCAAATGCTTTTAAGGCATCAGTAAAACATTGCATAGGTGCTCTGACGACACCGGCACCGACCTGTCCAATACCGGGTTCCTTATGAGCAATACCTGTATTGATGGTAGGTGCCAGGCCAGTCTCGACCACGCGTCGTATATCAATGCCGGTTGGCACGCCCTGGTAATCCATCGCAGGGATACTCCATTCGGGGTTCTCACTGGTTGTGATCTCAGCCATATCGCGCGTGAAATTACCGGCCTCGGACGCAGCTCCCGCACCGACAAAACCTGCAACTGCGGGAGACGCACCCATAGCAAAACCACCGAGGCCCATCGTTTCAACGATGGTTGAATCGCCCATATCGGGGTTGGCGTCTGCTTCGGTGAACCCAGGAAAATACAATCCTTCAGGCATTTCAACCGGCGCGGTAAACCAACGATCTCCCAAGGCGCTAACACGGATGCCAAAATCGGTGCCGTTCCTGGACATCGCCGTCACAATAGAGGCGTGTTCGATACCCCGAACCGGATCCATCAATGCCTTGCCAGTGGCCATACCCACATTGAGAAAGAACTGATCGTTGCCACCCATGAATGCCAGGGCTTCTGCCAGGGCTGCATTGTCATTGCACGTTCTAGCCATGGCCGGTGACAGCTCTCTTAGTAACAAACCAGAGCAAGCGACATTGCGCTGATGCATTTCATCACCCATGGTCAAGCCACGCGCAATGATGTTCTTTAAATTAATGCCATCTGTACTTTGTAACGCAGCAGCCATCATCGGGCCTAAGGAATCGCGCAACCAAACCAGACGCGCCAGTACACTCGCATCATTGCCGCCGAAACGCATGACCTTTCCAAGCCCTTCATTAATTGCGCAATACGCCTGGTTACCATGCACACGATTCTTAACCACCATCACCGGTTGACT
>CAZQOI010000174.1:0-3480 GCA_964594905.1 uncultured Granulosicoccaceae bacterium
AGCAGTGCCTATGTTGGTGCTGAGAATATTTATGAAAACTGCAAGCGAATTGAATTGGCTGCAGATAGTGATGCGCTAAGCGATGTTCAGGATATTGTGGATGATCTTGAGTCGAGTTACAACGCTATTGCGGCGAACCTTTCTCACTACGTAGAAAACGCAGCCTGAATTGGTCATTTATGAATGAGTCAACGGCCAATAAACCCGCTCCAGTGCTGACTGGTGGGGTAGATTCGTCTAGCGATTATCAACCGTTGGTGTTGCTGGTGGATGATGATCTTGCGAGTCTGATCATGGCGGAAGAGGCACTGGAAGACGGTGGCTTCCGAGTCATGCAGGCCGAGAATGGACTTGAGGCTGTTGAAGCGTGCGAGCGCGAAACACCCGATCTCATCATCATGGACGTTATCATGCCCAAGATGAACGGATTTGAAGCTTGTGAAGCCATTCGGGCTAGCGATGACGGTGCACATGTGCCCATTTTGATGGTAACTGGCCTGGAAGATATTGAGTCAATCAACCAGGCCTATGAAGTCGGTGCAACAGATTTTTTAACTAAACCGGTTAATTTCTTTATATTGCCGCATCGCGTACGCTACATGCTGCGCAGTAAGTTAACAGCCGATGAATTGCGTGCGAGCCGATCGCAATTGGATCATGCACAACGTATTGCTCAGCTAGGACACTGGGAGTGGCGAAAAGATGACCACAAAACTCGTTGGTCGAAAGCGTGCCGCCATTTATTCAACTTACCAGAATCGATTACCGACGATGATATTTCTGTTTTGATCGAGCAGGTGCATAAAGAGGATCAGGAGAACGTCGTTCAGTGCTTTCGCTCAGCTGTACGCGAAGCAAAGCAGTACAATGTTGAATTTCGAGTTATCGGCACCGATGGCACAATCCGTGTGATGCGGCAGCAGGCGGAACCTCAGCTTGATGATGACGGGCAGTGTGTTTCCATGCTCGGCACGATGCAAGACATCACTGAAAGGCACAATGCGCAGGAACAAATCCACAGTCTTGCCTATTACGATCACGTCACTGGTTTACCAAATCGAGCACTGTTGTTCGATCGGCTCAATGCAGCGCTTGATCGTTCGAGTCGAATGGAAAAGAAGTTTGCAGTCTTGTTTCTGGATTTGGATCGGTTCAAATTGGTTAACGATACATTGGGTCATGATGCCGGTGACGAATTGCTCAGCCAGGTATCAATTCGGTTGTCTGAAACGCTGCGGGAAAACGACATTGTTTCACGTTTACCCATTGACTCGGACACGGTGGGAACGCATACCATCGCGCGATTGGGTGGTGATGAGTTTGTCGTTTTGTTGTCTGAAATATCACAGGTTGAAGATGCTGCTGTGGTTGCTCGTCGCATTGCCAACAGTATCGCTGAGACCTACGATATAGATGGTAGCGTGGTCAATATTTCAACGACGATTGGTATCAGTATTTATCCCAATGATGGTGGTGACGCCGAGTCGTTGATCAAAAACGCCGATATTGCTATGTATCATGCTAAAAAGCGTGGGCGTAATGGTTTTCAGTTTTACTCGGAAGATATCCACCAAAAAGCGCAAGATCGATTTTCGTTGGAGCAAGATCTTCGCAAGGCTATAAACGAGCAACAATTCCGCTTGGTTTATCAACCCAAAATTGACACGCAAACTGGTGAGGTTAGTGGGGTTGAAGCGTTGATACGTTGGGAACATCCAACGGCAGGACCTGTTTCACCTCAGGAATTTATCACGCTGGCTGAAGAAACCGAGCTGATCATACCACTGGGTGAGTGGATTATGGAGACCGCATGCAACCAAGCCAAAGAGTGGCAGGATATGGGGCTTGGTGGAATCCATATGGCGGTAAACTGTTCTTCGATTCAGCTCATCCGAGCCGATATTCCAGCCTTGTTACTTGACGTTCTTGGTCGGAGCGGTTTGAAGGCTCCTTTTCTTGAAATAGAACTGACAGAAAGCCTGCTACTCGATGACGTGGATCGAGGAATCGAAATACTGCACAACCTGCAGTCGCTGGGTGTTAAAACCTCGATAGACGACTTCGGTACCGGCTTTTCATCGATGAGTTATCTGCGTCGACTACCTGTTGACAAGCTTAAAATCGACCAATCTTTTGTTCGCGAAATCAGTAATGATCAATGTGATGCGGCGATAGTAACGGCGATCATCACTCTGGCCTCCAACCTTGGGTTGTCAGTTATTGCTGAAGGGGTGGAAACTCAGGCTCAGTTTAATTTTCTTGCAGCACACAATTGCGATGAAGCGCAAGGATATTTGATCAGCCCGCCATTGGAATCGGATCAGTTCGTCGAGTGGATGCAGCAGCGCAATAGCGGAGCGCTGCGCAAGGCAAGTTAAGCCTCTTACTTTAGATTCTTTATCCCCACAGCGCCGTGAATAGTTCTCTGTGCTGTACGATCTCGTGACTTGAAAAGCCCGCAAATGACCCCAGATTACTTCTGCGGTCGTCTATCCTCATTAGACTATTTCTTGAATGCCGTTTGTGCAAGACTGCGCCTTGCGGAACGATCACGCATTGTTACCAATGTCACCAATATCACCAAGGAGAATATGTGGACACACTATTTGATAGCGTTTTTACCTTCTGGACCGGTTTGGCCGTGGTGGTTTTACTGGTGCTCAATTCGTCGGTCAAGTTTGTACCGCAGAATATGGCCTATGTCATCGAGCGATTCGGTAAGTTTCGTCGTACGATGACAGCCGGATTGAATTTTGTTATCCCATTCATCGATCGTATTGCCTACAAAGTATCGCTTAAAGAGCAGGCGCGTGACGTACCGTCGCAAAGTGCCATAACCAAAGATAACATCACGTTGACCGTAGACGGTGTGTTATACCTGAAAGTGGTCGATCCGGAAAAAGCGGTCTATGGCATCGAAGACTATATTTTTGGTGTCGTGCAGTTGGCGCAGACAACCATGCGATCGGAGATAGGTAAAATCTCGTTGGACAAAACATTTGAAGAGCGTGAACTACTCAATGCCGCCATTGTTGCGGCGATTAATGAGGCTGGTGCGGCTTGGGGTACGACCTGCTTACGTTACGAGATAAAAGACATTACGCCACCGAAAAGCGTGTTGGAGGCGATGGAACGGCAAATGAAAGCCGAGCGAGATAAGCGAGCTTCTATTTTAGAATCTGAAGGTATACGACAGGCCGCCATTAATGTGGCCGAAGGTAACAAGCAGTCACTGGTACTTGCCGCTGAGGCCAACCGACAGGAGCAAATACTGACGGCGCAGGGTGAAGCCGAGGCGATCTCGACAGTTGCCGCCGCGCAAGCAACTGCGCTAGAAGTCGTCGGTAACTCTGCAGCGACGCCAGAAGGACAAAAGGCGGTTCAGTTTGACCTAGCGGCGAAGGCGATCGATGCCAAGGCGGCGATTGCCCGAACCTCGACCGTGGTGTTGATGGATAACGAAAAGACCAACGCCAGTAG
>CAZQOI010000175.1:0-3367 GCA_964594905.1 uncultured Granulosicoccaceae bacterium
AAACCTGCCCGTGGAATCTTGAAGGCTTGTTTGCTGAAAAACCTTTTCGCTGGGCAGCCATGAATTTTCCCAGCACGGCAAAAGCGCTTGCGAAGCTCGATGACGTTACCAATCGTGGTTCGCTGAACCCGATAAAACGCTGGTGGTGGGATCTTGAACTTGATGACAAAGGTGGATACCAAGCGACGAAACATCCAGTCAATGAAAGAAAACTGCAAAAAGATCTGCATTTGAAATACGAGGATCAAACCTTGGCAGTCTATCCAGCGCCGTTAGCGCCGCACCCTTGGCCCTATCCTTTTCCAATGGATCGTGAAAAGGGAATAGAGGCATACCAAGCGATGGTCACCGCAGAGCAATACAAGATCAGTATCAATGCCGGACGTTCGGATGATGTTGTACATAAATACCAGTACGACACAGATGCACCGGTGGTACGTGTGAAGATAGACAAAGCAGTTGCCATGGGCGACAGTGTGTCGCGTTATGTCCTGAAGTCTTTGGACGGCAGCGAGTTGCCAACATGGTCAGCCGGTGCACATCTCGATATTGTTGTCGCGCCAGAGTATCTCAGGCAATACTCGATGTCGGGAAACCCCGCTGATCGTAGTTATTATGAAATTGGTGTTTTACGCGAAGACGAAGGGCGCGGTGGTTCCAAGCTGCTTCACCGTATCTTTAGTGAGAATCGCCGTATTTTTATCTCGAAGCCTATCAACCATTTTCCGCAAGTGTTGGATGCGCGTAAATCCTGGTTGATGGGCGGTGGTATTGGTATCACGCCAATGATCGCCATGGCGCATGAAGCGCATACTCGCGGCCTTGAATTTGAACTGCATTACTCAATATCATCTCGGCATGATGCGGGCTACCTCGCTGAGCTTGACGCTGTTCCGTGGTCGGATAACGTGTATTTACACGTCTCCTATGAAGGCAGTCGGGCGGACTTGGATAAAGTGTTATCAGCCTATCAACAAGGCCACCATGTATACACCTGTGGCCCTGCAGCTTATATGGATGCGGTTACAGAAGCTGCCGTCGATGCAGGCTTTCCAACTGATGCGCAGCATGTAGAGTATTTTGAAGTGCCAGAGCTACCGGACTATGTTAATCATCCATTCAAGGTAAAGCTTCGACAGAGTGGACAAACGTTCGACGTGCCAGATGACAAGAGCGCCACTGATGTACTGACAGAGGCTGGAATTTCAATAGATGTAAAATGCTCCGATGGTCTGTGTGGTGTTTGCAAGTGTTCGCTAGTGGCAGGAGAGGTTGAACACAGAGATTTTGTTTTATCTGCCGAACAGCGAAAAACATCCATTATTTTGTGTCAGTCGCGCGCAGCAACTGCCAACGCTACCATCGAAGTAGACTTGGATTGAGCCTACTTCGAAGTAGGCTTGGAATGAGAAACTTCGAAAGCGAAACTTATCCGTTATCGACCTGTCAGCTTAGCCATCGCTGATCAAGATCATTGGTATCGACACAGCCAATCTGCTTCATCGCATTAACCAATTCGTCGCTAAGAATTTGTATTGCATGCTCAGCGCCCGGTTCACCCAATGCTGTAACGCCATAAAGAAACGGGCGACCCGCGAGAACAAAGTCTGCACCTGTTGCTAATGCACGTGCAATGTCCAATCCGCTTCTAATACCGCTGTCGAGTAACACCGACACCGACGGACCGACACTCTGACGAATGGCGGGCAGGCTTGGCACTGTGGCTGGCGATGAATCTATTTGCCGACCACCGTGATTTGATACAACGATGCCATCAACACCAACACTGGCTACTTGCCTGGCATCATCTGCGTGCATGATGCCTTTGACCACCAACTTGCCAGGCCACATATCACGGATGCGTTTGATCTCATCGATCGTCATGGGTTGGGTTAACTGCGTGCTTAAAAAGGCCATCGTGTCGCTGAGCTTCTGGCCAAAAGCATATCGCTCTAATGAACGAAATCTTGGCAAGCCTGTACGGGCAGTTGCCAACGCCCAGGATGGATGCGTCAGTGTCTGAAAGATCGTTCGCATATCGATACGTGGCGGAATATTCAAACCACTGCGTATTTGTCTTTCTCGCCTTGCCGGTACCGGAACATCCAGTGTCAGTATCAAAACATCAAAGCCCGCGGCACTTGCGCGATCGAGTAAGTCTTTCTTGATCTCGTGATCCACCGGCGTATACAGTTGAAACCAGCCGTTGTGTCCATCCTCGTTGTTAGTAATGGCACCGATTGTCTCGATATCGTCAGTGGCAACAACGCTCAAGCCGTAAGGAATGTCGGCGTGTTTCGCAGCGGCTGCCAGAAATCGTTCTGTCCCTGGCCACATGATTCCGCACAATCCAACGGGTGCAACGCCAAACGGTTGTGCCCAGGTTCTGCCAAACAGGGTTGTCTCGGTTGAAACAGTACTGACATCCGTCAGGTATCGTGGTGTCAGTTCGATGGCATCAAATGCATTGGTATTACGGGCAAGTGAGGTTTCCCGACCAGCACCTCCTTCAAGGTAGCTGATGGAGAAAGCGGGCAGACGTTTGCGCGATCGTACGGCTAGATCATCTATCGTCGGGTAGCGTTGCATCAAAGTTCTCATGACGCTAATCCTAAGCGTTAGCGCGAGAATTCGCTAGCTTGTCATAATTGATCATAATTCGTATTTCATCCGTCACCTGTTGAGATATCCAACTGCCTACTCTGTGTTCAGTCCAAACACCACAGAGGAAACAGTATGGAAATTCAGATTGCCAGTAATCACGTATTAACCCCTATCTGGCAGCCGGAGTCTGCATCACGAGCCTGTCGAGCTACCGGAATTCTGACCCGCTCCGGTCAGAATCTTGGACGACCGTTTTGTGTGCGGGATGTACGCTTTGATGGTGACCTTTGCTACTACCGTATGGCACCTGGTGGTGCCGCTTCAGGACATTGGTTGCCTGATGACGCCTCGATCGATTATCAATCGTTTGCGTGTTTGATCATCGATCAACTTGCGCGACTCGATGCCAATTGGCAGTTTGAATTGTTCAATAGTCCAGGTGAGGAATCACTTGGCCGTTACAAGGCGACATCTATCGATATTTATGATTCGTGGACTTTGGATCTGGCGACTGTATGGTTGAAAGTTCGCCTTGATTCCCCTCGTGACGATTCTGATCGACCGCGAGAAGCAAATGGCTGGATGGCCCTGTTGCTGGATACTGTTGAGCCAGCGCTACAGCTTGCGTCGTGAAACCCTGGGATGTCGTGCCGTTGTTCTTACTCGACGACGTACGGCATGACCTTTTCAACTTCCAGCTTGTATCCTGACTCTGCCAGATCGCTTGTCGTAGTCTCGGTGCGAATAGTCCCGATAGCCCAAA
>CAZQOI010000176.1:0-3349 GCA_964594905.1 uncultured Granulosicoccaceae bacterium
GCATTTCCATTCGCGCGGATTTGAGCACCTCTTCGGACAATTCAGTTGTATCAAGACTCATCATCCACCTCGACCGATTTTGACTGCGGGCCTCCCGACATACGCAAATTACGCGTACGCAGCACCGGTTGACGCACCGATGCAACCAACTCTCGCCAAATGAATAGCAATCCCGATAAAACAATTACAGCAGCACCTAAAAGAACTCGTTGATCTATTGATTCATTAAAGACCAATGAGCCGTAAATCAATGCCCACAACATTTGGCTGTACTGCATTGGAGCAACGAACTGCGCCTCTGTTGTTCGATAGGCTTGAATCATCATCCATTGCCCAATGACGCTAAGGATACCGATGCCAGCAAGCTTCAACAGAACGCTCCCGGGTATCGGTACATACACAAAGCTCATCAGCACACCTGAGACAATAATATTTGTAAGCATCGGAAACAGAATCAATGTCATGCCATGTTCTCTCGAACCAATTTTGCGAGTGACAACAGATGTACAAGCAACACAGAAGGCGCCTGCCAGTGCAACACCGTGATCGATCGAGAAAGTTGACCCACTTGGTGACAGCACAATATAGACACCTCCCAGTCCAAGCAGAATCGCAGCCCCACGAAATAATTTAATACGTTCGCCAAGCACCGGTATCGCCAGCAAGGTAATCAGTATTGGCGCAGAGAACAACAGTGAATAAGCCTCAGCCATCGGCAAATGGGTGAACGCATAAAAACCACAAAGAAGCCCGCCAACAGTAAACAAACAACGTAATGCCACAAGCAGTGGCAAACGAGGTCGTAGGGATCGCTCAGATTTTTCGATTCCAACCAGGAATGAGAAAGGTACAAAACTAAATAAAACGACAAAAAACACCACTTGGAACACGGGAACGCCCTGGACACTCTTTATCAGGGCGTCGTGCATTGAAAAAGTCGCGAACCCGACTAGCGCCAGCCCCACGCCCTTTAACAATGTATTTCCGTCTGAACCCGAGGTCATCCGAGCTTATGTGTTATCAATGGATTTGAATCAAGAATTCTAACAGAGGTGCTATATGCGACTGCTCATTCCATTCATTATTATTGTGCTCGGCGCGACCATCGGACTTATCGTCAATACCGTACTCAATGGTCGCGAAGATGTAACCGACGTACGACCTTACCTAAGTATGTTCGCAGGCGGCATTGGTGCTTTCGTTGGTATGTTTCTGCGCGACACCTTAGGAATCCAGATGGTCGGCAATCTGGCAGACACAGTAATCGCGTCAGCGCTTGGTGCCGCAGCATTTGCGGCCATTGCACATGTGATACTCAGGAGCCGTCGCTAAGCGATTCGAAAGGCTGGCTACGTCCACAAATACGACCAAAGCCTAAATCAATGTTAAGTGCTCGGGCATGTTCAAGCAAGTGGTCCGAATCAACTCCAGATGCAACGACACTGCTTCCCTCGCTCTGCACCATTGCCACCAGCTTAGCAATGTCGTTGCGCACATCTTCATCGGAAACACTGTGTTGCAAACGTCGCGCAGAGATCATTATATAGTCAATTTTCAATGTACGTTGTACATTACCTAGCACGCTTGTGTCGTCAGCATTGGATAACATCAAGAGAAATCCCGCTCGATGCAAATTTCTTAGTAGTGGTAAAGCGCTACGCATTTGCTCGCTCAGCTCATCAGCGGTAATCTGAAAACAAATATCCGCTGGTGATACTCGCCTTTCACGTGTCTGATCGATCAACCAACGTAAGGCATCGCTATCCAGTTTTCGAAGCTCTGCAGGTACTACAATTTTGCGAGATGGAGTGCGTTTGCGATGATCGGCTCTAAGCGAAAGCGCATCGAGAATACGTAAGGTATTTCGCGCATTATCGATACCTACATGTTTGTTTAATGATCGTAGCCGAACCAGATGAGCGTCATTGTTGTCAGTGCGCAACCAGCGACTTGGTTCAATTCGCCAGTATTCCCTCTCGGTATCAAAGACCAGTACATCGGCAAATTTCTCAGAATAGCTAGTCACTGATGAACTGGTATCAATCGAATTAGCTGACGGCAGCGACTCAAGCACAGCTTCCTTCGGTTTGCGTCTGTGAGGGATGACCGTTACTCCAGTCGAGTGTTCAATATCGTCTTGATCCAGAGACACGACTCTTATTTGCGGTGACACACTAATTTTTTTACCTTCAATGCTCACTTCCAGATCGTTCATGAGCTTTAGGTATTCGCGGGCAATTTTATGGGCATCACTTTGAGAACACTGACGAAGATGGATGCACAAGGAATGCGATGACAGGCGCCCCATATCGTCGCGACCACGAAATCGCGTTTCAAGCACTGCCAAAAGATCACAGAACGCCCGGTCTATGCTGTCAGATGAGGACTTTTTCGCATGGGCTTGCAAGACCGGAAAACGAACAAGCAACAGGCAACCACGCTTGTCGCGTTCTGGTTTATTGTCAAGGTACACCGCGAGTTCATGACGAAACGCGGCTCTCCGTAATAAGCCGGTGCCAGCATCACGGTGGGCGTCAGTGCGAATTGACATTTAAAGTTCCGTTAGGAATTGCCAGCAACTTCATAGTCTCCGAAGAATTCATTCAATCGAGCGACTATCCAACGCAAACTAACAGGCTTGTCCAAAGACTCAGTATTAACCATCGACTCCATCCATGACAATGATTCAGGTTCTCCACCACTGGCGGATTCACTGGCGATAACAAAAATCAACATAGATTCGCCATGCCGTGAGCGAACCGTTTCGCACAAATTCTGACTCGTCATCTGGGGAAGATCTGAATCGACAATGAGCGCTTGATAATCGTTTTCACGCAGCATCTGCAAAGCGATCTCCCCAGACAGTGCGGTATCTACGTCATAACCATTGCGGTCCAGGCTCAATTTCATAACTCTAAGAACATGGGCCTCGTCATCAACCAGCAAAATCCGTTTCATTTGTGGCGACCTGCATACCACTCGCCCAGCCCATTCATCCACTGAATCTTCGAGTATTCCCCTGTTTAAGTTTGCGACCATGAATTCGATTTTCACGTAGCGTCAATACAACTTGATTACTTTGTTAACGTCGATCTGCTTGGTGCCTTGATATTCGAGTTGAAAGAACGTGCATGGCACACGCTTCACTTTTCACTTTGTCAGACGGTGTCCTAAAACGGTTAGAGAAACGGGAGCTGGGTCACAATCCGGCTCAGCTCGAGCGCAGACTGCCGCTAACAGTAAGATGATGGTATTCAACTCGAAACCGGGATCACTGAGAACCCTTAAAACACTATTGCTGGCGCTCTCTGTCAGTGCCTGTGGCGAGCGTGGTGCGGACAGTGGTGAC
>CAZQOI010000177.1:0-3336 GCA_964594905.1 uncultured Granulosicoccaceae bacterium
GCTGGCCAATGAAGTTTGATCGCCAGACGCCACCTGCTGGAACTGTTCGTGATTGGGTAGACTCAAGGGCAAAGGAGGGCGGCACAGCATTCGTTTTTCCGGAAACCGGTGAAACATTAACCTGGCCAGATCTGCAAGCGCATGCCGCAAAAATTGCTGGAGATTTAACCGCGCAAGGAATTGCTAAGGGCGAAAGCGTTGTGGTGATGCATCCCAATGGACTTGAGGGAGTCAAAGCGCTTTTCGCTGTTCTCTACGGTGGGTTCCGAGTGACCATGCTCAACCTTGCTGCGGGTCCCGACGCTTTAGGCTATGCGATGGAGCATTCTGAAGCGCGCGTTGCATTTGTGCATGATGCGGAAGTGGAAACCTTTAATCAGGTTCGCCCAGACAACTTGAATCTTTTTGCGGCGTCTGGTGAGAGTAAACAATTGCACGACATTGCACCGACTGACGATGCGCTATTGATGTATACCTCTGGCACCACCGGGCGTCCGAAAGGGGTCGTGCACACACAGTCAAGTTTGCTTGCCGGTGGATGGACGGTCAGTGTGGCGCAGGAACTAACACCGCAAGATCGCGGAATGGGTGTTCTGCCGTTTTACCATATCAATGGTTTATGCGTGTCCGTCATGGGTAGCTTGGTATCCGGTGGATCACTCGCTATGGTTTCGCGGTTTTCCGCAAGTAAGTTTTGGGATCAGGCAGCGGACGGTGGCATCACATGGTTTTCCGTGGTGCCCACGATAATTAGCCATTTACTGCACGGTGCAGCCGAACCTGATCCTTCGTTAAAGACGCAACTTCGATTTGCGCGATCCGCTTCATCAGCGCTTGCAGTTGAAACACAACGCGCCTTTCAGAACCGCTTTGGGCTAGCGATAGTAGAGTCTCTTGGTCTGACGGAGACGGCGGCGCAGTGTTTGGTCAATCCGCTTGATCCGGCACTTCATAAAATCGGATCGGCAGGTTGTGCGATTAGCAATGAGGCTCGTATTGCTAATGAAAGCGGAGAGGAATGTGCACGCGGCGTCGAGGGCGAAATTCAGATCCGTGGCCCCAACGTTATGAAGGAATACCTGCATAACCCTGACGCTACCTCCGGTACTTTTCACGGTGATTGGCTTCGCACTGGTGACTTGGGCCGTATGGACGAAGACGGATATGTTTTTGTCACTGGACGGCTCAAAGAACTGATTATCAAAGGCGGCGAAAACATCGCGCCACGCGAGATTGACGAAGCCTTGTATGAGCATCCCGATGTTGTTGAAGCAGCTGCCTTCGCGCGACCGTGTGATCGTTACGGCGAGCGTGTCGAAGCTGCCGTTCGTCTTAGCGAAGCTTCAACAACCAGCAGCAGCGAGCTTCTCGCACTTTGCGTGGAACGCGTCGGGAAATTTAAAGCGCCTGATGAAGTGCACATCTTGCCCGAATTACCTAAGGGTCCATCGGGGAAAATTCAGCGACTCTATCTGAACAAGATGCTCTACGAGGCGACTTGATCCTAAAGGCAGCATGATCTTAGAGGCAATATGATCTTAGAGACAATGTGATCTTATAGGCAACATGATCTTGCCGTCGTTTTGTGGTCAATCCATTTTGGTTAGCCCTAAGTTGTCAACTTAGGCCGGTCAGTATCAAGCGGCACCCAAACAGAAAGAAGGCAATCAGCACTGCTTTGCGGAACAGCTCTTGACTCACCCGGTGGCGGAGTAGTTCGCCAATGCGAAAGCCGACAAGCACCACACAGAGTGCTAATGTTGATTTGATAAAAATCGGTAAGGTCATGATACCGGCTACCAGTTGTCCTGCACCAAGCGGGAGGACACCAGCTAAAAACAGAAAACCGGTTGTGCCGATAAATTTCTCTTTGGGCACATTCCGCGCGACGAGATACATGGCAACGATGGGCGACCAGATAGAACTGATCCCTCCGACAACACCTGCCAGGATGCCAAACCCGAGATGCCAGCCGCGTCCCGGCCCGATCTTCAGCTTAATTCCCAACAACAGGTTAAGCGAAAACAGAACCATCGCCATACCAATGACGACCGTCAGAAGTGCAGTTGGGTAATCTGCAATGAACATGGATGCGACAAAGATGCAGACCATGATCGCTGCGGCAAATCGCCAGTATTCTCGGGCGATGGCCCACTTGTTAGGAGCACGGGCAAATTGCAGCGAATTGGTTCCAAGGATCGACAACCACAAGAGCGGAATCGCCTCTGTTGGCGGCATAACCAACGTTAGAAACGCCATAGCCGCTGCCGGCAATCCGATGCCTAAAAAGCCTTTCACTATTGCAGCAAATAAGAAGATCGCCACAAGCTGAGCGGTCTGCAGCGCATCGAAGTTCTGGATAAGCGCGGCAATCGTTTCGTTCATGGTCTTATCATCTGGTCCTAACTGGTAGACTTGATTATTGTTGGGCCGAAAAACGCGCCACAGCCCAGTGTGTACGCGGCTCTGAGAAACCTAAGTCATTGATCAACACTCAAGTCAGCCAGTCAGGATTCAATGGCATCATTTTACAGCCTCGAGATGGTTTTGTTGAGCGTAGCTGTGCCCCATCCATGTGGCGCGCGCGAGCAGCCTTGTATTATCTAACTACGCATGCTTTTTGAGTTACACGGCTGGCAGATTGCCGCAATCCTGGCCACCTATCTGTTCGCGGCGACAGCCAAAGGCGTTACTGGGCTCGGGTTTTCCACTACTTGCCTGCCAATCCTGGCACTGCTGGTTGGCTTGAAAGACGCGCTGCCTTTGGTGGTTATTCCGTCCATTTATTCCAACCTCTTTGTGATGCGCGAAGCGGGACGATTTGGTGAGACTCTAAAACGCTTTTGGCCGATGTTGTTGGCTCTATTACCTGGTCTTGCACTGGGTCTTTGGACACTCGCTTATATTGATGGACAGTTGGCCGGAGCCATTCTGGGGGTGATGATGCTGGTGTGGTGTGCGTTTACTTTCGCCAAGCCCGAGCTATCCATTGGCGCGCATTGGGAACGTCCGCTCGCCCCGTTGTCGGGATTCATTACCGGTACGATTAATGGGATCACAGGGTCTCAAGTCATGCCGATGGTTCCGTTTATGATGATGCTGCGGTTGGAGCGAAACCTGTTCCTTCAAGCAGTGAATTGCTCGTTTACTCTATCGAGTCTGGTCATGGCATTGGGCCTTGGTACGCTTGGCTTATTTTTATGGGAGGACGTTCTGATCTCGGCAATAGGCGTGTGTTTTGTCACGTTTGGTGTGTTCCTGGGAACCGCCATTCGCCGCAGGCTTTCGGAGACGCTGTTTCGACAAGGCATCCTTGTCATGTTGTCGTTGATGGGG
>CAZQOI010000178.1:0-3329 GCA_964594905.1 uncultured Granulosicoccaceae bacterium
GCTGATTTTTCGACCCGCGATACAACATTCGATACCTTGATTCGGTTGCATCCGGTTCTCAAAGAGAAATATTTTCTAAACGCCAAGGATGCAGACGAGGATCCATACGAGACTAGCCAAATCGATTCGGTCTTTATCAACAGTAATGGTATTTTTGCGATGTTTTCGCTGCGCGAAGTGTATGAATACACGCGCTTCTGGGCGGTCGGCTCTGGCGCTTACTACGCACTGGGCGCTATGCATGCGGTGTATGACCGGTACAAAAGCGCGAAGGATATTGCTCGAGCGGGTGCTGAGGCAGGAGCTGCTTTTGACACAAGTTCACAGCTGCCGCTGACTACAAAGTCAGTCAAGCTTGGCAGTGGCGCTTCGACAACCGACTTGGCTGAATAGAGGCAGTTACGGGCAACGCTGTCAGGGCGCGCAGACGAAGCGCCGGATCGGCTACAATGGCGGGTTGATCTTATCCCTTAATCTTCAAAGGATTTCCAGCCATGGCTGTCGAACGTACCCTGTCCATCATCAAGCCTGATGCCGTTGCCAAAAATGTTATTGGCGAGATTTACGCGATGTTTGAAAAAGCCGGCCTGAGTGTTGTCGGCGCACGAATGATGCACCTCAGCGAAGCTCAAGCTGGTGAATTTTATGCTGTGCACAAGGAGCGCCCTTTTTACGCTGATCTGGTGAAGTTCATGACGTCCGGACCTGTCATGGTTCAGGCACTTGAAGGTGAGAATGCTATCGCCAAGCATCGTGATGTGATGGGTGCCACCAACCCAGCCGAAGCTGCAGAAGGAACAGTTCGCAAACGGTTCGCGAGCTCCATTGACGAGAACGCTTGTCATGGCTCTGATGCACCAGAAACTGCTGCGCAGGAAATCGCGTTCTTCTTTGGCGACGATGGGATTTGTAAGCGTACTCGCTAGCTCTTGGATGCACCGCTTGTCACACACAAGCGGTGCGCTCCTGGCATTTTAAACCATGAACAACGATAAAGTTAATCTGTTTGATCTTGATCGGACCAGCTTTGCCAACTACATGGCAAGCTTGGGCGAAAAGCCGTTTCGCGCGCGACAGATCATGCAGTGGCTTTATCAGCGTAACGTCAGAGACATCGAGTCGATGACCGATGTATCAAAAGCCACGCGTGCAAAGCTTGCTGAATGTGCAACAACCGAACTGCCAGTGGTTGAGTCAGCTCAACTGAGCCGCGATGGCACTGCGAAGTGGTTATTTGAATTGCATGATGGCAATTGCATTGAAACGGTCTATATCCCGGAAAGTGATCGCGGCACCTTATGCGTATCGTCTCAAGTAGGTTGTGCGCTCGATTGTTCCTTTTGTGCCACTGGGCGGCAGGGTTTCAATCGAAATTTGAGTGTCTCGGAAATTATTGGGCAGGTGTGGCTTGCGACGAATTTACTGGCCCAGGATCCACGCACCGAGCAGCAACGGATAAGTAACATTGTAATGATGGGCATGGGTGAACCTTTGGCTAATTACGCCTGTCTTATTCCTGCCTTGAACCTGATGCTCGATGATCTCAGCTATGGTCTCAGTAAGCGGCGGGTCACCGTCAGTACATCCGGCCTGGTACCAGCCATGGACAGACTGATCAAAACGGCTGATGTGTCGCTGGCTGTGTCCCTGCATGCCCCAAATGACACGCTTCGTGACGAACTGGTGCCGATCAACAAGAAATACCCGATCAAAGAGCTGATGGAGGCTTGCTGGCGCTATGTCGACAGCGAGGAGGCGGCTTCTCAGCGCAAGAAGCATGTACTTTTCGAGTATGTCATGTTGGCAGGAGTGAACGATCAGCCTGCTCAAGCGCGAGAATTGGCTACGCTATTAAGGGGATTTCCCGGAAAGGTCAATTTGATTCCGTTCAATCCGTTCCCACAATCGGGCTATAAACGCTCTGATAGGGCAACGGTGGACAGTTTCGCCGATGTTCTGACTCGTGCAGGTGTGCTGACACTCAAGCGCACCACCCGTGGTGATGACATCGACGCTGCCTGCGGGCAGTTGGCCGGAGACATTGAAGACAAAAGCCGGCGGCACGTGAAATTCATGGAGCCGCGGTTTGGAGAACAGATGCAATGACAAGGCTGACTAACTTACCCGCGTTTTATCGATGCTGTGTTGTACTTTTGCTTGCAGTCGGTTTGCAGGCTTGCACCGCACTCGGTGCACCTAGCAAGAAAGAGCAGGATGCTGCTCAATATAATGCTCAATTGGGTGAACAATACCTCAATCGGGGAGAACTTGATCAGGCGCGCGACAAACTCAAGAAAGCGCTCGATCAGGATGGCACGAATGCCTTGGCACATGCCTCTTACGCCAAGCTCCAATACCGTGTGAACAATAATGCGGCTGCTCGTGATCACTTTAATACCGCTATTAAACTCGATCCGGAAAACGCAGATCATCGAAATAGCTACGGCATCTTTCTATGCCAGATTTCAGAATACGATGATGCACTCGAGCAGTTTCAGCTAGCAGCTGACAATCCGTTTTACTCGACCAAAGAATTTGCACTCGACAATGCAGGGATCTGCATGCTTGACGCAGACCGTCTCGATCAGGCGGAAACATACCTGCGCGAAGCGCTGCGTGAGGAGCCACAATTTGCCAACGCGTATCTGCACATGGCGGAATTGCAGCATCGTCGCCAACGTTTGTCGATCGCTGATGCGTACTATCAGCGTTTTCAGGAAAAGGCTGAACAATCAGCCGAGAGCCTGTTTCTTGGACTCAAAATCAAGCGCGATTCAGGCGATTTGCAAACAGCTGAGCGTTACGCCGGTCGTCTTCTCAATGAATTTCCTGCATCAAAAGAAGCGGGCGAATATCTAAGTCGGCCGATTCAGTAAGTCAGGCGTAACACAGCAGCGATGAAAACTCAGTTCAAGCGATTGCGCGGAATGCACGATCTGTTGCCAGCGGATATGGCTGGCTGGCATGCGCTCGAATCTGCCGTGCGACGAACCATGCTTGCGTATGGCTATGGCGAAATGCGCACGCCGCTGATGGAGAAAACCAGTCTCTTTCAACGTTCTATCGGTGAAGCCACCGATATCGTCGAAAAAGAGATGTACAGTTTCCCAGATCGTAAAGGTGAGTCGCTGTCCTTACGCCCGGAAAACACGGCAGGTTGTGTACGTTCGGTTATCGAGAACGGCATGCTGCAACCAGGTAGTGTCAGCCGTATCTGGTATCTCGGACCCATGTTCCGCTATGAACGCCCACAACTAGGTCGTCAGCGTCAATTTCATCAAACGGGCGCTGAAGTTTATGGACTGGCGGGTCCTGCTATTGAAGCGGAG
>CAZQOI010000179.1:0-3248 GCA_964594905.1 uncultured Granulosicoccaceae bacterium
CTAACGCTGATCAAGTCTTGGAGAGCGCCAATGTCGGCGACAGCGTGGGCATCACAGCATTGGCAAGCGATGCAGATATTACCGACACAGTCAGCTATACGCTGACTAACGATGGTGGCGGACGTTTTAGCATCGACTCCAACGGTGTTGTAAGAGTCGCCTCTGTACTGGATGCTGAAACCTCTGAAAGTCACTTGATATCAATCCAGGCACTATCAAGTGATGGTTCCACCGCGACACTGAACGCAACGATAACAGTCATCGATGTTAACGACAATTCACTGAGTACCATCAGTGATACAAACGTTGCGAACAATACAGTTGCTGAAAATTCACCCTCTGGAACGGATACAGGTATACAAGCATCAGCAACTGACTTAGATGTGAGCGATTCGGTAAGTTACACACTAACCAACGATGCAGGCGGGTTGTTTAGCATAGATTCCACCACTGGCATCGTTAGCCTGATTGGCGGTGTAGACGCTGAAGCTAGTCAAACACACACTATAACGGTTCAGGCAACATCTACAGACAGTAGTTCTACCCAAACAGATTTCGTCATTGCTGTAACGGACGTGAATGAGTCACCCATTACAGCACCGATTGATATAGATTCAGCAATCAACAGTGTCACCGAGCACACGCTGCCTGGAACCTATGTTGGTATACAAGCAAGCTCAACTGACAACGACCTTGGTGATACAGTCAGTTACTCACTTACCGGCGGTAACGGATTATTCACCATCGATGCGGTCGGTCGCATTCTGGTTTCGGGTGATCTGGACATCGAGATTTCAGATCGGCATATCGTTACAGTCGTTGCGCAAAGTACCGATGGCAGCTCAATGTCGACGACTTTTGAAATCGACGTCACCGACACTAATGATCAATTGCCAGTAGTGATGCAATCACAAATATTTTCACTGAACGAAAATCTTACGGGCTCGATCCTGATCGGAACAATTAACGCCACCGACAACGATACAGTAGGCAACCTGAATAATTGGCAGATCGACAGCGGCAATGCGCAGTCTCTGTTCCAGATAGACGCCAACACGGGAGACCTTTACCTCGCCAACGGCCAATCAGCAAACTTCGAAGCACAACCGACCTACTCGCTAGGAGTGTCAGTCGGCGATGGTGTGAACCGTAGTGCGATTGAGCAAGTGATTGTTCAAATAGTCGACGTCAATGAGTCCCCGACAGCTGGGGTAGATTTTTTGAACGCGAGTGAGGACACGCCACTATCGATTACCATTTCAAGCAACTTGATTGCTAATGACACCGATCCTGAAGGAAGTGTCCTGTCAATTGTCAGCGTTAGCGAAGCGTTGCATGGCACAGTCCAGAACAACGGTAACGGTGAAATCATCTACGCACCAGACTCAAATTTCTTTGGAGCGGATCAGTTTCAATACACGGTGACTGATGGTGACGGCAATAACGCTATTGGCTTTGTCAATATCAATGTCATTGCAACAAACGACATACCAGAAATGGTAGTCGCATCAACGATCACCTTGAATGAAAATGAAGAGACAATCAATGCAAACATACAAGCTACAGACTTAGACGGAGACGAGCTGAGCTTTACACTTGCAGGAGTAGATGCCGCCCAATTCACCATCGATGAACAAACCGGCGATATTCGTTTCAAGGAACTGCCTGATTTCGAAAATCCCACAGACAGCAATGCTGATAATCTCTATTCAATTGATGTGGTTGTCAACGACAACCAAGGTGCGTCCAGCAGCGAATCCATAACCATTGAGGTTCAGAATTCCAATGACCAACACACCGCTTCTGCCAACCCTATTGAGATCACAGACAACAGCACAGGCTTTCTCGGCACCATCGATGTTAATGACCAGGATTTTGGTGATACACATACTTTCACGATAATCGGCGGTAACGTCGGCGACTCCATGCAAATTGACGATCAGGGACAAATACAACAAATCAGTGCCTTAGTGCCGGGAATCTATTTTATGGATGTATCGGTACGCGATCAGATGGGCAATGAAGTCGTTATGGGTATGGAGATTCGTGTTTTGGGTGATCCAGTCATCGAACTTGGCGCTGCCAACCCTCTCACGGAGCCAAGCAAAGGCACGATTGACTTCTCAACCGGTACCTCACCGACGACAAATCAAGGCCAGACATTGTTGCCAGAGAGTATGGACTCCATGACAAACGCCAGCGATATGGACAACAACAATGACTCAGGCTTCCAAATGCCAACAATGGGTGGCAATAATGCATCAGAAACGCCTGACGCCTACAGTCAATCAAAAAGTACTCTCGACATACGAAGTATTATCGATGAAGTTGTCAGTGAAATAAACTTGACTGCTGACGCATCATTTAGCACCACACCTCATATCGCCAACAACAGTGGTGGTGGACCGAATGGATCTACTTCCAGTGGCAGACAGCTGGTGTTGGAATTACTGTTGGATAGTGTGGGTGACAAAGACTTCAGTCTTGATGCGCTCTCTACATCATTTGATTCTGCATTTGCGGATCTTAATCTGTCCCCGCAACTTCTCAATGCCTTGCAAAGCCTAAACGAGAATTTTGAAAATCAGCTCGAACAAACAACACAATCGAAAGAGCTGATAGTGAATTCAGTTACGGTGGTAGCCGGAACCTTGTCAGTGGGTCTGATCACCTGGTTGTTGAATTCAGGTTCGCTAATAGCAACAGCTTTGACAACTTCGCCATTATGGCGCTCAATTGATCCTATACCTGTACTGGCCAATCGTCGTAAACAAGAAGAACTGTAAGCAGACAGATCCCCATAAAAAAAGCCCGCCTGACGCTGACGTCAGACGGGCTTCTTGTACTCTATGCAGTAAAAGCTAGTTCAGTTTGATCTGAACATCGACACCAGCTGCAAGATCCAGCTTCATCAGTGCGTCAACCGTTTTTTCAGTTGGATCAACAATATCCATCAAACGTTTGTGCGTACGGAGCTCGTATTGGTCACGCGCATCCTTGTTGACATGCGGCGATATCAACACGGTGAATCGCTCTTTCTTGGTAGGCAATGGAATCGGACCCAACACTCGGGCGCCAGTTCGCTTTGCTGTTTCAAGAATCTCTTTCGCTGAACGATCGATCAGTCGATGATCAAAGGCTTTAAGACGAATACGGATGGTTTGACTTGATGCTGCCATGTCTGAGTCTCTACTTAATCGACCGAATTATTCGAGGATCTTGGCAACCACACCGGCGCCAACCGTTCG
>CAZQOI010000180.1:0-1996 GCA_964594905.1 uncultured Granulosicoccaceae bacterium
ATCTTTGTTGCCAGTGTCGCGGTTCTGCGCCTTGGTATCACCAAGGAAGATCTGATGCCGGTTGAGAAAGAAGGTGCAGATCTCGAATCTGTGCCTTGATTGTCATAATACCCTTGATACTGATGCGATAAATCTGTAAGAATCCTTCGTGATTATCATGGAGGCGGCCGCGATGCGCTCATTTACCATTATCTCGTTTATTGGTTTTTTTGTTGTCGGCTGTAGTTCCGGGTCCGATGATCCGGTGACAGTTCCCGTCGTTGCCGATGTCCGCATCTCGAGCTTGACGATTGACAACGACGATGACGGCATGCCCGAGTTTCTGATTGAATACAACTACGACGCTTCAGGTCGTATCGCTTCTGTCAGTCAAAGCGACCTCATCAGAATGCTCGATCCGTCAGTCACTAGCTTTAGCTACGGAACTGATGGTTTGGCAACTCGTGATAACGGGTTTGAAATGGAAACGTTTTTCTATGAGAACGGTCGGGTCAGCCGAATTGAGACGACCGACCGTTTTAGTGATGGGTTCAGTTACACCTATGATGGTTCGGGTCGGTTGTCGACCGTGGTTGGGGATGCATTCTTCTTTGACGATGATTGCGACTCAGCTGTAAATCAAGGTGTACCGAGCTATCAGTTGACGTATACCGCTGATCGCTTAACGAGTATCACTGGGTCCTTAGGTGACGTAACAACACTTGCTTATAATCCTCAAGGTCGTCTGTCGACTTTGACGTCAACAGGTGCATGTGGAGATTTTACAGAAACCACTGAAGCGACTTTTCGCTATGGATCAGATGGTCTAGTCACAGGCTCGACAACAGAGACTAGCGATGAGTTTAATGTGGATATGCCAGATACAGTAGAGCTGGTTGTGGGTTACAGCAACGGACTGTTGACCAGTGTAACGGAGTCGGAATTTAGCGCTTTTGGTTTTGAATCCACGTCGTTCGCGTTCGCTTATAACGATCAAAATCTATTGCAGTCTTCCACAGTGATTACCGACGAATCATCTTTGGATTTTACTTACGACTATGAAGACGGTCGCTGTGCTGGCCAGCGAACTGCTTATCCTCATCGCGCTGTTTTTCTGGATCTTCAACCGACATTTCGGCCTGGCGACTCGGCTATTGCCTGCGCTTACGATCTTGATGGTTTCTAGGGCTGACTAGTCTTAGCCTGGCTTTGAGGACTTCTTACGCGCTGCAGAAAGTGGCTTCATGACTTCGATCATCTGATGATGCACCTTAGGTGTTGCGGCAATGACTTCGCCAATATCCATCCAGTCATCACCAGCGTCGAAGTCGTTCAGTAGGCCACCGGCCTCACGAACAATCAATCCACCAGCGGCAAGATCCCAGGCTTGAAGTCCTGCCAGCCACGTTCCATCTAGCCTGCCTGCCGCGACATAGGCAAGGTCAAGCGCTGCTGATCCAAGACGTCGTATCCCCGCTGCACGTTCTGTGTAGTGTCGGCTGGTGCGTTGGTAAAAATCGAGATCTTGTCCTGGTCGATAGGGAAAACCAGTCCCCAGCAGTGCATCCTGAAGTTGTTTAGTTTGCGCGACTCGAATTCGCTTGCCATCAAGGTATGCGCCTTCACCCCGGCTAGCGGTAAAAAGTTCTTGTCGCATCGGGTCGTAAATCACTGCCTGGTACAACTTGCCTTTTTGCTTCAAAGCGATCGATACACTGAAATGCGGCAAACCATGCACGAAGTTCATCGTGCCATCCAAAGGGTCGATCACCCATTGATACTCTGCATCCTCGTTGCCGACCAAACCAGACTCTTCGCACAAGCAGGCATGATCTGGAAAGGAACGTTGGAGAACAGCGAGTATTTCCGCCTCCGCACGCCGGTCTATCTCGGTGACAACATCGTTGCGACCTTTGCTGTCTATCTTCACGCTGTCCATGCGGTCGACGTTTTGGGTAATGACCTTACCGGCAGCGCGAGCTGCTCGGATGCCAATATTCAGCATCGGGTGCATAGA
>CAZQOI010000180.1:2096-3152 GCA_964594905.1 uncultured Granulosicoccaceae bacterium
GTAATAGGTACCAGTGCCCGATCACGCAACTTGTCAGTGCCGATGTTGAGTTGCCGCGAGATCGCAAATGAGATAGCCAGTGAGGCAGTGGAATTTAAGTCAGGCGACACGGCGACGGCGGAAGATCCGGACGGTCATGTTCGAACAATCGCCATGGTATTTGGTCATGAGCGCTCAGGTTTGAGCAACGACTCATTGGATCGTTGTACTCGGCTACTGCGTATACCGTGTAACCCGGATTTTTCGTCGCTGAATCTCGGCAGCGCGGTACAAGTGGTCGCCTATGAATTGTCGCAAGCGCTTGAATCCGTGCCATTGAGTGCACCTCAACGTATGGCGGGAAAATGGAAACCGAGCACCAAGGAGCGAGATGAGATAGCGGGTGAGAGCGAAGATTCGCCGGAGAGAGCGGAACTCCCAGCGACAAGTGAGCAGATGCAGCATTTTTTTGAGCATCTCGATCGGGTAATGATCTCGACAGGCTTTCTCGATCCAGATAACCCTCGTTACTTGCGTCGACGCCTCCGTCGTTATTTTGAATCGAATCGCCCCAGTGAGGACGAACTGTCACTGTTTCGGGGAATTCTGACGTCGGTTGAGAAACCGCGACCTCGTTAGCGCCGACCCTGGTGAGACGCTTTTTGACAATCGGCGTATAATACTTGACCTATTCACTAGGAATTGGCGAGCCAAAGAGGCTGCTATGTGGAAACTACTCAAAGAAGACGTAACCTGCGTGTTCGAGCGTGACCCAGCTGCGCGTGGGGTGTTCGATGTTCTGACGTGTTATTCGGGTGTTCATGCGATCATAATTCACCGTTTCAACCATTGGTTGTGGTTGCGTGGTCTTCGTTGGCCGGCTCGCTTTATTGGTAATCTTGCGCGTTGGCTGACAGGTATAGAGATTCACCCGGGTGCAAAAATCGGTCGTCGATTCTTTGTTGACCATGGCACCGGTGTGGTTATTGGTGAGACCACTGAAATTGGTGATGACGTCACTCTATACCAAGGCGTTACGCTCGGCGGGCGTAGCTCTGAAAAGGGCAAACGACATCC
>CAZQOI010000181.1:0-3151 GCA_964594905.1 uncultured Granulosicoccaceae bacterium
ACCCAACGATTGAACATATTGTAGCTTGGTTGGTGAATAAGGCAGGGGGTGCCGAGGTCTTTGAGTATCGCAACTGCCTCTCGTGTTTTCTCTGAATTATATGAAGATATGCCGACATATAAAGCGCGACCTGATCGAACAATATGGTCGAGTGCACCCATAGTCTCTTCAAGCGGTGTGTTTGGATCAAATCGATGAGAATAGAAGATATCCACGTAGTCTAGACCCATGCGTTTCAAGCTTTGATCACAGGATGCAATAAGGTACTTGCGCGACCCCATCTCTCCATAAGGACCTGGCCACATCAAATATCCTGCTTTAGATGAAATAATGAGTTCGTCGCGCAAACCTGCAAAGTCGGTTTTCAGTATGCGACCAAAGCTTTCTTCAGCTGATCCGGGCGGGGGACCATAGTTGTTGGCGAGATCGAAATGGGTTATCCCGTGGTCAAAGGCTGTACGACACAATGCACGATGCGTATCTTCTGGGACGTCGTGCCCGAAGTTATGCCACAAACCAAAAGACAGCGCAGATAGATTTAGCCCTGAATTACCACAGCGACGATAAGCCATTGTGTCATAACGATTTTGGTTTGGTACATAGCTCATTTTTCATTATTCCTATTAAAAACGATCTGCTTACGATTGGTTAGGTACAGCACTGCGCGCCTTGCCGGTACGCTTTATTCCTAACCTTCGTTCTCTTTCAATGATAATAATGCCTGCCATAACAATTAGCACAACTCCACCCATCATGATGCCTGATGGCAGCTCATTAAATACAAAGTAACCGACCAACAAAGCTAGCAGGATTGAACAGTATTCAAACGGTGCAATAACGGCGACTTCAGCATAACGGTAACTCTCTGTTAACAGTATTTGACCAACGCCACCAAGTAGACCGGCAGTTACTAAAAATAGTGCCTGTTCCTTACTTGGCACTTCCCAGCCAAATGGAATGGTAAGTAACGCAAGTGAGCTGGACATCAGAGAAAAATAAAAAACAATAGAGCCCGTGGATTCGGTAGCGACAAGCTTTCGCGCAAAAACCTGCGCTAACGCTGAAAATATCGCCGCCATTAGGGCGACCAAGGCACCAATACTTTGCAGTTGGTTGGCTGACTCTGTATCGAGTACTGTCAGGCGCGGTGACAGAACAAGCATGACTCCAAACAAGCCGAGTAGCAGTGCTGACAATCGCACCAGCCTGATTTTTTCGCCAAGAAACATGGCGGCGAGTACTGTCACAATCAACGGCGCAGCATATCCAATTGCAACCACTTCCGGCAACGGTAACAAGCCGATGGCGAAAAAACCACACGCCATGGCAAAAGTACCCATCAAGCCTCGCCATACATGACCCATAGGGTTCGTCGTTTTAAGCGTGCTTGGAAATACTCCGCGCAGAACTAACCAAACAGTCAGAACTGGTATAGCAAACAAAGAACGAAAGAACACAGCTTGCCCAGCGGGAATGTCCTGAGCTGTGGCTTTTATAAAGCCGAACATGATGACAAATACAACCACAGACAGAACTTTGAGAGTAATACCACGAATTGGGTTCAATGAATTTCGCTCAAGGGTTAGTGAACTTCACTAGAATAAACCATGTAGATAATAAGACGAGTTAAGTGCGCTTGTGAATCAGAGTGATCTCTCACTCAAACAACAGTGCAGGTAAACGCAAAGTCAGTTAGGTGGAGGGAACCCATTTTGCCCTGGAAAATCAGGTGCAAGGCTTCTGGCGTTTGGCATTTTGACCCACAACCTTAGCAACTTTCTGCGAAGTTCAGGCTCATCAAAGTCTTCAAAGCTCGTTCGTGAATGCATCACTGCGTAATTATTGGCAAACAACATATCGCCAGGCTCCATCATCATATCCAGTCGAATTGCCGGATCATGAATAATTTCATCGAACTTATCCATTGCCTCGACCTCTACTCGTGATAGAGGGCGCTCCTGTAGTTCATGGCCAAGCTCGATGTACTGTCGTAAATAACGACAGCTTAGCTTGCCGTCGTGATAGCTGAATACCGGTGCTTTATTTGATGAGTCTGTACCGAGATGAGCGTAATACATGGGTCGATAAAAAACACCTAGGTACTCTGGGTAGTGTTCCAGTATTTCGTTATAAACAGCGCCCGCACTAACCAGACTGGTAAGTCCACCTGTTTTGGCTTTGCGAACACACAGTAGACCAAACACATCGGACAGGTCTGTGTGGTAAGGAAGATAGGCGTTGGTTTCATACACACGGGTGTCTTTCTTTTTGATGTCGCCCACGTTCATGACATTACCTAGCAAATCACCTTTGAGATTCTGGTAAACGGGCGTCCCCATGTGCAAGCCTAGCCCATAGTAGAGAATTTCCAGATCAGCTTCAGAGTAGCGCTCAATTGGAAGCCCGCTAATGAGTAAAAACCCCTTGCCGTTTTCCATTTCATCCGCGTGCTGCGTCAAGTCTGGTGCGAGCTCATGGATTGGAAACTCGTCTCGGTTAAAACCCGGGAATGACAGACCGCTCGCCTTTACTGATGTCAATGCATTGTCCAGGCAATCAATTGCTGAATCTGATAATTGAAATTTCCAGCTGTTGTCGTTTTGCAGATCCGAACCACGCCAGGCGGCCGGGCCGGTTACTTTGTCTCTTAGTATCAGGCTCATTTGTGTATGTCAGGCTAGCCAATCGGTTTTACAGTTGACGCAGTGCGGTTTCATCGCTCGCCCGGGCAAGAAGCTTAAAATCGACGATTGCTCACACTATACAAGCCGGGCACAGGCCAAGCATATCAGCAATCTGGGAATAGATATATGTGGAGGATTGATGGAATCGCGTATTGTCATCCGTTACTGAGCTGCATGATGATATCTTCCAGTTCGACCCGATTAAATCTATTGCGCAAACCTATGCAGGCTATTTGAGACTTTGCACTCGTAGCGTATCGAGTTACATTAAATCGACTACCCACAACCTGAAGCAATTGAGTTTGTCCGTCTCCATCAACTACAAACCCTTTTGCTCGTACTATTCCAGCAGAGTTAAATGACAAGGCTTTGCCAAGTTGATAAGCATCATATATATCCGGCAGTTCAAATACAGCGCTGTCATACAGATCATCACCATGGGGAGAGAAACTAATTTCATCACGCGT
>CAZQOI010000182.1:0-3132 GCA_964594905.1 uncultured Granulosicoccaceae bacterium
TGACCAAATACCACCCAACTCAGAATAGCGATATAGATCATCTGCGAATACACGGTGGGGGCTAATACAGATGCTTCTGCATATCGATGGGCACGAGTTAACATCGAGTGCCCCAGCATTCCAAGCGCCCCTAAAAGAAATCCGAGCCCCCACTGTGCAGCTGAATCCGGCCAGTTACCATGCCACAAAGCAAATGGCGCAAGCGCCACCATCGCAATACCGGAGGTAAAAAATTGCGTTACCGCGTTTCCATCGACATTAGCTACCAGACGACTCATCACGAAGTAGCCCGATGCACATAGCATCGCGCCGATCGCCAGAATCACATGCCAATCAAAACTCTCACCCCACGGTTCAAGCATTACCAGCACCCCAATGAACCCAACCAACACAGCGCTCAATCGCCGAATACCAACAATTTCTCCAAGTACCGGTCGGCTAAGCAAACAGACAACCAGTGGGGCCGCGAAAAATATCCCGATGGTGAGCGTTAGAGGCAAATATTTAAGTGCTGAGAAATTCAATGTCGTTGCGCTCAGCAGAAAAACCGCTCGTAAGGCCTGCACCTGGGGTTTTTTGGACTGAGTAATTGCCCAACCATGACGCGGTGCATACACAGCCATTGCGCAGGAAAAGTGAAAGAAATAGCGTAGAAAAGCTACTTGAATTGCAGGTATCGCAGCCGTGACCAGCCACTTGGCCGAGGTGTCCATCAGTGCAAAACACAGGAACGCTCCGAGCATCAACAAGACACCAAAGGTCAATCGGGATTCAGGTTGCAGGATCTTTGGCATCTGTAGCAATACGTGGCATGCTGAGAATAGCAGCGACCGCATCATTTATGTCGTTTGTATAGGCGATACGCATAGGAGACCGACTCATGTTCACCCGGAAAACGCTTAACTTTCTCAAGGAGCTTGACCAAAACAACAATCGTGACTGGTTCGCCGAGAACAAGGACCGTTATGAAAACGAGGTCAGAACGCCTGCTCTTGAATATATAGAGGCCATGGCTCCCGCGTTTGAGCGGATCTCACCCTACTTCGAAGCAAAGGCGAAGAAAGTTGGCGGATCGCTGATGCGCGTATATCGCGATACACGTTTCGGGAAAGACAAAACCCCATACAAAACCAATATCGGCATCCACTTCCGCCATGTGCGTGCCAAGGATGTACATGCACCTGGATTTTATCTGCATATCGAACCCGGCGATGTTTTCATAGGCGCTGGCATCTGGCGACCAGAAAGCTCAACTCTCCAAGCCGTCCGGCAACTGATCGATGAACATCCCAAGGAATGGCAGGCACTCAATCGAAAGATCATTGGCAAGTCAGGATTTTCCTTGGGTGGCGACTCTCTGAAACGACCGCCAAAGGGCTACGACAAGGATCACCCATTGATCGATGATCTAAAACGAAAGGATTTCATAGCCACCATGAACCTGCCCATGGGCCACGTATACAAGGCTGACTTTCACAAAGAAACAGCAAAACTCTTCAAGTCCGCTGCCCCTTTGGTCAAATTCATTTGTGAAGCTGATGATTTGATGTTCTAGATCGCGGCCCGTTCTTCTTTCCCAGTTATCACTCGATGCCAGCGTCTGAGAGATCCATCGACCGAATTTATAAAGGCCGGCAGTTCAAAAAATAATCAACACGAATTTGATCTAATTCACAATTTTGAGCGACCTCGATTATTAAGGTAACCAGGTTATTTGTCGATAGTTTGATGTAATCGGCATTTTCGTTTTCGCTTTGCTTCGAAACGATTGCACGTGCCAAACGACACTGTATCAACGGAAAAAAGGGATTGTGTGTTGATGAAACCCATATTTACTACGCGTTATTTCGGATCAATTTGCCGATTAGGCAAAAAGTTACTGTTAGCTAGCATGATTCCGCTGCTGACAGTTCTGAGCGCCCACGCTGCGGCACCCAATGTTACCGATATCGACGGTGATGGAATCCCGAACAGCATTGATATCGATGATGACAACGACGGAATTCTTGATACAGAGGAAGGTTCCACCCAAACTGACAACATTCAGGACTCTGGTGTAGACGGTGCTCTGGATGCGTCCAACGTCACTTTCGGCATAACCAGTACCGCTCCGGGTGTTCCAGGTACACCACACTTTATCGATTCAATCACCGTCACTGGCGTAAATGCTTTGATGGATGGCGTCTATGAGGACTTGATTACGCCAGATTCAGTGGTAACCGACTTCTCTGTATCAGTTAACCAGAGAGTTCGTCGCGTGGACGACGGTGCCTTTGTTGCGGACATCAACATAGATGCGGACTACGACGATTTGATCGTGCCGGCATTCCAGGACCTCAATCTGCAAAATTTCCAGTTACTGGACAAAGAAAATTTTACAGCTGATTCATACACACTATTTTACGATACGCCAGTAATCAGTAACGCTGGCGGATTCGTAGCGTTTACCGAACGACATGGTAACAACCCATTGCAGGCAGAAGCGTACGATGTCGACGATAACTTCCTGGGATCAATAAACCTCGTAACATCTGACTACATCAATACCAATCATGTAGCCAATGTTAATCAAGATATCTATCTCGCCATGTACGCAATTGACGACCTGGCACCAGTTGGTAGCGAGATCGCAAGCATTCGCATCACCTTGCTTGGCAATACGAGTGATGGCCCAGACGGCAAGGTATTCATTTACGGCGACGCGAACCGACTCTCCACCGGCATTGATACCGATGGCGACGGCGTATTCGATCACCAGGACAGCGATAGCGACAACGACGGCATCCCTGATCTTCAGGAAAACGGTGCAACGTCAATACAAGTTCTGACCGATACAAACGGTGACGGCATCATTTCCGTGGCCGAAGCTGAAGCGGTTAATAGTGGTGTTGCCGATGCGGATAACGACGGACTATTCGACATCTTCGATGCAGATAACACTGACATGAGTGACGCGGCATCCATCGGAAACGTTGCAGTAGATACGGACAACGACGGCATTGTCGATTATCTGGATCTGGATTCTGACAACGATGGCCTGACCGACGCCATTGAAGCTGGCGGCATTGATAACAATGGCGACGGAATGATTGATGGTTTCGTCGACGTCGACTGTGATGGTTGGCATGACAC
>CAZQOI010000183.1:0-3092 GCA_964594905.1 uncultured Granulosicoccaceae bacterium
GATCAAGTGCTTGAAGATACCGTGCCGTATCTACCTGAGGACCGCCCTCGCTATTTGATGGGTGTAGGCAAACCTGAAGATATCGTCGCCTCGGTTGCCCGGGGTATAGATATGTTTGACTGCGTATTGCCGACCCGCAATGCTCGCAATGATTACATCTATACGTCAAACGGGGATCTCAGACTGCGAAATGCGCGCTTTCGTACTGATACGCGCCCGATTGATGAATCCTGTGGCTGTTATACCTGTCAGCACTATAGTCGTGCGTATCTCTACCATCTATCCAAGTGTGGTGAGATTCTTGGTTCGCGACTCAATACCTTGCATAACCTGCACTATTATCAGCAGCTGATGTCAGAGATTCGTGTGGCCATTGAAACTGCTCAATTTTCGCAATATCAGGCGGAGTTCAGCGCGCGTCGTGCGTCGTCGGAATGACGGTAAGCAGCGTTGCCTTAGCGCTTTTACGCACAGTCCCGTGGCATAATAGGGGGTTGTTTTCAACCGTCCCTAGTTAATCTACAAGTAACATACTAGCGACACTTACTAGCGACCCAGACGAGAGACCTAGCATGGATTTTTTCATCAGTAATGCCTACGCACAGGGTGCGGGTGGTGGCAGCCCGATCGCCGGACTTCTACCTTTGTTCCTGATGCTGCCGATCTTGTACTTTTTAATGATCCGCCCGCAACAAAAACGCATGAAAGAGCACAAACAAATGATCGGGGCCTTGAAAAAGGGCGATGAAGTCGTCACCAATGGTGGTCTGGGCGGCACCGTGACAAAAGTCGGTGATGCGTTTATCACCATGCGAATCGCTGAGACGGTCGAGGTCAATGTACAGAAGCCGTCAATTGCGGCGCTGTTGCCAACTGGTACGCTCAAAGCCGTTTGATCTGTTTGTTTTAACTAATTTCTGGCACGTCGAAACCGTATGACCAACACCAACGCTTTCTGGAAAATACTGCTCTTGGCGGCGGTGCTGATCACCGGGCTGCTATATGCCTTGCCGAATATCTTCGGCAGTGATCCAGCGGTGCAGATCTCGTCACGCGACGGTGATCTGCAGCCAGACAATATTCAAACCATCCGACAGGCGGTCAAATCAGCAGGTTTTGCCGATGCTGAAGTTCGCGCCGAGGACGGGCGTGCCTATGTGCTCTTCGCCAGCGAAGATGAACAGATCAAGGCGCGTGACGTACTGGCTGAATCTCTCGATCGCGACGAATACATTACCTCCCTGAATCTGGTGCCAGCCAGCCCCGAGTGGCTGCGTAAATTTGCGTCTCCGATGTACCTTGGCCTGGATTTGCGAGGCGGTGTCCACTTCCTGATGGAGGTGGATATGAGTTCGGCTATCGATACTGCCGAGGAACGTTTTATCGCTGACTGGAAACGTCAGGTTCGTGAAGAGAAAATGCGTGGCACTTCCATCGTGCACACGGATGGGCAGTTGGTGGCGCGCTTTCGTGAAGCTGATGATCGCGACAAGATGTTCAATGCTTTTGGCGAGGATGGATTTGATCTCGATTTCTCAAGGCGAGAAGAAGGCGAGTTTGCCTACATTGAAGCGAATCTCACCGAGCTGGCAGCGGAGACCGAACGCCGCGCTGCCCTGCAGCAAAATATCGTCACCTTGCGAAATCGCGTTAATGAACTCGGGGTTTCCGAGCCCGTGATTCAGCAACAAGGTCTCGAGCGAATCGTCGTGCAGCTTCCGGGCGTACAGGATACGGTGCAGGCCAAGGAAATACTCGGTGCCACGGCAACGTTGGAGTATCGACTGCTGGCCAGTGGTTCAGATTCCAGATCCTACAAGCGTCGCGACGATGGCTCGACTGTCAGTCTCAGTCGGGACATCATTGTAACCGGTGATCAAATCAAGAGCGCTCGCGCAGGAATCGATCAACAAACACAAACACCAAACGTCAGCGTTACGCTGGATAACAAGGGTGCGCGCAGGATGCGTGAGGTCACCGAAAACAATGTCGGTAACCCCATGGCGGTTGTCTACATTGAAAACAGGCTCGACACCAAGGTGGTCGACGGTGAAACTATTAAAGAAACCACCAAGACTGAAGAGGTCATCAGCGTCGCCACTATTCGTGATGTGCTGAGCCACAACTTCCAGACCACGGGTCTTGGTTCGGAGGAAGCCTCGAAGCTTGCGCTGTTATTACGAGCTGGTGCGCTGAAGGCACCTATTCAAATTGTTGAAGAACGTACCATTGGTCCGAGCCTTGGTAAGGACAATATTCGTCAGGGTTTTCTGTCGGCGCTTGTTGGTCTTGCACTCGTTTTGGTTTTCATGGCGTTTTACTACCGCGTATTCGGCCTTATCGCAGGTGCCGCGTTGGTGATCAACGTCGTCCTGATCATCGCTGTACTTGGAGTCTTGCAGGCAACACTGACCTTGCCGGGTATCGCCGGTATCGTGCTCACAACTGGTATGGCGGTGGATGCGAATGTCTTGATATTCGAACGTATACGAGAAGAATTAAAGCAAGACAAAGGTGTGCAAGCGGCAATAGCTAGTGGTTATGACAAAGCCTTTGTCACAATAGCCGATGCTAATGTCACCACTCTGATTGCAGCGGTTGTACTGTTCAGTATGGGCACAGGTCCGATTAAGGGATTTGCAATTACCTTGTGTATTGGAATTCTCACCTCAATGTTCACGGCTATTTTTGGATCACGAGTACTGGTCAATGCCATCTTTGGTGGTCGTCGCCTTAAAACTCTGCCCATCTAGTCTGCTCATTTGACCGATATATATCATCATGCGAAATCTAGTTAACAATACCTCCATCGATTTTATCGGTCGACAGCGTCAGGCCATGATGCTCTCTGGTGCGCTGTTGGTGATTGCAGTGTTGGCGATTCTGATTCGAGGTCTCAACCTCGGTGTCGACTTTACCGGCGGCTATACCATTGAGGTTGGTTATCAGGAAGCACCAAACCTTGAAACCATTCGCGCTGCAATGGCTGCCGCCGAAATGCCAGATTCACAAGTTCAGACCTTCGGCAAAAGTACTGATGTATTGATTCGTATGGCGCCACGTGAAGGTTTATCCAGTGCGGATGTCAGCAC
>CAZQOI010000184.1:0-3029 GCA_964594905.1 uncultured Granulosicoccaceae bacterium
CAGATGGCTGTCCAAGCCGCGTTAACCGGGCACCTTGTTCTGTCAACCTTGCACACTAATGACGCGCCTTCTGCGGTCACTCGTCTTTTGGAGCTTGGCATCCCTTACTATCTGATTCGATCAACATTGATTGGAGTCATAGCTCAACGACTGGTCCGAACCTTTTGCCCACATTGTGTCGAGACGGTAGACGCCGATCGAGAAGAATGGAACACATTGATGTCTCCGTGGAAATCTGAAGCACCTGGGAAAATTCATAAAGCAGTTGGTTGTCTTGAATGCAGGCAATCAGGATTCATGGGCCGGGCTGGCATTTATGAATTGCTGCAGACGACGCCCGGGGTCAAAGAGCACATCACGCCAAATGGCGATCTTGAGGACTTGCGTAAGCAAGCCTACAAGGATGGCATGCGTCCTTTGCGGGTCAGCGGCTTGTCAAAGGTCGCGCAGGGCAAGACCAGTTACGAGGAAATCCTAAAGATCACGCCAGCTCCATTGCTCGACTAGGATTTACCATCATCTTGGAGTGCAGTTCTTGTCCGGCAGCGTAGACAGGGTCAAGGTCTGGGGATGGTAATCCGATCCAACATGACTGGCACGGCAAAAGACATTGGCTAAAAAAATGGACGCTGGCTGGATGTTGTGTATATGCAGCGACGATTGCTTGATCACTAACGAAACCACCTGGAGTTAATGGATGCCAGCACAAGATACAGAATATCCCACAGACACACAGCATGAACAATCCGCTGCCGGATTAACGGATTTACTTCTGTGGTTTCTGATTCCGGGTCTGCTTCAAGGCTTCGGTTTGTTCTATTTGTGGGAGATGAATGAGCTTCGCTTGGGTAGCACAAGCCTGTCGAATGGTATCCAGCATTTTCTATTCACAGCTCCAACGGTGTATTTGTTGGTATCGATAGTCGGCCAAAGATTCTCCGCGCTCGTCTTTGCCATTAGCTTTGCTGCAGTCAGTGCCTGGTTGAATGCATCACTGCATGCTCGCTTTGTGCTCGATGCTCAGTCTGCGGCTGGTGTCGATACCTCGTGGCCGATGCTACTGTCAGTAGGTGGTACCTTGATCATCGCTGTTGTGATATTGCCGTTCTTTCGGGCAGTAGTGCAGCGAAAGGTCCCAGCGAATCACTATCCAAGCCTCTTTGAATTTGCCTGGAATCAACTTGTCGTGGTTCTGATCGCCCATCTTTTTGTACTGCTGGTTTTTGCAGTGATATGGCTTGCGACTATTCTGTTTGGATCAATAGGCGTGGATATAGGTGATTGGATCTGGCGTCCGAGCGTAACCATCCCCGTTTGGTGTGTCTCTTTTGCTTTGGGTGTCGGTGTCATACGTAAGCTTGACACTATCGTTCATGCGATGAGGCATCTGATCATCGCGCTGAAGAAGGTGATATTGCCATTGCACTTGATCATCATCTCGATGTTTCTGGGCTTTGTGTTGGTCAATGGCTTTGAAGGTCTGGGAGAAAACAGGGAGCTGAGTATTGTCCTGCTGGTGACCATCGGTTTGAGCCTTGCGCTATGCACTGCCGCTGTCGGAGACACGCTGACGCCGATAACTGGATGGAGTAGGACTACATGGCGCTTGCTAACGATACCAACATTGTTGGTTTCATTGTTTGCTTGCTGGGTTGTGTTCAAGCGGATTGACAACTATGGGCCTACTCATCTTCATTTGGCGGCAAGTCTGTTTATTGTTGTCGGATTTCTGCATGCAGTGGGACACGTCATTGCTGCAGTTGTTTCTGGTGGATCTCACAGGATCTTGCAGCAAACCAATATTGCCGGTGCCGCATTGGCGGCTGTTATCGCGTTGTTGATACAGACGCCATTATTTGATCCGGTTGAATTTTCAGTCGCTAATCAGCTGTCGCGAATACAGGCTGACGGTAATCCGGTCGATGTCAGCAAGCTCCGCTGGATGCATCGATACAGTGGTCGGGCAGGGCAATTGGCGCTCAATGAGCTGTATGGATCTGATGTTGCTGATTTGCCTGATCGGAGTACGTTGAGTGGAAGAGCTGCTATTGCGGAACCAGAGTTACCCAGAGTCCCAACGGACGAATTATTTGCCAAGGCTTATGAGTCTGGATCTCTGATTCTGAATAGTGAAGAAGTCGATGTGAGTGCCGTTGAGATTACCAGCCTTGAGGAAGAGCTGCGGAATAATCATAAATTCGTGTCCAGATGTATCGACAAGGAATCAGCCTGTCGAATCTACCTGACTAATGCATTCGACTTAGGTAATGTCACTGCCTTGATCGTTGTCAGGGACGGTTTGGCAAGCTTGTCAATTGCGTGGATGGAAACCAATAACAAAGGTCATTGGCGGCGGATGAATCGGAGTCATGGGCTTCGATCACTCAGACTCCCCCATTCAGTCGACGCAGTTCAAATTGACAAATTTATCAGTCAACTGGATGCAGGCAATCTACCGATTGAGCCCGTCGGTATAAATGTCTTGACGATTGGTGACAAACTGTTCTTGCCGGCATTTCAGAACCCAATTCGAGAGTAGGGTAGTTCAAACAGTCGCTATTAGAGACTATGTAAACCAGTTCAAACAGCCGCGACGTAGAGTGGGTCAGGCCCAGTTCACAGTCCCAGTTTCCCCAACACCTCATCCTCACTAATCAAGGTGGCTTCGCTATCTCGCCGTCCCTTGTATTCGATCTTCCTGTCGGCAAGCAGTTTGTCACTGATGACAAAACGATGCGGTACACCGATCAACTCCATATCCGCGAACATTGCTCCAGGGCGTAGTGGTCGATCATCAAAGAGCACGTCGATGCCCGCAGCTTTTAGTTTTTCGTAGAGTGCTGTTGCGCTGTCTCGGACCGCGTCAGATTTGGCCATATTGATTGGAGCAACCACTGCTTGAAATGGGGCAATAGCATCTGGCCAGATGATGCCTTTGTCATCGTGGTTCTGTTCTATCGCTGCCGCAATAACGCGCGTAACACCGATGCCATAGCAACCCATCTTCAGAGTTTGTGGTTTGCCGTTTT
>CAZQOI010000185.1:0-3025 GCA_964594905.1 uncultured Granulosicoccaceae bacterium
AGTCAATGCCAAGATCAGCCACACAATGACGAGTAGCTTTGTCCTCGACACATTCGGCAACTGTTTTGATATTCAGACTTCGACTAAGCTGAATGAAGGCCTCAGTTATCGCTTTATTCGTGTTATCACCCCGGATGTTGCGAATGAAGTAACCGTCTATTTTGAGGTAATCGATCGGCATGGATCGAATATAGCCGAAAGACGAAAGCCCAGCACCAAAGTCATCTAAGGCAAAGCGTACACCATGCTCTTTGAGCGTGTGCATAAACGCAACCATATTTTCTATGTTGGAAATCGCGGCAGACTCGGTAATTTCAAAACAGATACGATCACCGTCAACATCACTTTCACAAACAGTCTGTACGATGCTCTGTAAACTACTCGCGTCACTCAATGTGTTACCAGATAGATTTATTGACAAAGAAATCTCTCGCCCGGCCTCTTCGTAAAGCTTGATAGCGTCGAGGCAGTTCTGAACCACCCACAAATCCAGATCCTGCATAATCAGGAAACGCTCTGCTACAGGTATAAAAGTCGATGGCTGAATGAGTTCACCTGACTCACTTTCGAGTCGCAAGAGAATTTCGTAATGGGGTCGATGAGCAGCTTCCTTGGCAGGTTCGATTGACTGCATGAACAATCTTAATCGGTTTGCCTTCAAGGCATTCTTGATGACTTCAACTTGGGCGATTTCTTTACGGTGTAGCAAATATTCTTCACTATCGAGCGCGAACAATACACTTTGGTTCCGACCATTACGCTTCGCTGTGTAGCAAGCGTTGTCGGCCCGATCAATCAGCTCACGAACACTGCCACAATCAGTTGCTATCGGCGTTATGCCGACGCAGGCGCCAACCGAATACTGCTGATCTTGCCATACATATTCGTGATCAACGACAGCATCAATAATTTCTTGAGTACGAGATTTTGCATCAAGGGCGGTACATTCGAGCAACAAACCAAATTCGTCGCCTCCGAGCCGCGCAAGTGTCTCACCTGGTACCAGAAATTCTTCAAATATCTGAGCTAGCTCTTTTAAGAGTCCATCACCAGCTGCATGACCTGCAGTGTCATTGACCAGCTTGAATCGATCAAGATCAATCAGGCAAAGTGCAAACTCGTGATCAGTATCTTGAACAAAGCTTCTCAGTTTTTTCAAGCGCGATTGAAACTCTCGACGGTTAAAAATTCCAGTCAGTTCATCGTGTAAGGCAAGATGAGCCAATTGCTCACGCATGACAACTCGATCAGTTACATCGCGCGCGCAGCCATAGTAACCAGTGAAATTATTGTTTTCGTCAAAGATGGGCTGAGCTACTACCCTGACATGAATCACAGTGCCACGGTCACCAGTCAACGGCACCGTCATATCAATCGGTTTGTGAGCACGCATCAGCTTGTGATGCAGCTCGATTTCGTGGCCATTTGGAACGGCACTGCTCAACGCGTCGAGTCGATTCTTGCCTATCAGATCCTTGTGGCTCTCCGCGGTTAGTGGATTGCAACGCCCGTCGTGGTAGATATAGCGGAGCTCAGAATCAAGTTCCCAGAACCAATGCGCCACGAGCGATGCAAAGGCCGCATGACGCGTCATGTCCGTGGTCGAACTTACGTTAGTTGTAGTTAATTTTTCCATTGTTTTTTTGCGCGGCATCCAGCCACAGCTAGCCCATTACTAACCACACGTTATTCGGGTAGTTAACCCACGTTTCCTGTTTAAGTTTTCGACCGCCTACGTAAGTTATGAGCCAAAGGGAGTAAAAATCGCGACACCGTCACAGGTACTTCGCTTAGCAGTTCACACACTCAGCTCAGCAGCACAAAAAGGGGCTAGTGGCATTTCAACTTTTAGTCAGGCTGAGGACGCGAGACTTTAGGCAGATCTAACGCCGTTTCTCGAAGAACACGGTTAAACGCGCCGCGCAGGCCTCTGCAAGAACCCCTTCAGCAATGGCGACATGGTGATTGAGCCCCGGCACCATCAAGGAATCATGAACACTGACTACCGCACCAGTTTTGGGCTCTCGTGCACCGAACACCAGGCGCTTGATTCTCGCCTGTAACAAAGCGCCACAACACATCAGACACGGCTCAAGAGTCACGTAAAGCGTGCACCCTTCAAGGCGGTAATTGCCAAGCGCTTTGGCGGCTTCACGAAGCGCCTGCACTTCGGCATGTGCCGTGGGATCGACATGGGAAATATTTGAATTGAAACCGCTACCGATAATGCAGTCGTCTTTCACGACGACTGCACCCACAGGAATTTCATCTTGAGCTGCGGCGTTATCGGCAAGCAACAAGGCTTGCCGCATAAAGTCTTCGTCAGTCAAATGAACTCAGTAAGCTAAGCACTGATATCCAGCTAGCTGGATACTGCCTCACCTTCAGCAACCGCCTTCATGCTCAGGCGAATACGGCCTTGCTTGTCAACTTCCAGCACCTTGACCTTGACCATCTGGCCTTCAGAGAGCTCATCAGCAACATTTTGAACACGTTGCTCCGAGATCTGAGAGATGTGTACCAAACCATCTTTGCCAGGCAGAATATTAACGAACGCGCCAAAGTCCATGATCTTTTGCACGCGGCCTTCGTAAATGGTGCCAACTTCGATGTCCGCTGTAATCAGTTCGATCCGACGTTTGGCTTCTTCACCTGCGGTGCGATCGCTAGAGGCAATCTTGATCAAACCATCATCACCAATATCGATAGTTGCACCTGTCTCTTCCGTCAGCGCACGAATAACTGCACCACCTTTACCAATGACAGCAGCAATCTTCTCGGGGTTGATCTTCAGTGCTATAAACCGCGGCGCATGTTCAGACAGATCACCACGTGGCTCACCAAGCACTTTGGCCATTTCTTCGAGAATATAAATACGACCACCTTTAGCCTGCTCAAGCGCCTTCTCCATGATCTCTCGCGTAATGCCATCGATCTTGATATCCATTTGCAATGCAGTAATGCCTGAATCGGAACCCGCAACCTTGAAGTCCATATCACCAAGGTGATCTTCGTCACCGAGAAT
>CAZQOI010000186.1:0-2980 GCA_964594905.1 uncultured Granulosicoccaceae bacterium
CCATTTGAAGCTTTGGAAACACTTGATCGAGATAAAGGTTTTGACTTTTATATTGTAGATTTCGCAATGCCGGATATGGATGGCATCGAGCTGGCGGGAGAAATTCAAAAGCGCCATGACGGCAATCCTGACATAATTCTTTATACCTCGATATCACCGTCAGAGTTTGATATCCGACAACGTCTCGAAAATGTAAAACTCTCAGCAGTATTGCTTAAACCTGCTAAAACTTCTCAAATACTAGCAACTATACGACGTGCAATTTCCATTGATTCCGCATCTGGGAGTCCTATCGCTGAATCATTAGATGCTCACCAAGCAGCAAATGGTCTACGTATCCTGCTTGTTGATGATAATGCTATCAACAGAAAAGTTGGATCGAAGATTCTAAACCGTATTGGTTACCGACCAGATATATCTAACAGTGGCGAAGAAGCGATAGAGGCTTGCCAAAAGCAACCCTACGACCTGGTGTTAATGGATATTGAAATGCCTGATATGAATGGTATAACCGCAACGGAAAAAATTCGCGAACTCTTGCCTGACGATAGTATGCCGTATTTCGTCGCATTGACTGCAAACGCTATGGAATCGGATCGAAAAACTTATCTGGCGTCTGGTATGGATGGCTATTTAAGCAAGCCAATTGATATGAGCGCGCTAATGGAAGCACTGGATGATGCAAGCGAGCATCGCACTAGTCTGGAAAATTCAAGAACCTGAGTCAGGTCAATAAGTGTGAGCCTTCAGTTTCAGTAGTTGGACATAAGTTCTAAGAGCTGTCGATATGATGCAAATTGATACAAGCGCATTAGTACGCCTACGCGATGTGATTGGTGGTGATGAAGATGATTTGGCTGAATTCATTCAGGATTTCTCTGAAGAAGCTCCGGAGCTTGTCGGCAAAATGATAGCCAGTGCTGGCACTTGTGATTGGGATGCATTAAAAATTGCCACTCATTCACTTAAATCAAATTGCAAAGACTTTGGTGCTATTGAGCTTGGTGAATTGTGCCAAGCGTTGGAAAACGAAAGTGCTCAGGGTGAGGTTATGGATGCTCAGCAAAAAGTTGAAAATATCTCTACACAAGTAAAATCTGCTGTCGAAGCTCTGCAAGCATTAGATTTAACCACTATTTGAGTATGGTGCAGTTATAGTAAATGATGGCTTGGGCCTTTGTCTCGCATGAAGTTATCAAACTTTGTCAGATGGCATTTTGCCTGGTGTTTGTTCATCGATTCTAGGGAATATTGGCGTTTTATCTTCGTCCATCTTCCGTGGACCCACCAGAAACAATCCACATAGCATCAGAAGCAAAGCGAACCAGGCGACCACCGGTAGCCGCTCCCCTAGTAACACGGCGCCCCACCCTATACCGCACACGGTAACAACAATACTGCTCTGACTGGCAAACACAGCACCCAAATACTTGATCAGAATGACTCGAAGCGAGCATGCTACAGCTGAAATCAATCCCAACAGCACCACTATCATGGAAACCTTGTCAAAGTCGCTTCCAACGCCAAATTTCAGCGGATAATAATCATCAAATACCACTACCAGGGGCACGAGAATTATAGCTGCGGCAAATCCTGAATAACCTGTCGCTGTAATACGATCAAGATTTTCCGGCAGGCGCTTAGCGAGCATCAAGCCACGCAAGGCATACCCTAGAGGTCCAATGACGGCAATGAGAATCCATGTCCAACGGGCTTCTCCTTCGAGGTTCTGGGTAACAGACATGAGTACAAATACACCTGCTACGCCAATGACAAAACCTAGGAAGCGGCGCATGCTGGGGCTTTCGATGCGAAAGACCATGGCCAGTAAGAAAGCCATGAACCCTTCGGTTACAACCACTAACGAAATAATCCACGCTTCGAGTTGCTCGGCAGCCCAAAAAATAACGACTTCACCGAGGAGTGTTCCAAGTACACCCCACAACGCGAACACCGCTAACAGATTAGCGTTGAGACCGAATAATTTTCCTCTGAATGCGCCGATTGCAATGCACACCACACCGCATACGATGTTCACCCAAAACGCGGTGCCTAAGGGGTGGGGTTGCACCAAAGCCACCGCCCGCGATAGTGGCGCCCACAAACCTGAGATAACACCGATTGCCAGCAATCCGAATACACCCTTCAAAGCACGAATCTGCCCGCGCAAACGCCGATCCCGCTCATACACCTGCGCAGTCATGCGCGCGAATACACGCGACAGTCGACCTAGAGAGTCAGTACGCGCGTCGATATCCTCAAACTGAAATCTGACCGGATCAACAACTTCTTGTTCGAGAACCGCCGCGGCATCAGCAAGTCGCTCTACCTGGTCTAGATAGGCAATTTCGCGATCGCGATTTCTTTTTTTCTCTAGTGATGCATTGATTCGTGCGTTTAGCAGCACTGGATCGAAGTTCTTTCTTAGAAAATCCTGCGCCCCGGCCTCGATGGCACGTACTACGCTCTCCATTTCACCGTCCAGAGATGACACAACGATGACTGGAATTTCGCGCAAATGCCGATCATTGTTCATTTGACGCATAACCTCAAAACCGTCGATATCCGGCATGACGATATCCAGAAGTACCAGATCAATTGCATTTGATCTCAGCATTTCCAGTGCTTCAACACCATCTTTCGCAGTGACGGCGCGGTAACCGAGATTCTTCACTGCCAGCAACATTTTTTTGCGTTGCATGGCCTGATCGTCCACTACGAGAATAGTTTCGTCAGTGTTCGAGGGGGAATTCAAATTTGATGAAGTCACAGCTTTAGGTGGTTAGAGTTTTGTTATGTAAAGCTACATCAGTAGTTCGATTTGCATGGTCCTGGAGTTTCAATTTCGCATGTACTCTCTTGCTAGTCTCGTTATAGGGCCAGTCAGTTTTACTGATCCGATCGAGATTAGCATAGATTTCTTAAAGACTACTCGTAACTATTTCGGTGCAAGTCGCATTCAGAATACTTGTGTCGTGAC
>CAZQOI010000187.1:0-2978 GCA_964594905.1 uncultured Granulosicoccaceae bacterium
CATACCAGCGAGAGCTCAATCCATCTTCCGCGTTTTCCAGCAAACTGATGACGTTTTCGTCTGTTGGGTTGTCTTGAGCGTTGACTGTAATAGTAACGTTGTCAGTGTCAGTAGCACCGAGGTTGTCGGTGACGGTGAGTGATACTGTGAAATCGCCGGTTGAATCGGGTTGCCATTGCACACTTGGCGCGCCGCTCGATGAACCAATCAATGTTCCAGCAGGATCACGCCATTCATACAATGCGATAGTGCCATCAGAATCAGTACTCGCGGAGCCATCGAGTGTCAGTGAGTTGCCGACTGTGGTGGATTGATCAGCGCCCGCGTTGGCGAGCGGTGCCTGATTACTATTGTCAGGGTCAGTGTCCGAAGGCGCTTCAATGAGCACAGCAATGTCATCAATGGAAATAGATCCGCGAACAGCTACGCCATGAAAAGCGACAAACTCGTTACCAGATTGCGCAACTCGCAAATCAGTGTTCAGATCACGAGTGATGGTGATCCAACTATCGTTGCTGGCATTAGCGCCAAGGCCAGTATTGATGTAAGTACCAGAGCCAAAAGGTGTCAGGTTGTCTGAATTGGTATAGGCGATATAGCGAAAGCCTTCAGTGGTATCGATGGCCATGTAGACGGTGAAGCTTTCAGAGGCGCGCATCCGCCAGGAGACAATGCTTGAGTCCTGAATGTTCAAGCCACCGTTAGCGGCATTGGTACCACCGAGTCGGTAACCGTTGGCAGTGCCGTCGCCTGAGAACGAGATGACGCGTGAATCACCGTCAAGAATATTATTGACGGTTGCGCCAGCGGGATTGTTGTCATAAATGTACCAGCGAGAGCTCAATCCATCTTCTGCGTTTTCAAGCAAACTGATGACGTTTTCGTCAGTTGTGTTGTCATCGTTGTCATCCTCAGGATCAACGCCTGGGGGTAAACTACTAAGAGTAGTAATGTCATCAATGGAAATGGACCCGCGAACAGCTATACCATGAAAGGCGACAAACTCGTTGGCAGACTGCGCGACTTGCAAGTCAGCGTTGAGATCACGAGTAATCGTGACCCAACTGTCGTTGATGGTGTTAGACCCAAGGCCGGTATTGATGTAAGTGCTGGCGCCGAATGGGGTCAGGTTGTCTGAATTGGTATAGGCAATATAGCGAAAGCCTTCAGTGGTATCGATGGCCATGTAGACGGTGAAGCTTTCAGCGGCACGCATCCGCCAGGAGACAATGCTCGTGTCCTGAATGTTCAAGCCACCATTTGCGACACTGGTACCACCGAAACGGTAACCATTGGCAGTGCCGTCGCCTGAGAACGAGATGACGCGTGAATCACCGTCGATTATATTACTGATGGTTGCGCCAGCAGGATTGCTGTCGTACACCGACCAACGAGTGCTTAATCCGTCTTCTGCATCTTCCAGCAAAGTGTCCGATTGGGCACTAGCACTGAGGCTGAACACGGCGGATGCCGCGGCAAGCAGAGTTAGGCACACGTATTTCGGAAAACGGAATTTGAGCGGGGTCATGGTGACTTCGTGTGAATCAAGGTGTAACAACGTAAGTATTGAACAGGACAGCAAGTTTCGCAGCACTTTAAAGGCAAATTTAACGCTACGACACGTCAATCCAGAAAGGATTGCCATAAAAGGGTGATTCTGTTCACATTAGCCTTAAGACACCCTATCGGCGAGTTTGTTCAGGCAGCAGGCCTTTAGGGCTGAACCTTAGTACGAGAAGCAGTATTATTCCCATCATCAAGAGGCGCATATGGGAGGCATTTTCAAGTAAGTGCATTCGCAAGACATTGTCTTCCGCCAACCAGCTTGTAGCAATATTGAGAAAGCCGGTGCCTAGAGGTTCTGCCTCAATCCAGAAAAACCAGATTACAAATGCACCAATAACTGATCCGAGATTATTCCCGGAACCCCCAACAATGACCATCACCCAGATCAGAAAGGTAAACCTGAGTGGGTTATAAGTGCCGGGAGTCAGTTGTCCCTCAAGTGTGGTCAACATGGCGCCAGCTATGCCTACGACAGCTGATCCGACGATGAATACCTGCAAATGCCGCGAAGTGACGTCCTTGCCCATGGCTTCTGCAGCAGCTTCATTGTCGCGTATACCACGCATCATTCGGCCCCAAGGTGAGCGTTGCGCACGGCTGCTCAACCACATGATGGTTAAGAGGACGGTTAAAAATAACGCTGCATAACAGAGTTTGACGAACAAGCTGGAGGCACTTATTACATGTGACTGAAGCGCTGCGGCGCGAGCGACTTCATCAAGGGGTAACGATGATTCGAACAAACGCTCGACGGCATTTCTGAACCACTCACTACCTTGAAGATTGATTTCGTAAGGAACTGGCCGTGGCAGTCCGGTGACATTTTTGACTCCACGAGTCAGCCAGTCTTCGTTCTTGATAACCGCGATAATGATTTCAGAAATGCCGAGTGTTGCAATCGCGAGGTAATCAGAACGCAAACCAAGCGCAACCTTGCCTATACACCAAGCAGCGCCAGCGGCGAATATGCCTCCAACCAACCAGGAAAACAATATGGGTAAGCCAAGTCCTCCCAAAAAACCCGATTGTGCTGGTTCGAAGTCTTCAATCGCATCGACAGCGGGTAAATAAAATCGTCGGATTACGAAGATGCCAATAACAATGATTGCAAAAGTAGAAAGCGCGCGTATTTTGCTCGGGCGCATTTTGCGACGCATAAAAATAACGATCGCAGCAGTTGCAATCAGTGCAACAAAACTCATCAACATATTGATGCCACCAGCGGACCACGCGCCAGTGACTGGTTTGGTTGATACCAGCATTGCCGCCACACCACCAAGTGCCGCAAAGCCCATGATGCCGACATTGAACAAGCCAGCGTATCCCCACTGAATGTTTACACCGAGCGCCATGACCGCTGAGATCAAACACATGTTGATTATGGCGAAAGACAATGACCAGGATTGATACAG
>CAZQOI010000188.1:0-2956 GCA_964594905.1 uncultured Granulosicoccaceae bacterium
GACTGATACCAATTCGCAATTGCTCGATGGTAGTTTCGTCCTTGAGAATATTGCTCCCAAGCTGAATTAAGGACAAGGCATAGCGGGCAAGATCTAGGTCGCGGGCTTCGTTATTGCCACCAAACTGATTTTTCAAGATTCGTAAGCCGGATTCGATGCTTCGTGCTGAACCGCCATAAGCGTCAATAACTCTGTCGGTGTTTAGTGTCAATATCGAGCGCAGGGTGTATTCAAGCTCTGTTTCATTGCAATTACCCGTCGTTGCGAGTGACTTGCAAAGATTGACGGACTGAAAGATGCCAGCCAGCGCAATAGTCTGATTGTCGAGCGTTGAGATGGAATTCATGCGGCTAAGTATAGAGAATCAATGTAGCAACGAAGTGGTTCTGTGCAGAGGCTTTGGTTTGGTCGACTAGCTTGCTGAAAGCTCGCTGATCACACCACCGCCAAGACAGACCTCACCATCATATAAAACGATGGACTGTCCGGGTGTTATCGCTCGGACAGGTGCCGAGAAATGTGCATGAATTTGCCCGTCGGCCCTCACTGTTACGGTTGTTTCCTGATCGGCCTGACGGTAGCGGGTCTTCGCGGCGCATGAGAAGGTATTGGCAGGTGGTTCGCCTCGGATCCAGTTGACCTCATGGGCAGTCAATGCATTTTTGAACAGTAGTGGATTGTCGTGACCCTGACCGACCAGTAGCCGGTTTTCGTCGAGCAGTTTTTCGAGTACATACCATGGCGAATCAGCTGCTTCCTGTCGGCCACCGATGCCGAGGCCTTGTCTTTGCCCCAGTGTGTAGAACATTAAGCCATTATGGGTTCCAATCACCTCGCCGTCCTCGTTAACTATCTCGCCAGGTTGGGCTGGAAGGTACTCGCTAAGAAATTCGCTGAATTTTCGCTCACCAATAAAACAGATACCAGTACTGTCTTTCTTTGCGTGTAAATGAAAGCCAGCCTCGGCCGCGAGCTTCCGAACTGCGGGTTTCTCAAGCTCGCCAACTGGGAACAAACTCGGCGTAATTTGTCCCTGCGAAAGCGTATGCAGAAAGTAACTCTGGTCTTTGTTGTTATCCAGCCCACGCAGCAAGTCCACTCCGTCTGTGCGGAGGCCTTTTCGAACATAATGTCCGGTTGCAATAGCGTCAGCGCCTTGAGCTTGTGCGTGATCAAGAAATGCGCGGAATTTGATTTCCTTGTTGCACAGAATATCTGGATTTGGTGTACGTCCTTGACTGTATTCGTCTAGAAAGTGTGCGAAGACACGTTCCCAATACTCATCTGCGAAATTGACGGTACTGAGCTGAATGCCAAGCCCATCAGCGACCGCCGATGCATCTCGATAGTCCTGGCGTGCTGTGCAGTGTTCATCGTCATCTTCCCAATTTTGCATGAAGATGCCAGACACTTCATACCCTTGCTGTAGCAATAAAAGGGCGGTGACAGAGGAGTCAACCCCACCGGACATACCGACAATGACATGGGTCATGGGAGTCGTCGATTTACAGGTTGGTTATCAGGGATTCGCGTCGACTGACCGTTTTTTGTTTCTTTGGCGGTTCGCTTTGCCGAGCGAAAAAATCACCGTCCATCAATTCCAGAAACTTCTTTGCTTGTGGTGACAGGAACTTACCACGTCGTATCACGACACCATAACTTCGTGTGGGGAAGTAGTCTTCCATCGGTTTAACGACCAGATCTTCGGTACCGCGTAAACAGATACTAGTGACAATACTGATACCGGTGCCAATTTCAACGTAGCGCTTGATGACTTCCCAACCGCCAGCTTCGAGAACAACGTTGTAGGGAACGTTATGTTGTTGGAAAACGAGATCGACCATGTTCCAGGTACTCAAGTGGCGCGGAGGCAGTATCAATCCATAAGGGCTGATTTGCTCAAGTGAGATGTTCTTTTTTTTCGCCAGCGGATGATCCTTGCACATGATCAACGCGGGTTTGAAATCATAGATCGGGTGGTAGACCATATCGTCTGGTACATCGATCATTGACCCGACTGCAAAGTCGACCTCGTCCGCGCGTAACAATGCCATGCCATCATGACCGGTTACATTGTGCAACTTGACATCGATCTGCGAAAAGTCGGTTCTGAATTCCTTGATAATGTCGGGCAGGATATAGAGCAAGGTGGCTTCGCCAGAGGCAATATCCAAAGGGCCTGCGTGCACATCACCGAGGCGGGCAGCAAAGCTGTCAGCCAAGCGAGTGAAGCCATCAACCAGCGGTTGCGACATCTCCAACAGAAGATCACCTGCGGGGGTTAAACGTATCTTTGGTCCGCAGCGTTCGAAGAGGAGGGTGTCGAGGTCTTTTTCAAGCGCTTGAATCTGCAGTGACACTGAAGGCTGGCTGAGTTGCAGGCGTTCAGCTGCTTTCGAGATGCTGCCAGTTTGTGCAGCGTGGCAAAAGGCTCTGAGCTGGCGTAATTGATTCAGATTTGAGGAATCACTAGCTGGCATAGAGGTCTACCTTTTCGCCTTAGTATATATAATGTTAATGCTAATAATAAATAGCATTATATTATATTTTTAGGCGTGTGCCCAGAATACTGAGGCTCACTGGATCATTTTCTAACAGCTAGAAATGCGGACAGCCGGGCCGCAAAAGTCTAGGTACCCAGGCCGGATGCGATGCCCCGCCTTTTCTGACAGGTTTATGGCCGGAGCCTTAGTCAAACCTGATAGTAATCACGATACCAATCGACAAACCTTCCGACCCCCTCTTCAACGCTGGTATCTGGTTTGTAGTCGACGTCCTTTATAAGGTCGCTGACATCGGCATAGGTATCGGGAACGTCGCCCGGCTGCAGCGGTAGCAGGTTTTTCTCAGCAGTTTTGTTCAAACACCCTTCTATGACCCGAATGTAGTGTTCAAGCTCAACAGGTGCATTGTTGCCGATATTGTAAATGCGGAACGGAGCTGAACTTGTTGCTGG
>CAZQOI010000189.1:0-2951 GCA_964594905.1 uncultured Granulosicoccaceae bacterium
CTACTAGCGATAGTCAGCAAGCCCAAGCTCTTCCCACATCCAACTAAAATCCTGCGCCGAGTTTGGGGATTTTGATTCCATGTTTTCCATGTACTTCAGCCAATCAATAACCTTGTGGTGTTTGTCCGGGTCTGCAGCGCAGGCTCTGGGTGATTCGTTGTCTAGCATCGGTATCGCTTCATCCAGCGTTTTTAGGTAATGCCCTTTCATCATTTCCTGCATTATTCCTTGCAGCTCCGGGTGCTGGCTTACATCAATTGAGTCCTCCGGTTGTATCGCTGGCACTGATGCCATCGTATCTTCGATGTTTTCGTGCACACTCATCGGTTCGCCGATAAGGCTGGAGCCCAAACAACTCTGCAAGAAAGCGATACCTTTTTTGGATCGTTCAACAGAATTGGTTTCGAAGACCAATGTGTCAACCGACAGCTCGAAGGTGCCTAAGCGCGTGTTCGCGCCGCCGGAATTCAACCAGGACCAGTGTGTTTCACTATCATCGATCAGATCATCTTGGTTGTTGAGAATCTGACTGATCGCCTTGTTGTCGCCGATAATAGGAAAACGGGTTTTTGTTATTACGATGTGCTCATTGTCAGTGTTAAAAAGTTGAGGTATTGCCATGCTTGGCCCACCAAGCACATCACTGGCAAAGCATACGAAACCTGTTTCTTCTATGCGTATGCGCCGCTCATAATCGATGGAATCAACGAAATTCTTCACCAGCCCGTCTGGGCCATCCTCAGCAACTGCCTCCTCATACAAGGCTTTTAAGTCACTCTCGATATTATCGAGATTCATTTTGAGACGCTTAGCGCCGAAATGACTCAACGGAAGAATTGAGCCGAAGCGATGTGATTTACCAAGCTTCACCAGCCGCGCGACAATCGCATCATACGCATGTAGGCCCTGGCTACCACCACGCTCGATAATCCGCTCAGCTTCCGCGTTTGTGCCAAAGAGCCGCACCTCAACCCATTCTCCTGGTTCAACTGCGGTGACTTCCAGAAAATGCAGCTCGGATTCGTTAAGTGCGCTTAAATACCGTCGGCCGTGCGTTCCTTCTCGCCAGCCTCGTTGTTTTAAATACTCATCAATTGGCGTTACACGTTCAGCATCCCAGCTTGTCACTGCCATTAACTCCATCAGGAACCCATAAATCATGGCGCCGTGATCACCGCGTTCCAGCCGTAGCCTCACACTGGCTTCATCTTCACCCAGGTTATCTATGACCAGGCCCATAAAATGATCGGTCATCTCTTCTATACGTGGTAACCATTTCTCCGAGCGATCGATGTAATCGAACAGGTGCCGAATGGCTTTATCACGCTCTTTTTGCTGTTTACTTACTGGCATATCACTGAATTATTGAAGATGGGCGAACGGGGTGGTTTGTAAAATGAAGATCACCAGCCGTTGTAGGTATGAATCAGACGCGTGATGATGGTTCTGCGCGATACATCCAAATTGGCAATGTCGGCTAGCGTAGGGACATCAAAGCCATACTCTGCGCACAAATCGCGAACCGTAGCATCACAGAAAAATTGATATAGCGATAAAACGAATACACGTTCGCCTGGCGATAGTACGCCCAAAGAGGCGGTGATTATTTCTAGATCGGGTCGAAGCTCATCTATGTTTGTCGCTGCGCTCACAGACTCAGAGCGAATAGTAAAAAGCTGCTCACCAGCAAGGCTCACACCGTCCTTCCATGCTGCAAGAAATTCTTCAGGTGGACACGGTATGTTTTGTTCGATATTTTTTGCAAGCTCTTCTATTGCACCGACTTCATCAGAGCGTAAACGCCCTGCATGTGTATCGACATAGAAACTTTCATTGTCGCGAAGCACTTTTGATTTTTTCATGGTGATTTCCTTCTCCAATTCATACAACGCCTCGAGCTCTTTTTTCAATGCTCGTAGTAGCTACAATTGAAAAAATATTCCAGCGATTTAATTACTGGCCACGCATAAATAGACAAGCCAATCAGGTAAAAAACGAAAATAAACTATGATTCTCTTTTCATAATTTCTGTATTCAGAACCGAGGTTGTACCTCTGCACTTAGCTGCGAATTCTACTGGTCGCTCCTCCCCTTCAACAAACATGCAATCGAAATGTCTTCATCGAGAGGCTGCTTGCGGATAGACAGTGATGTCATCTTCCATCAAACGAATTTGTGCGAGGTCGTAATTCGCTTGCATACGGATCCATGCACCTGCCCTTCCCCACCCTAGTTTTTCCAGTCGGATAGACATTTCGGGCGTTAGCGAAATTTTTTCATTGGTGAGATTGCTTAACGTTTGACGTGTTACGCCCAACTGTTCTGCAGCTGCTGTGATCGTCAGTCCTAGTTCGTTAATACAATCTTCACGTACCAGGCTGCCTGGGTGAACTGGGTTCTTCATGCTCATGTCGGTATGTATCCTATGCCTTGCCGACTATTGGGTTTCGTCAGTGGTAATCCACCAAATCAACATCGTTTGGTGTTTCGCCTTCAAAACGAAATGTTATTCGCCAATTACCGCTAACACTGACCGCGTAATGGCCCTTCATGTTGCCTTTCAGTGGATGCAGCCTGAATGCCGGCAGATCCAATTCATCTGGACCCGTTGCAACATCCAGCAGTGCCATGATGCGGTTTACCTTGGGCAGCAGATCTGCACTGATCTTGCTCTCGTCGCCTTTCTCGTACAGACGTTTCAAACCCTTGTGTTTGATGCTGCCAATCACTGGAAATTATAACTCGTGTAGCGTCAATTGACGCTTTACACTTTAGCAAAAGACCGACAAGGCCGCACAAATATTTCGGAGCCGGCTGCTATTGCCAACCCGCCTACCCTGCTGGTTCTGGTTTTTTGTTTAACAGCCGGGCTATCAAACCTCGGGATTCCAGAGCGGCCACTCGATCGCGTTCCGCTTTAAGTGCCTTGGCATGTTCTTGTTCTCTTTGCC
>CAZQOI010000190.1:0-2906 GCA_964594905.1 uncultured Granulosicoccaceae bacterium
GACTCTGCCAGATCGCTTGTCGTAGTCTCGGTGCGAATAGTCCCGATAGCCCAAACCGGTTCATACATGCCTTTGAACTCAACCGACTTTTTGGAATTGGCGTGCACAACCTGGTTGGCAGGCGGTGGTGGTACGTGAATACAGGCACCGATGTAAGGCACGAGTAAAAATTCCTTTAACAACGACTGACCTTCGAAATCCAATGGCGTGATGTAGGCAGGTAGCTTTACTCTTTTTCCATCAAGTTCCTCAACCACTGGTGCGTAGTTAAAATCTTTCTCAAGTTCGGCGAGTATCTCGTTTGATTCATCACTTCCGTCCATGAGCTTATCGATCTCTTCCTGAGACATGGTCATGAAAGGATTTTCTGGCTGAATGAAATCTTCGGGGACCAGGTCGTCCCAAGCGATCTCTGTGATTTCTCCGGTCGGCTCAGCATCATCATCATTTGAGAACGGCCACCAGGCAGATTGAGTGCTGACAGAGAAAAGCAACATGACCAGCGCTGCACTGGCGATTAGAGTTCTTTTATGCATCATGTTTGATACCCCAATCAAAGTCGTTGTGACAGACCATCTGCCAGCGATTTACGATACGCCTGCAGAGCCGGAAGAGTGCCAGCCAGAAAACCTGCAAGTGCAATTGTCAGTAGTATTTTCATATCCGCGCTGTCAGGCAATGTGAGGGCAAAAGACAAGCCAAATGCCTCCTGAGTGAACAACGATCCTACTCCAATGAGCAGGTAATGTAGCAACAGCCCGACTGCTATACCCCCCAGGGTCAGTACGGTCGATTCGATGCACAGTAGCAGAAAAATGTGAACTGGCTTAGCTCCAGCAGATCTCAACACCGCCATTTCGCGCCGCCGTTCGTTCAATCCTGCTAGTAACACTGATATCAAATTGATCAGGCCAGCCACCACAACACACACAGAAACAATAAATAGGGCTTTTTCTGCGACACTCAAGAGGTTCCAAAGTTCCTGAAGCGCCACCCCGGGGATTATTGCCTGTAATGGCTCCTCACGATACGTGCTTATTGCCCGTTGCTCGCGAAAGACAGCCGATCTCGACTCAAGACCCACCAGCAATGCGGTGACAGCCGATGGCTTCAGGTCCATTTGACGAATCACGTCAGGATCTGTTCCGTCACCTTTTACCTGAGCGCCATTGCGCCAATCGATGTGCATGGCTTCTATGCCTTCCAGGCTGACATGTACTGCTCGGTCAACCGGGGTACCGGTCGGCTGCAGAATGCCGCTTATCTGAAACGGTTGTTTGTCATGCTCTACGAGTCCAACTTTTCCCGCGCCGTGAGCGACGACGATTTGATCACCTAAGTTGTAACCCAGCTGCTCTGCCACTTCGCTGCCAATGACCGTATCAAACACGTCATCGAATTCCTTGCCGCTGGCAAACTCCAAGAGTCTCTTTTGGCCATATCGATAATGTTTGAAGTAATCCAGGCTGGTTCCGACAACACGGTAACCGGCGTGCGAATCACCTAAGGAGATGGGGACCATCCATTTAACGGCCGAACGTTGTTGAATGTCCTCGACACTTTCCCAGCTAATATTGTTGCTCGCATTGCCAATGCGAAATACCGAATACAGTAAAAGTTGTACGGCACCGCTTCTGGCGCCGACGATCAGATCAATGCCAGATACTGTGTTGGTAAAACTATCGCGTGCATCGCGTCGTACTTTTTCAACTGTCAAGATGAGTGCGACACTCATGGCAATTGCCAGCACAGCAAGTAGCGCCGTTGACCAGCGATTGCGGATACTCTTCCAAGCGATACCGATCATCTTGGAGAACCCTCAGTCGCCGGGGTGCCTGCAGCTTTATTGATTTGCGATAGATCGATCTGGCGGTCAAAAGAATCTGCCAGTGATGGGTCATGACTGACGAACAAAAGTGAACAATCGGATGACTCCACTTCTGCAAACAAAAGTTCAAGAAACGCCTGACGTGTATCGTGATCCAAAGCTGATGTAGGTTCATCTGCGATGATCAAGGGAGGTTGTCCAATCAGTGCTCTTGCAACGGCAACGCGTTGCTGTTGCCCAACACTCAAACTGGTTGTGGCTTTGTCTCTGACGTCGGCGGGTGACAAATGCATCGCAGTCAGCAAGCGATCTGCCTCTTCACTTAGTGTGCGTCCACTTTTACACGCTTGCGAACGTCGATTTTTTGAGAATTGGCAGGGCAGTACTATATTTTCGTGCACCGACAAAAACGGCAGTAAATTGAATTGCTGGAAGACAAGGCCAATTCGATCAACCCGAAATTGATCTCTTTGCCCGCCACGGAGCTTATCGAGCGCAACCCCATCAACTGATATCTGACCACGTTGAGGTGAGATAACTGCTGCAATAAGGCTGAGTAAAGTGGTTTTACCAGACCCGGATGCGCCTTGTAAAAATACTCGCTCACCACGGTTGATGGTGAACTCCGGGATCGAAATGACCGGGCGGTCTGGTTCGACCGCCCAGGCAAAACGTACATCATTCAAACTGACAATGGCTTGGGTACTGTCAGTCATTGATAAACCGACTTTGACGTTGTACCCAATGACATTGCGAAGCTTGAATCATTGAACTTGCGAAACATCCAATTTGGTCTGTGAAGGGCTTAGTTCAATTGACGCTTGACCACCAGAGCCGATCAATTGAACGTCCAAATCTTCGAAACCCGACCAGATATTCAGTAAGTCAACATTGATGGCGGTTAGATCGCTTACGTTGTCGCAAGTCATGCCATAGATAGCCAGTACGGATGAATGCGTTTCTTCATCGTGATCGTCATGTCCAGCATGCTCATCATCATGATCGTCGTGCTTATCACCGTGTCCGTCATCGTCATGATGCTCGTCGTGCTTATCACCATGGCCGTCATCGTCATGAT
>CAZQOI010000191.1:0-2900 GCA_964594905.1 uncultured Granulosicoccaceae bacterium
CGTGAAGGATGTATCGATATCCAATTTAGCTCCGTTAGCTAATGTCAATTTACCTGCATCTATTTCACCATCGAATATGTTCATGGCAGGACTGCCAATAAACTGCGCTGCAAACAAGGTTTGAGGAGTCTCATAAACTTCCAGTGGTGTACCAATCTGCTCAGCCACCCCATTGTTCATGACCACCATTCTATCGGCCATCGTCATCGCTTCGACCTGATCGTGAGTCACATACAGCGACGTAACGCCAAGATCAGATTGCAGTTGCTTGATTTCTAATCGCATTTGAACACGCAGCTTTGCATCAAGGTTTGACAATGGCTCATCAAATAAAAATATTGCAGGCTCGCGCACGATTGCTCGCCCCATTGCAACGCGTTGCCTTTGACCACCAGAGAGTTGCCGTGGCTTTCTATCCAGATATTCACCCAGTTGCAACAAATCCGCAGCTTTCTGAACTTTATCTGCTATGTCTGACTTTGGTAGTTTCTGTATTTTCAAGCCATAAGCCATGTTTTGTTGTACTGACATATGCGGATACAAAGCATAATTCTGGAACACCATGGCTATATCCCGATCCATAGGCTCCATATCATTTACTTTCTCATTATTAATGTAGATATCGCCTTCACTGACTGTTTCAAGACCAGCGACCATGCGTAGCAATGTTGATTTCCCACAGCCAGATGGGCCGACAATAACGATAAATTCACCATCAGTAACATCGATACTGACGCCATGAATCACCTCAGTCCGACCAAATCGCTTTTTAATATTGTCTATCGATAAAGTCGCCATTTATTTCTCGCTATCTACGAGGCCGCGCACAAACACTTTTTGCATGGTGACAACGACGATCACTGGTGGAATCATTGCCAGTATCGATGTTGCCATAATCACTGGCCAATCAGCAAAATCGTCTCCCGACGGAAACATCTGTTTAAGACCCATCACAATTGTGTTCATTTCAGGATCTGTTGTTATCAGCAAAGGCCACAGGTACTGATTCCATCCATATATAAACAGGATGACGAACAAAGCCGCTATATTCGTGCGACTCATCGGCAGCAATATATCCACGAAAAAGCGCATAGGTCTCGCTCCATCAACCCGCGCAGCTTCAGCCAACTCATCAGGGATCGTCATAAAAAATTGCCGAAACAAAAAGGTTGCTGTAGCCGATGCAATCAATGGAAAGATCAAACCAGAATAGCTGTTCAGCATTCCGAACCCGGCGATGACTTCATAGGTGGGCACAATACGGACTTCCACCGGCAGCATAAGCGTAATAAAGATAAGCCAGAAAAAAAATGTGCGCCCTGGAAAACGAAAATACACAATGGCAAATGCCGACAGTAGGGAGATTATGATTTTTCCGACTGCAATACCCATTGCCATAATCAACGAGTTAATCAGCATCGTTGAAACAGGTACATTGACTCCCGAAAAAAGAGCCTTAGTGTAGTTTTCTATGAAGTGATCACCAGGTAGCAGTGGCATCGGCGGTGATACAAGATCCGCCTGCGTCACGGTGGATGCGACAAATGCCAGCCAGATAGGGAAGAAAATCAGCAGTACGCCGAGAATCATTAAAATATGGGTGAACCACAACGAACCACCAACAGGTTCAACCATCCCATCGCGATTCGATTGCACATTAGAGGCCACTAGTAGTGCACCCGCTTTTCAATAAACTTGAATTGAACAACGGTCAGCGCACCCACGACAAACAACAGAATGACAGACTGTGCAGCAGAGGAACCAAGATCCTGACCGACAAATCCGTCAGAGAACACTTTATAGACAAGAATGGTGGTGGCCTGCTGCGGACCGCCTGATGTGATTGTGTGTATCACACCAAACGTTTCAAAAAATGCGTAAACAATATTAACCACCAATAAAAAAAATGTGGTCGGCGATAGCAATGGCAGCACGATAGTAAAAAACCTACGCCAGAATCTTGCCCCATCAATCGCGGCAGCCTCGACAACAGACCGGGGTACTGCTTGTAGTGCTGCAAAAAAGAATAGAAAGTTGTAGCTAATGCGGCCCCATGATGACGCAACCACAACCAGACCCATCGCCTCTCCATCGTTCAATACATGATTCCAATCGTAGCCAAGCTGTCCGAGGTACCACGAAACGACACCCACACGGGTATTGAACATGAATAGCCAAAGTACACCAGCGACAGCGGGGGCAACTGCGTATGGCCAGATCAACATTGTCCTGTAAACCCCTGCGCCTTTGATAAGCCTGTCAGCAAGAACAGCGAGAAACAGGGCCGGGATCATTGCAACCACAGTGACCAGAGTCGAAAACAAAGCCGTGGTCAGAAAGGAAGCTCGGTAGTAACTGTCGCCTAATAAATACTCAAAATTACCAAGGCCAACATACTGTGCGGACAGACCAAAAGGGTCGGGGATGAACAAGGACTGCCATATCGCTTGTCCAGCGGGATAAAAGAAGAACACCGCAGAAATTAATATCTGCGGAAACACCAGTAGCACCGGCAACAACCAGCCTTTGAAAGTTACTTTCTTGTCCATGCGCAAAAATGTGAGAGGGCCACTAGACCCTCTTCACACTAATCACACCTTAAACAGAATAAAGGCTATTCAGATAAATTTCACCTGACGCACTATTTATTGGCTTGTTCAAATCGACGAAGCAGTTTGTTACCACGTTCAACCGCACTGTCCATCGCTGTTTGTGCATCTTTATCGCCAGTCCAGACAGCCTCGAGTTCTTCATCAATGATGCCTCGAATTTGATCAAAAGAACCTAACCGCAAACCTTTGGAATTTGCCGTTGGCTGCTTGGCGGTCATTTGCATAACGGCTATATCGGTGCCGGGGTTATCATCGTAGAAACCGTCGGCCTTGGTTTTAACACCAGCT
>CAZQOI010000192.1:0-2854 GCA_964594905.1 uncultured Granulosicoccaceae bacterium
GGCGCTTGATAATGAAACTCATCAACCAGACGAAAATGTTGACGACACAAGTGGTGAAATACAAGGCGATGGTTTTGTAGCTTCGGACACATTGAGCGACGAGGTGGATATTGATCTTGTCGGGGAATCCATTGAATCCCCTGATCTCGATATTGATATGTCAGTTGCTGATGATTCCTCTGTCGGTGAGATATATGAGATTGATGTTGAATCTGCAGCGTCGGAACAGGTAAGTGATGTTGAGCCGATCACTAACACTGCACCTGTTGTGTATCGAGGGGCCGCTGAGATAGTCGAGCATCCGACAACTATCGACTCTCTCGACAGCACTCAGTCAGGTCTTGACATTCCCTACCCAACCAATCCTGGTGGGTTTTTCCGGCGATGGTATATCCGTGGCGCGGCTTATCTGAAGCGCGTGTGGCGTCGTATACGGCGTACGAAGTCGAGCGACCAGACCCCTTGATAAATGCGCCTCGGCGCGTTGTTGAATTGCGACTTGTATCCCCTACATGCGCGTTGGTGCTGGCATCTGGTGTCAGACCCGGTTAGCATCGGACCTAAGAATTTCATTTCTCAAAACAACGGAGCAGCGTAAACCGATGATCAGGAAAACCCTATTGCTGGCTATTTTCGCAGCATTACCCGCTATGGCACTCGGCGCAGGTCATGGCAACAAGGTCAAGGTCGGCATGATCACCACTCTCTCAGGCGGTGGTGCCGGTCTTGGGATCGATGTGCGTGATGGTTTTATGTTGGCTGTGAAGCAATCTGGCAATGATCATATTGAAGTGGTTATTGAAGATGATCAGCGTAAGCCAGACATCGCCGTACAGCTTGCCGACAAGATGATTCAGTCTGAGAAGGTGGATGTGTTGACTGGCATCATCTGGTCCAACCTTGCCATGGCTGTTGTGCCGAGTGCGACGGCGCAAGGTAAATTCTATTTATCACCAAACGCTGGGCCTTCGGCACTTGCGGGCAAGGGCTGTCACGAAAACTACTTTAATGTGGCTTGGCAGAACGACAACTTGCATGAAGCAGCAGGTGCATATGCCAATACAGCCAGTCTGAAAAACTCATTTATCCTTGCGCCAAATTATCCGGCAGGCAAGGATGCATTGACTGGTTACAAGCGTCAGTATGGTGGTGAGCTTGCTGGTGAAATATTCACCAAGTTGGGTCAGACTGATTACGCCGCAGAGCTTGCGCAAATTCGTGCATCAGGTGCTGACAGTGTGTTCTTCTTTCTGCCAGGTGGTATGGGTATCTCTTTCTTGAAGCAATATGCTGATAGCGGAATTGATCTGCCAGTGGTTGGGCCTGCCTTCAGTTTTGACCAAGGTATTCTGCAAGCGGTTGGCGCTGCGGCGCTGGGTGTCAAGAACACTTCGCAGTGGAACAAGGATATCGACAATGCAACCAACAAGGCGTTTGTTGAGAGCTTTCAAGCTGAGTATGGTCGATTGCCTTCGCTGTATGCGTCACAGGGGTTTGATACAGCGAACTTGTTACTGTCAGCCATGGATAAAGCCAGCGTGACTGATAGCGATGCATTCCGTGCAGCGCTAGAGGCTGCTGATTTTGATTCAACACGTGGCGACTTTTCGTTTGCCTCCAACCATCATCCGGTACAGAACATTTATGTTCGAGAGGTGATTCAGGAAGGTGACGTGTTCACCAACAAGATCATTGGTCTGGCATTAGAAAACCATGCGGATGTGTACGCCGCTGAATGCTCGATGTAGAGTGTCGATGATTTTAGTCCCCGGATACATTACGTATCCGGGTAGATCTATTCTCTGAATGAACCTGATTCTGCTGCTGGAGCAGGTCCTGAATGGCCTTCAGTTCGGCGTCATGCTGTTTTTGATGGCTGCTGGATTGACACTGGTTTTCGGTGTCATGGGACTGATCAATCTCGCGCACGGATCCCTGTATATGGTCGGTGCGTTTTCGGCCGCTTTTGTGGCGGCCAAGACGGGTTCATTCCTGTTTGCTGTTGCCGCGAGTATGGCAGCGGCGGCGTTTGCCGGCGCACTGGTAGAGATTCTGGTCATCCGGCGGCTTTATGCGCGTGATCACCTTGATCAGGTGCTGGCAACCTTTGCGCTGATCCTTATTTTTTCAGAAGGCACTCGCTGGCTGTTCGGTTCCTTCCCTTTGTACCTGAATATTCCCACGTATCTGTCAGGTCCGGTGACCTTACCAGGCGGAATTCAATATCCTCTTTATCGATTAGTCATCATCGGTGTTGGTTTGATTGTGGCGGCTGGCTTATTCCTGTTGATCTCTAAGACGCGATTAGGGATACAAATAAGAGCTGGTGAGAGCGATCGAGAAATGATCGCAGCCCTTGGTGTAGACATCACTCGTCTCTATACGATTGTGTTTGCGCTTGGTGCTGCACTTGCAGGACTTGCCGGTGCGCTGGTCGGTGCTATTCAGTCGGTGCAGGTAGGGATGGGTGAGCCTGTGTTGATACTGGCATTTGTTGTAATCGTGATTGGCGGTATCGGTTCGATAAAAGGGGCATTGATCGGTGCTTTACTGGTTGGATTGACGAATACGCTCGGCAGTGTGCTGTTACCAGAATTGTTTGCACTGTTCATGGATAAGTCGAGCGCGACTTCTGCAGGTTCGGCACTGGCTTCGATGCTTATCTATATATTGATGGCAGTAGTACTAGTGTGGCGTCCGGCTGGATTGTTTGGACAGCGCACATGAATCGCGAAATGGTAGTGAATATCGTGATTGTACTGTTACTGATCGCGATTCCACTGTGGGCCTGGCAGGCTGATGAGATTTTCTTTATCACCTTAGCCACGAAGATCGCCATCCTCGCACTCGCTGG
>CAZQOI010000193.1:0-2808 GCA_964594905.1 uncultured Granulosicoccaceae bacterium
CACCAAAGTTATCTCCCTCCACGGAGTTTCTGGCTTTGATATAAGCCTGAACTTGTTGCAGGTTTAATGTGCCAGGAGGTGTGGCCGCTGCGTTGAAATCCACTACGCCATCACAATCATTATCCGATCCATCCTCAACCTCTGTAGCACCCGGGAATATAGCGGGATTGGTGGGAGCACAATCGCTTACATCCAGACTGCCGTCGTTGTCATCGTCATCATCACAAGCATCACCCATGTTGTCTGAATCAGAGTCCAGCTGATTTTCGTTCGCAATAGTTGGACAGTTGTCCTCTGCGTCACTGATCGAATCGCCATCCAGAGAGTCAGGGTTTTGTATCGGAGAAAGGCCGCCACCCGAATCACCAGCGCCTAGGTCAGAATTATCTGCCGAGGAACCGTCACCTGAAGAACCGCCTCCACACCCAACGACAAAAAACGTCAGGCACAAGAGTACAAATATAGCGGGAACATCTTTGCTTTTCATAACTGGTTTCCAAAAAAATTGACAAGCGCTGACTTAAACAGAGTTGCGTTCGTAGCGGGAAAGGTTGTTTTTACGACTAACTAAATCGGGGTTCACCTTCGATTGCTTGGACCGCCGATTGCTTGGACTGCCGATGGCCTGGACCTGCGATGGCATGGACCGTTGATGCCTTGGATAGACTGAAAATGGCAATCGGTTGGCCATGGGGAAATTCACTTTATTAGCTACAAACTGAGTTAGAAAACAACCGCAGTAGTTTATTCCAATTCGATTCAGATAGACAACAGATAATCCTTACCAAAAACTTAACACCAACCAATATGTATAAGCCACTCACCTAACCAAGTGAGCGGCGTTTATAAGCTCATGTATTTACTTCTAAAGGTTCAAGCTGTTTTTATCGAAGAACATTTTGAGGGTTCTGATAAAAATAGCTGTGAGCGACCAAGATATTGCAGACCATTAGGTATGCCTACTCAATATTGTGCGAATGATACTCAATATGCGTTTTACAATTGCGCGTCTTTATGGCTATGAAAGTTGCCATGAATTAGTTGGAAAAATAGATTTACTTATAAGCCTGCGTCTCACCCACACGAGCATTACTGATAGCTTGATACGAAAGCAATACCTACTCTCACTTTTTACGGACGCTAATTTTTCTGACGCCGAAATTTTGCGAACGCTTCAAACTCCCAATTACGAATGGCCAGTACCATGGTAGTACCTGATCGCTGGCTCACCGGCAGTTTACGTTCATCAGTAACAATGTCATCAAAGTGTTGTCCCAACACGGCAAGTCGATCGACCAGTTGCTGCCTGCCTGCGATGGATATGTCGCCGTTCTTCACCAGGTGCACGCTGTCCTCATCGTCAAACGCGCTATCAAAAAAGGGGCCCTGCACTTCTTTGCGAAAGTACTGCTCGATAGGGCCATTTGGCAGCCAATCAAAATTAGTCGCAACCAGGGGTTTGGCTCTGTTACCAGGCAGCAGCTCGATCAATTTCATTCGATCAAGGTGGGCAACTATTTGAATAGCTTCAGACTCGGTGATTTCGAATTCTGCAATAACCTCTTCAAAGCTCCAGTGGTTCACCAGACAATAAGCAACAACCAGTAGCTTTGGATTGCTAACCAGCTCGGTTTCCTGCTTAAGCGACAATGATCGTAAGCGCTTGTCGTCGTTGTTAATCATCTCAACCAGATCGCTGATATCCATCGACAAGATCTCGCAAATTCTGTCGAGCCTTGAAAGGCTCATATCACCGGACGCAAACATCTGCTTAACGGCTGATTCAGACAGGGACAATTCGTGAGCGAGCGCACGGTAGGTGATGCCGTGCCGCTTTAGCTGAGCCTTCAGGGTTTGGATGAGACGAGAGGACTGGGCCATAAAAGTACCGTTTTACTGGACTCCTGGTGGAGTTTATCGGCACATTTGCAAAAACAGTAGATATTTACTGCACTTTAATCGAAGCTCACGGCTTTTAATCCTCAGCCATTTGAAGGAGTTTAACCATGAGCATCGTAAAACGCTTAACCGCCACCCTCCACGCAAGCGTAGATCGCACCGTGGCATCAATTGAAAACCATGACGCCATCATCAACGCCACCATGACCGAAAGTCGGCGTGCTGTTGCAACGGCAAAAGTGCGACTGGCCCGTGTTGAGTCTGATGGCAAAAAACAGGAGCAGTACATATCAGAACTGGAAAATCGAATTCAGAGCTGGACAACACGCGCAAAAAACATTGGCGAAACGGACAGAGCCAAAGCACTGGAGTGTCTTACGCAACGCAGCAACGATCAAACCCAACTTGAAAGGGCGCGAAATACACATGAACAACACCGGGAAATGCAGCAGCGCATGCGCGCCAAAGTTGAAACGCTGGAACAACGCGTGGCTGAACTGCAACGCCAACACACAGAACTACGATCGCGCGACACCGTATCCCGAGCCAGTACACAACTGGACGCACTAGAACATTCACCTTCGATCAACATCGACGAAACATTTGATCGATGGGAAGTCGCTATTCGTGAACGCGAGTTGCGCAGTGAGTATGCGACGGATACATCGCACACACCCACGTCACTGGATGAGGAATTTAAAGCGAGTGAACGCAACACTCAGATAAATGAAGAACTGGATGCCTTGTTGGACAAGCAGGAGTAATCACATGAACACAGTCACGGCAACGACCGAACTAGCTTCCACAGAATTGACAACAACAGAGACGACAACATCAGAACTCTCATCAGATGAACTGTATTCAATCGACATAGATAAGTTAGGCCAAGATAAATCAAACACAGATAAG
>CAZQOI010000194.1:0-2731 GCA_964594905.1 uncultured Granulosicoccaceae bacterium
CGATGAAAGCGTCGTCATGACGTCTTCAATAGGTTTGCTCTTATCAATACGATGCACGTAGTAAAGGTCAATAGCATCAAGGCCAAGTCGGCGCAATGAACCTTCACAGGCCTCACGCGTATAGCTGGCACTGTTATCAATGATTCGTTTATATTCACCAGGCTTTCGGACAATGCCAAACTTGGTGGCGATCTGTACCGGATACTTGGTTTCTTTTAGAAATCGGCCAACTAATTCTTCGTTGTGATAAGACCCATAGGTTTCTGCAGTATCAAGAAAGCTCACGCCTAATTCCGCTGCGCGATGCAGCACGGTCAGGGATTCAGTATCGTCATGTGGGCCGTAGAATTCACTCATCCCCATGCAGCCTAAGCCAAGTGCGGATACTTCTAGATTCTGTGCCAGTATTCTTTTTTGCATACCCTGCTCCCAAGTAGTTGCATACCACCAACGTTGGTCAATGCAAACTAGATTTTCGTAACCTTGCCCGTAAAGGGATTAACGTAAAGTTCATCGTGCGATTCAACCCCTTCGTCTATCACGCAATCGCTTTTGGGGCGAGCCACACACAGTAGAATATATCCCGCTTGAGACTGACGCTTGTTCAGTGCAGACGCACCAGGTTGGCGCACTTGGCCTTTCAACAATTTAGCCGCACACGTAATGCAGCCGCCATAGTCACAGCCAATAGGTAATTGTACACCCGCCTTTAGCGCGGCCTTGTAAATTGGCTCATCGGCACCGACGTCAAGCGTTACGCCGCTTCGCTGTAATTCAACTTTAAATCGTGTCGCAGACATGATCGCTTAAGCCTTTATATCTCCTGATTCAGCTTTGGCTTCCAGAATGGTCTGAAGAGTTCAATTTTTGGACAACGGTCCATCACCACTTTAAGCCCAGCGTCTTCCGCCATTTTCGCCGCATCTTCGTCATAGACGCCAATCTGACCCCACAGCACTTTCGCACCGATATCGATAGCCTCTTTGGTCACGCCCGGCAATGCGCTGGATGCACGAAACACTTGAACCATATCCACAGGCTCATCGATATCAGCCAATGCCCCCACTACTTTAAGACCCCGTATCTCATTGCCCGCTTCTTTCGGGTTAACCGGGATCATGTTGTAGCCCTGTTCATGCAAGACGCGAAGCACGCCATAACTGAACTTGCTCGGGTCCGGGCTGGCTCCAACCATGGCGATGGTCTTAACCTCTTTAAGAATAGTGGCAAGATACTCGGCCGGGTACGCTTCTTGATGATTCATGATGTGCCTCTACAGCCAAATATCGGAGGTGCAATCACCACCGGGATAACGGGTTTCATGACAACGCGACGGCCCATTCGGTTCATTGCCAAAATTCACGATGAAATCCGAGTTGATGTTCATCCCGCCTTTGTCAGTATCACAATCAACCATCAACATCACACCACCCTTGTGACGAATATCAGGATAGAACTGATTGTCCCAGGTTGAAAAAAGCGATGTAGTGACATACAGGCGTTTTCCATCAAGGCTCATCTGAATCATTTGCGGGCCACCGGCAATCTCTACTCCATTAACTACTGGCGCCTTATCCAACAAACCACCCATCCAAACCTGCCCTGTCATCACTGGATTGTGTGGATCTGAAATATCGTATTGGCGTATATCGCCATGCAACCAATTACAGAAATACAGAAAGCGATCATCCATCGAGATAAGAATGACGGTAATCAAACCCGGCAGAGGTATTGGCCACTCAGGATGCTTTTCGTTTTCAACATCGATGATTTTTTCAACGATCCACTCCTGATCTTTTTTGTACCAATGAATGATATTTGATGACAACGCTGCACCCACAAATCCATGCGACGATGCAGGGTCATGGTGAAAGCGCACTTCAAGTGGCACCAATCCATCCTCACCAAGGTACACCGTGTTCTCAACAGTCTTTTTTTCAAAATCCCAAAAATGCAGCTCACGACCATATTTAAGCAGACCAACTTCTTCAAGATCAAACCCTGGCATAAAGGTATTCGGCGCTGCCCATTCGCTTGACACCATGACGTTATGGCGTGGCTGGTACCAGAAGTCGTAGTTGAATTTCATACCACCCAGATCGTTTTCCCAACGACCGACTATTTCAAAATCCTTGTTCAAATGCAGGAAACCACCAGGTGCGTTGCCTTTGGCATCACCCAACATTGAGATGATGATGTCTGAGCCTAGGCAATGCACTGTATGTGGTGCAGATAGATCAGTCTTTTCTTTTATCTCATCACCTGAAACTACCTTATGCACTGATGGGTTTCGCGGATCAGTTCCACAATCGATAATGTGCAGATTAGAACTACGCACACCAGGCACAATCAGATATTTGCGTTCCATGCTGCCATCTTCAAAACAGGATGAACAGGCATTCCAACCCATATGATGCAGTTCGTCGCCAATGCCTGGCATCTCGCAGCGACTGATGACTTCTGAATAGTTCGGGCTGTCAGGGTCTGCATCTATCGTCGCAAGGTAATCGGGTTGTTGAATACCGGTGCCAACATAAATCGCGATGGTGTAGAGCAGTTTTTCCCGTGGCGCTTGCATCGCTTCCGCTGGTGATGCATACCCGGGCCCACAACAACTTGCAGCTGACGATGACATCAAACTTACCCTCCAAATCGAACGCGTGATAGCAAACCCTGAAATTGTATCGCAGCGGCGTTTTCGCTATTTACTATTCCACGCCCTTCCATACAG
>CAZQOI010000195.1:0-2723 GCA_964594905.1 uncultured Granulosicoccaceae bacterium
ACATTGAGAGTAGCCGGTCGAAGATTTCCATCTTCATGTTCAGCCAGAATAAGAATGCTCATTGAATTTTCCTCTTATATATGACCGATTAAATGACTTTTGCTTCGTTACGAAGCTTATCTACCAGCTCTGCAACACTGCTGACAATAATGCCGGCTTCACGTTGTGGCGGTTCATTAACTTCAACCACCGATAAACCGCTGGACACATCGATGCCTGTATCCGCAACTGGTGTTATCTCCAATGGCTTCTTTTTCGCCTTCATGATATTCGGTAGCTTTGCGTAGCGCGGTTCGTTAAGACGCAAATCAGTAGTAATGATCGCTGGCATGGATACCTTGATAGATTCAAGTCCCGCATCAACTTCGCGAGTGACCTTCAAGGAATCACCGTCCATTTCGACTTTCGATGCAAAGGTAGCTTGTGACATACCTGTCAATGCCGACAGCATTTGACCCGTCTGGTTCGCATCATCGTCAATCGCCTGCTTACCTAAAATGACAAGACCCGGAGACTCTTTTTCAACCACATGCTTGAACAACTTTGCGATAGCTAAGGGCTCTAACAGTTCATCAGTTTCAAGTAAAATGCCTCGATCAGCTCCCATCGCTAGCGCCGTACGGATCGTCTCCTGACTTTGGCTTGGGCCGATGGACACCGCGATCACTTCTTCGGCGTTGCCAGCTTCCTTGATGCGCAAGGCTTCCTCAACGGCGATCTCGTCAAAAGGATTCATCGACATCTTCACGTTTGCCAGTTCGATGCCGGATTTGTCAGCCTTGACGCGAGCCTTTACGTTGTAATCGAGCACGCGTTTGACACCTACGATAATTTTCATGAGATTCCTCTTGAATTGATATCTCGAATTTTACGTTAAAAAGGTAACTAGGGATCGGGCTTTGGTGTTCATCCACGAGCAATGGCGATATTTACGTCAGATTGGTCGCTGGAGTCATGGTCCGATGGCAGATTCCCTGATTGATCCCTAAATGGCGTACCTCGGGGCAGGTAATCTCGTGCCTATTCGCCAATATCTTCATTCCACAGAGTCGGTTCGGCTTGGATGAAATCGTTCATCAGCTTGATGCAATCCTGATCATTCAGCACCTCCACCTTCACGCCGCGGCTCTGGACATAGTCCTCTGGGCCCTGAAACGTCTGGTTCTCTCCGACCACCACGTGCGGAATGCCGTAGAGCAGAACCGCCCCAGTGCACATATCGCAGGGCGACAGGGTGGAGTATAGAGTTGCCCGCCGATACGTGCTTGCTGGCAATCGTCCAGTTTCCTCAAGGCAATCCATTTCGGCATGACGAATCGTGCTCCCGCGCTGAACTCGCTGGTTATGGCCTCGGCCAATAATTTTGCCGTCGACAACTAACACTGAACCGATAGGTATACCGCCAGCCGCGCGCCCTTTGCGCGCCTCTTCTATGGCAGCCTGCATGAATTCATGATGCTCAGACATGGATCAAAGTCTCTTTAGTCGAGTTGGATGCGCCCAGATACTTGTACGGTTACCTGGCTACTACCGGCTTCGATCGCAGGTGCTTCGGCAACACGTGAACGCATCATGTCAGCCGCCTCAAAGTTATTGAAATGGCGCGGGTTATTGTCGGCATGAATATTCACATCGACAATGCGATAACCCGTTGCCCCCATATTCGTCTGTATCAAGCGAGCACGTTGCTTGAACGCATCAAGTGCCTGGTTGATCAATCGATCACTGGCGACTTTTCGGGTTTCAGTTTTTGCACTAAGGCGTATACCCTGAACTTGCAAGCGTTCCTGCAACTCTTGGATCGCCTTGCCAGCAGATTTGAAATCATCGCTTGTGATTTCAAGCGTCTGTGTCGCACGCCAACCAATCAAACGTCGTGATTGACTCGAGTCGTAGCGTGGATAGGTTTGGTAGTCGCGAGTTTTTGTTTCTAGTGTGGCGAAGGGTCGCAGTTTGTTGACTGCCCAGGACATGGTTGCATTGACCTTGTTGGCAAGCACCGCTGCATCCTTGTCCTCAGCTTGCACTGCAAGTGTCGCTGTCATCCAATCATTATCAACATTCGCGCTCGCCGACGCACTCAGACTGAACACTCCGTATAGCGTGTTCGTTTCAGCCTCTTGCGCAAAAGCAGCCAGGGGATTCAGCATCAGCAGCGTCAGGCCAATCGCTAATCGAGCTCTCATGCAAATACGCTTAATCATGTCTTTTGACCTGTGAAAACCTCGGTTTAAGATCATTTAACAGCCAGTTTTGTACCCAAATCACATTAGAAACAGTAACTTATTGCGGTCCGACCCTCGCGGCCTGACCCGTTACTTTTCGAGGATGGCGGAGACTCCCATGCCACCAGCGGTGCAGACGGAAATGAGGCCACGGCCGCTACCGCGTTCATCGAGCAGTTTGGCGAGGGTGCCGACGATGCGAGCACCGGTTGCGGCGAATGGGTGCCCCACGGCGAGACTTGAGCCATTGAGATTCATTTTCGCCCTATCAATCGAACCCAGGGCGCCGTCGCGGCCGAGTTCATTGCGACAATAGTCCTCATCTTCCCAGGCTTTTAGTGTGCACAGGACCTGTGCCGCGAACGCTTCGTGGATCTCATAAATGTCGAAATCCTGCAAGGTCAAATTCGCCTTGGTCAACATGTCACTGACGGCAAGCGTTGGCGCCATAAGTAGTCCAGCACCGCCAACGAAATCAACTGCAGCAGTTGATGAATG
>CAZQOI010000196.1:0-2678 GCA_964594905.1 uncultured Granulosicoccaceae bacterium
TTTCTGGTGACCTTCTATCACAACCTCCGGCGTGGCATGGAGAAACAAGCCGCGGTCATTGAAAGTGTAAGAATAAATTTCACACCGATTTTTCTGACCTCAGTGACTACAGCGATAGGCTTCCTGAGCATGAACTTCAGCGATGCACCGCCATTCCGCGATCTGGGCAATATCACTGCAATTGGCGTTATCTTCGCCTTCTTTCTCGCGGTGACATTCCTACCAGCGTTCGCGGCCATCATGCCTGCCAAGGCAAAGGTCCGTGATGCTAAGAAGAGTACCTTCATGGATGGCTTTGCCAACTTCGTGATCAAGCAACGTCGACCTTTGTTCTGGTCAATGGGTGCGGTCATGATTGGTCTTGCCGTACTGACACCTAAAAACGATTTGAACGATATCTTCGTTCACTACTTTGATCGTTCGGTGCCTTTTAGAGTTGCCACCGATGAAGTCACGGACAAATTATCCGGGCTCTATCTTGTTGACTTCTCGCTTGATTCCAAAGAAGAAGGCGGCGTCAGCAATCCAGGCTTTCTAAAAGAGGTCGAGAAATTCGAAACCTATCTGACAGAATTGCCAGAGGTGCAGCATGTAGCGGCAATTACTGAAACCATGCGCAGGCTCAATCGCAGCATGCATGGCGATAATCAGGAGTACTACGTGCTCCCGGATAGCCGGGAGTTATCCGCGCAGTATTTACTGCTCTATGAAATGTCACTACCGTATGGTCTCGATTTGAACAATCAGATCAACTTTGATAAATCCACCACGCGGCTTACCGCAACGCTCGAAACCGTGTCAACCAAAGACATGCTGCGCATAGAACGCGAGGCAGTTGAATGGATGGAAACTAACACACCGTCTATTGCCTCTCTGGCGACTGGCCCCACGGTCATGTTTTCACACATTGGAATGCGCAATATCATCAGCATGTTGTCTGGTACAGCCATCGCACTGGTATTGATATCTTTGATTCTGGTGTTTGCACTTCGCTCTGTGAAGTTTGGTGCACTGAGCCTGATACCCAATCTGGCACCTGCTCTGATGGCCTTTGGCGCCTGGGGCATTCTGGTGGGCGAAGTTGGACTGGCGGTGTCGGTGGTGGTGGCCATGACGCTCGGTATCGTGGTCGATGACACGATCCATTTCCTGAGTAAATACCTGCGTGCCCGTCGTGAACGTGGCATGAACGCAGAGGATGCGATTCGCTATGCCTTCAATACCGTCGGTGTCGCGTTAACTGTTACAACGATTGTACTGGTCGCAGGTTTTCTCGTTATCGCGCAATCAAACTTCAAAGTGAATGCCGAGATGGGACTCCTGACGGCGATAACGATCGCCATCGCCCTGATCGTTGACTTTCTGTTTCTGCCAGCGCTGTTGCTACTGGTCGATGGTGACAAGAAAGCCAAACAATCAGCGCCGATATCCGCTGTGCCACAAGGCGCGTAAGCAATCAACTTATTAAACCTTTAAATCCAAGCATTCAAGAGACACTCATGAAAGCCTACACAAAAAGCATATCCAAGTTCGCCTACGTACCGATGGTGATGCTGGCCTTGTCGACAACAGTCGCTCTCGCCCAGACACCTGAGGAACGAGGACTCGAAATCGCCACTGCCGCGCAGAATCAAGACAACGGCTTTGGCGATACAGAAGCGACGATGACCATGACATTGGTTAATCGTTCGGGCAAGAAAAGCACGCGACGTATGCGTTCACGTACGCTTGAAGTGCCTGGTGATGGTGACAAAAGCATGTCCATATTCGATGAACCCGCCGACGTCAAAGGCACCGCTAGCTTGACTTACTCGCATGCAGTAAAACCTGACGAGCAATGGCTGTACCTGCCGGCTTTGAAACGCGTTAAACGCATTTCATCGAAGAACAAATCTGGCCCGTTTATGGGCAGTGAGTTTGCCTTTGAGGATATCAGCTCTCAGGAAGTCGATAAATACACCTACAAGTATCTTGAAGACGCTGAATTCGATGGCCGACCTGTGTTCAAGGTTGAAGCTGTACCTGCTTATAAACACTCGGGTTATACGCGTTTGATCAACTGGGTTGACCAGGAACGCCTTGTGTCATTAAAGGTTGAATATTTCGATCGCAAGAATTCACCACTTAAAACACTGGTATTTAGCGATTACGAACAGTACCTGGACAAGTACTGGCGTGCAGGTGTCATGCAAATGGACAACGAGCAAACTGGCAAGAGCACCACACTGGAGTTTTCAGATTACAAATTCCAGAGCGGTTTGACTGAGAAGGATTTTGCCAGCAACGCACTAAAGCGACTTCGTTAAGACGATGCCTCGAGTGCGCTCTTTTAAATACCTGCTGCTGATTGCACCACTAGGCTGGTTACCTCTGTCTCCAGCCAGTGCTGAATGGGACACGCGTGGCAACGTGTCCGTGCAATTTCAGGCGTTTACCAGTGAATCTGACCATGCCGCAAACCATCGCAACAATATGTCACTGTCGACCGAGGTTGAATTCTATAAACCCATCGGCGATGCCGGTAGCGTCACGATAACCCCGTTTGTCAGAATCGACGGACGAGACGAAGAACGAACCCATTTTGATTTCCGTGAGCTTCTCTATACGCACGCGGCAGACAATTGGGAGGCACGCATAGGCCTTGGCAAGGTTTTCTGGGGTGTTGCCGAATCAACAAA
>CAZQOI010000197.1:0-2606 GCA_964594905.1 uncultured Granulosicoccaceae bacterium
AGGTCGTTGTCATGATCGACCATCATGAGAGTTGCTCGCTGATAGCTATCACTGACTCGCACAAAGAAATTACCAGCACCCTTAACTGCATGTGCTGCGGTCAACACCAAGCCCTCCGCGAACACAACACCACTCGCGTGACTACCGTGATCAGTGGCCACAGGCAATATTGCACGCAAGGTTCCAGCATCTGGCTGCTTGCAGGTTTGCGGCACATAGCGCTGCTTATCGACAAAAGCCGAATGAGTAAAGTCCGCTTTCGCAACAACGATATTGCTAGGCTCGAAGCTTGTATTGTCCGCGTTCGCAACAGATCCGGTGACGACCGTAAAAGCCGACAGCCAGACCAGCGCGCGAATTCTTTTTATAGCGCTTGGCATCATCATCCCCCACGGCTGTAATCGCCGTGTTCAGACTGGTGATAGCGACTTGATGCAGAGTCCATTGAAGACGCGACCGTAGTTTGGTGACGTAATCAGAACTCGGCATCACGGCCGGTTCACGTTTTGCGGGATCGCTCCCACCCCTGTTCACAACAATGAGAGCCAGCTCTGACGGTGGTCTTCATTGAAGCGACAGTCAGTCTATCGCAGGAAACTGGGCAGAAGCAGCGCCTAAGAGGACGTTATCCTGACGCTATAACTCTTGAAAACTCAGAGCTTTAGATGGCAAGTGGTTGATATCAATACAGACAATTCACGTAAAAACCGAAATACAGGAATTGTTACAGCTCAAATCCAATACCAATGCTGAAACGTGGCGCATAGTAGTTATCACCCGGACGCCATAAATACAATTCCTCAGCGTTAACGGTCGGATATTCGTATTCTGCGGCGGCAATATTGCCAGTGGTTACGCCATCGAGAGCGCCAAGCACGGTAATGGATCGCCCATCGCTGAAGTCAGTTGGTTCGAGAAAGCCATCGTTGATGATTAAAAAGCGCCCCTTGGTCTCACGCGTTTTGATCGGGCGTTGGCGGCGATCCAGTGGGTAGGCCAACACTTCAACCATCGTGCTGTCCTCCAGATTCGTGGTTGACAGTATTACCCCGCCCCATAAAACAGCCCCGCTGGCAGATTCTTCAGCCGCAAGCGCATCCTCAAAAGAGACACTCGAAAATGTCTCTTCGGTGTTTATCGGTCCACTGGCACAAGCCGATAGCAATCCAAGAGACAGGGATATCAGTATTAATCTACATGCTGAATTCATGCGCTCGTCCTCAGTTACGGATGCAAGATGAATCGACCAAATACACCACCACGATAATAGCGATCATGCCAGAACGGATCATTGTGGTAACGATGATTATGGAATGTCGAGTGTGGATGGTCGCGATACTGTGGCCGAACTGCCCAGTAGCGAAAATCACTAACTACCAGTCGCGGAAAGCTATAGGACATGTCTCCAATGCTGCCTTCCAGAATGTCATTGACGGTACCAATCACCGACAGCTCGCGGCCAGCGGTATAAATTTGAGGGTCAAGGAATTCGTCAAACTCAGCAACGAAACGGCCATCGGAACTATCATCATTAATAGGTCGACCAGTTTTCAACAATGGCCGCGAGACGATTTCAACATGTGTCTTGTTATCAGCAGTATTCGTCACACCAATAATGGTGCCGCCCCAACGCACTGTCTGCGGTGCGGTCAGCGGAGAATTCTGAGCCTGTGAAACGGTCAGATTGGTCAATTCGACGCCAGTCTCGGGCGTCAGTTTCTGGGAAGCGGCACAGCCAGCAGTCAGCGACGCCAGAAGCAAAAGCACACTGCTGGTGCGCCAACGGCGGGCCTTGGCGGCATCTGAAGTCAAGAAAGCGATATTTTTCATCATTTTCCGAATATAGGGGCACTGGTCAGCATTTCCGCCAAATCAGGCCGCTCGTTTGCATTGTTTTACGCAGCTCGTCATGGATCGATCAGTCAGGCTGGGGGCAATCAGCCGTTACTAATCTGAGAACTGCTCGCGAACGAAACGAAAACCTGAGGGTCGTATTTAAAGGGCCTTTCGGGAACGGTTAACCAATACTTATAACAAGCCAGAGGATCAAGCGATGCAATCGATATCCAAAGCGGCGAATTTGCTGAATATCAGCGAATTCAAACTGTTCAGCGAAGCCTACCTCGCGTGGTTTGGCGACCGTGCTGACGATGAAGACCTGACCTTTCTTTTTGCTCAATTCATGATGTTTGGCGAACTACCAGACTGGGCCGATCACTTTGCCCGCTCAGTCTTGAATGATCTCGAAGCCAATCGGCAGATCAATCTTAACTCTTTCAGCCTGGTAAACATCGCACCAAGGGTGGGCAAGAAAAGCGCAATCAGTTTTTCCATTTTGCGCTAAACCTTGATAACGTCAGAGCAATGAGCTCTGACTACCCGCGCGACCTGCTTGGCTACGGCCAACACACCCCGAACGCCAGCTGGCCCAACAAGGCCGCCATTGCTGTGCAGTTTGTCATCAACGTCGAAGAAGGCGGTGAAAACAATATCCTGCACGGCGATGCCGCATCGGAAGCTTTCCTGTCGGAGATAGTCGGCGCTGATGCCTGGCAGGGTCAGCGGCATATGAATATGGAATCCATCTACGAGTACGGTGCGCGTAG
>CAZQOI010000198.1:0-2606 GCA_964594905.1 uncultured Granulosicoccaceae bacterium
AGGGCTTGTGTGTGACTCATCGTTCTCTGCCAGTGTTATTACCTCTTTTGTATCGGGTGTTTTGCGCCAACCCTGAAGCGCTGCCAGGCACCTGAGTAGATTAAAGCGGGCTTATTCAGTCGGAGTGAGGACAGGTTCACGACCAAACTGTGAAGTTGGTCTGCGTTAGTATCAGGCCATTGCAATCAATCTGGACGTGAGAATAATGCTTTTTTCCCTAAGTGCTAATGCGCCGAAGATCCCGAACTCCTGCTTTGTTGCCCCGGGAGCCATGCTGGTTGGGAGAATTGAGCTTGGGGAGGAGGTCAGTGTCTGGTTTAACGCGGTAATTCGCGCTGATAATGATGTGGTCAGGATTGGCCAGGGCAGTAATATTCAAGACGGTTCGGTTTTACATGTTGATCCAGGTGCGCCGTTGACTCTTGGTGAACGAGTCACTGTGGGTCATAAGGTCATGCTGCACGGGTGCACGATAGGCGATGGAAGCCTGATCGGGATGAATGCGGTTGTTTTAAATCATGCAAACATCGGTAAGAATTGTTTGATAGGTGCCAATGCCCTCGTGACTGAAGGCATGGAAGTTCCCGACGGATCTCTAGTTTTGGGATCCCCCGGGAAGGTCATCAAACCAATTGGTAAGGCGGCACTTGCCAATATGGATGCGGGTGCGCAACACTATATCGACAAGATCGCCGTTTACAAAGAATCACTCAAGCCAATCAGCTGAGTAGTCAGTTGATTGGCCAATTGAGTGAGTGTTTTACCTTACATAGTTAGCGCGGGTTCTGCGGGATTCAGACGTTCGTTGCCAATACGTGATTCAAAAGCACGTAAGCGTTTGTAGATGGACATCAATTCAACGATGGTTGTCCATGAATTAACCAAAAACTGAAAGGAATTCTCCACCTGGTTAAATGCCTGTCGTATCTGCTGATACACACCGAAGGTTATTGTACCTGCGGCAAACGTTGGAACGAGGGCGACCAGTGGAATGATACTGGCGCCTTGTAAATACGCATAGCGAAAAACGTTGAAATAAAGGTAATTGAAGTAAAGTTTGAAGTAGTTCTTACGTACATTGACGAAGAGATCTTTAACTTGCGGTGGTTGAGCGCGATCCACCTCGTCTTCGCCGTAGACAAGTTCCTTACGGTAGGCCGCCTCGACTTTTTGATTGTTGAATTCAAGTCCGGGCAGGCGGTAACCCACCAACGCTAACAACACAGTGCCAAAAATTGATGACACGAGCGCCAGAAAAACCAGTGAGCCGTTGATCGCACCAATTAGTGGGAGCTCTGTGATTTGAGCTGACAATTGCCATAACAATGGCAGGAATGCGATAAGCGTCATGATCGCACTGACGAACCTTGAGCCAAGACCTTCGACTATGCCAGCGAAACGCATCGTGTCTTCTTGAACACGTTGCGCAGCCCCTTCTATCTCTCGAAGTTTGCTCCAGTGCGACATATAGAAGTCGTTCATCGCAGTACGCCAGCGAAACACATAGTGAGAGACGTAAAAGCTGAATACCACCAGCATCAGTATGTTAGGTATCAGTACCAGCACGATAGTCGTCATATTGCCATACAGCTCGGCGGCGCTGACGCTACCTGGTGTTGTCAGAGCACGTTGGATCATGTCGAATAGATCGCCCCACCAGTTGTTCATCCAGAGGGTGACTTGCACCTGAAAGTAGGTCACCAGCAAGATGATCGCGGTGCCAACAACAGCCCAAATGTACCAGCGGTTGCGATCAATAAAGAACCATGCGACGCAGAATAAGATCACGGCTCCGATAATGAACTGATAAACCCAGACCTTATCGGGACTCAGAAAGGCGGGACGCACACCTTCAGGGACTTCGATGATCTCTTTCATGAGACTGAACTGCGGCGCAAGGCCATCGGCAAAGCCATACCAGATTGCCAGACAGATAAAGAACCACGCGATTGCTGAGAATAAAAATTGCCGCGGTCGTGGAAAAAAGGAATCAAACATAGGCTGGATCTCGATAGTGGTTTGCGCAGGTCTGGCCCGCGCTGATTGTCATTGTCTCTGAGTCTAGTTTGGAAACGAATAGTTCGCCGTAAACCGGCTCTGGCAAACGTCCAATGTGCTAGCTCAGGATGAATTGGTAGGCCTAAGCGGGCAGTAAATGAGTTCCACGGCTTTCCGATTTCGATACAATGCGTCAAGACGCCACATCTGGCGCGCCCCGTTCACCGTCAAACAAGGTTTTCAATGGCTCAGTACGTCTACACCATGAATCGAGTCGGCAAAATTGTGCCGCCGAAACGAGAAATCCTGAAAAACATTTCGCTGTCGTTTTTCCCTGGCGCCAAGATTGGTGTGCTTGGTCTGAACGGCGCTGGTAAATCGACCTTGCTGAAAATCATGGCAGGGCGCGACACTGAAATCGAAGGTGAAGCGCGACCGATGCCGGGAATCAATATCGGCTACCTGGAACAGGAGCCAGTGCTGGATCCGTCGAAGACGGTTCGCGAAGTGGTGGAAGAATCGCTCGGCGAGGTCAAGTCGGCACAATCACGCCTTGATGAAGTGTATGCAGCCTATGCCGAACCTGATGCAGACTTCGATGCGCTGGC
>CAZQOI010000199.1:0-2574 GCA_964594905.1 uncultured Granulosicoccaceae bacterium
TTTTTTCCATACGTCTAAGTGTACTGCCAATCTCACGAACTGCCTATGGTCGCAGGCGGTTTGCTCGCTCAAGTAATGCGCGGAGATCACGTCGCAAACTTGTGACATGTCTGTCGACAATATCGTCTATCAGCAATTCAAGTTCATCCTCGACGCTCTGTTGTACATCCAGGTCGACGATCAGAGCACCCTCAATTTCCTCAAGATCTGCGGCCATATCAGCGGCGGGCCTGTTGGCAAGCCGGTCGGTAAGCCTATCGCCATGCCCGTCGGCGAGCCTGTCCTCGATTTGCGCCATATCAAGTTCATCTTCTTGATCGACGACGTCACTCACGTCGACTCCAAGTTTCAGATGTGAGGGTAGATCGAATTCGATCGTTTCATGTCGCAGCTGTTCGATTTCCCCATCGACTTCTCGCTCGAGGCGGGTCGACTGGATTATTGATTCATTGCCGGTCTTGACTACATCATTCAGGACAGGCAGTTCGTCTTCTTCGTAGGCCATATAAATTCTCCCGCGGCTTTGTGGCAAACGCACTACCAGTGCCGTCGTTCGGAGAGTATAGAAGCTACATTTTGTGGTGCTTTAGTGGGTAACCTCTCTGTTGGTAGAAGCGATAGCGATCGCGACCCGGATCGCGGATGGAGGGATCATCATTGACGATTTCGAGCGCACGTTCGAAGCGACTGAAAAAGGGAGGCACCTTCGAAGACAGATTAATCAGTACTTGACGATCGAAACCAGGCTCTGATGAGGAGAGCTGGACTGGATCAGCATCAACAAGGTTTTCCACGGGGCTTTTTACGTGCGCATGTGGGATAAAGCTAACTGCGCGAAATTGCCATAGGGTGTCGTCAAGGGTAGCGAGTTCGTCATCGTTCTCGCTATACACGAATACCTTTTGCTTTCGACCGGCAGCTTTTTCGGCGAGTTTTGCGATGAGTTCGTAGCGATGTAAGGCGTCGCTGCCACTGAGAACATAAAAGTCAATTTGCGTCATTCGCCCGCCCGTTTACACAGATATTTCATCAACATTGGAACCGGGCGACCACTTGCGCCTTTGTCCTTACCTGACTGCCACGCAATTCCCGCAATATCCAGATGTGCCCAAGGATAGTTTTCGGCAAATCGGGACAGGAAGCAGGCCGCAGTAATAGTACCCGCGGCTCGGCCACCGATGTTGCCCATATCGGCGAAATTCGAATCGAGCTGCGTTTGGTACTCATCCCAAAGAGGCAGTTGCCAAGTGAGATCGCCGGATGATTCACTGGCGCTTAGCAGTTCTTGTATAAGTTTGTTGTTGTTACCGATTACAGCACTTGCGACATGGCCCAGAGCGACGATGCAAGCACCGGTAAGGGTTGCCATATCAATCACGACTGAAGGCTTGAACTTCTCAATATAAGTCAAGGTGTCGCATAGAACGAGTCGACCCTCAGCATCGGTATTCAAGATTTCTACACTTTGCCCTGACATCGTTGTAACGACATCACCTGGACGGCAGGCCTTTCCGTCGGGCATGTTCTCAGCTGCGGCCACGACACCGATGACGTTGATATCAAGATCCAGTGTCGCAACCGCGCGCATGACGCCAAAGACAGTCGCTGCACCACACATGTCGTATTTCATCTCATCCATGCTGTCTGACGGTTTGATGGATATCCCACCGGTATCAAAAGTCACTCCTTTGCCAACGAGCACAATAGGCTTACCGGCTTTTTTCCGACCTTGGTACTCCATCATGATCAATCTTGCGGGTTGCTCGCTGCCACTTGATACGCTCAGAAATGCGCCCATGCCAAGTTCTTCCATCGCATCCTCGTTCAGTGCACTCGCGCGAACCCTATCAAACTCTGTATCAAGATCCTGGGCGGCCATTTCAAGGTAGATTGGAGTGCATATGTTTGGAGCAAGGTTGCCGAGGTCACGGGTCAACGCCATACCTGTTGCTGTAGCGAAACCTCGCTCGGCAGCACGCTCAGCAGCAATTTTTTGTTTAGCTGGTGCAATAATGCTCAGTTGTTCAAGTGACGAGGCTGGCGTGGGTTTTTCTCGAGGGTGTCCGTTAAAGCGATAACTTTGTGCGAAAAGCAACCGAACTAATTGTTCGCAGGCGTCAATGGCGTTGAGTTCAGTTGCCTTAATAGAGAAGGGAATATCTGATAGCGCGGTAAGTGTTTTGGTTGCAATCAGTGCTTTGCTCATCGCTTGAATGGCTGATCGCCACCTTTTGGCATCGAGCAAACCCCGTTTGCCGAAACCGACCAGTAAAATACGATCGCATTTAGCCCCTTTAACGTCGTGCAACAGCGCCGTCTGGCTGTGACTGCCAGTGAAATCTCCGTGTTCAATCTGCCGTGTAATTGCGCCATTGCTGGCTTTGTCGATAGTCGCTGCAGCGCCTAGTAGTTTGCCGTCCTCGTAAACACCGACGATCCGGCATGAATTGGCAAGTTTTGTCGGTTCGCGACCAAGCACGTTGATTTTCACGACAATATTCTCCGAATTTGGGGGCCTCCAGTGTAGTGAACTGGTGCGATGCAGTCACCAGTGCTAGATTGACTATCTCATTT
>CAZQOI010000200.1:0-2497 GCA_964594905.1 uncultured Granulosicoccaceae bacterium
AGGCACAATAACCAATATATTGCGTGGTTTAAAAAGGCGGTTGGCGAAGCCCGACACGCCGATTGATGTGCTTGACGATGCTTTAACCCGCGCTCTTGAGCAAACGCAATTTACCCAAAGCGTGATTAATCGCATACGCGATTTTACCCAGTCACGCAGACCGAAGCATGCAACGCTTGATATTCGAGATCAAATCACTGAATCAGTGGCATTGCTGGATTGGATGTTGAGTCAGAACGGCTGCCGAGTAGTGCAACACCTGCCAGCGTCACCAGTCTATATCGATGGCGATGCCACTATGTTGCAACAGGTGCTAATCAATCTGTTGCGCAATGCGGTTGACGCAGTGGAGCAGCAGCAGATGTCGCAACGACTCATTAATATACACGTAAGCACAAACGATAAGGTCGTAACATTATCCATTGCAGACACAGGCGTTGGTCTGGAATCAGGAACAAAAAACCTGTTTGTACCTTTCTCGACTAACAAAGCTGGTGGAATGGGTGTGGGTTTGAATATTTGTCGTTCGTTCGTCGAACTTCATCAGGGACGACTGTGGTTGTCTCCCAACGAAAGCGAAGGTTGTACCAGTTATATTGAACTGCCTTTGGCTGTTCCTGAAGCTTCGGACGAACACTTAACTGAAACTGCACTGTCTAGGGAGGATAGCTATGAGTAAACAGTCGGCGGGTCGCATCATCTTCATTCTCGATGACAACGAGGAATTCAGAGACTCCACTGCCTGGCTACTTGAGTCCATGGATTATCAGGTAGAGAGTTTTTCAGATCCCAACATCGCCATAAAAAGAATGGAGCATCTGGATGACAGAATCGAAGCAGTCTTGCTACTTGATATCAGAATGCCAATAATGAGCGGGCTGGATGTACATGACATACTGAACAGGAAGGGTATAGCGCTGCCTGTTGTTTACATGACGGCGCATGGTGATGTGCCAATTGCAGTCAATGCCATGTCTAAAGGTGCGCTGACTTTTCTGGAAAAGCCGCTTGAGGAAATTGAGCTTACGCGAGCGCTTGAGGCTGCGTTTTCAGATGCAGTTCAAATTCGGCGAAGTGTAAAGGCGAATCATGATGAGTTTGTCCGCACACGTGAAAGACTCGGCAGCCTGACACCTCGGGAAGCGCAGATAGTCCAGGGTCTGTTGGCTGACATGAGTAACCAGCAAATTGCTGACGAATTTAGCATCAGCGTAAAAACTGTGGAGTTGTATCGTTCAAAAGTGATGAACAAACTTGAAGCCAAGAATGCTGCCCACTTGGTGCGAATGGTAATGACCTGTGCACCAGCTTAATCACTATATGCCACCTACGGCACCGCCGGGCTGGATTCGCCATTGCTATAAGGCAAACGATATAGAGTTGATCATTGATGTGCCCGGTGCTCAACCACCGCCTGATGCAAGTCAGAGGGATTGTCAGCATGGTAATTTGGATAATATGCAGGACCATACGCCGGATGAAGCGCGGGATGAAAGTTTGGCAGGTGAGGATCATAGTCCGGAGGCACTCGGCGTAGCATCTTTATTTTCAGCTATAGCCTTGGCAGAGCGAGATCACTTACTACAGCATGTTTCATCCTGGCTGGGCTGTGACCTGAATTGGCGCTTGAATACAGCAGGCGAGAACAGTGTCGCTATCGATGTTACCTTGAACAGCACAAGCGATCAGTCGCAGAGAATTGGCTTGTCATTCAAGCATGCCCAGTCAACCTGTCCGGAGATCCCGCCAGAACTGCATTCGTCTGTTCGCGTGCACGCGCATCGTCAGAAAGTGCGCATGTGTGTAGCTGATCTTGTACTTGGTGAATCAGATCGGCAAAAAATAGGGCCGGGATGTTGCGTACTATTACCGAATACGTTTTCAAATTCGTTTGTTGTCAGCTTGCTAGAGCAGGACGGTTCTGAATCTATTGGCCGGGCAGTACTTGATCGAGAAGCACATACCATTAGCCCGGCTGCAGCATCGGTGTCCCCCTTTTTTGGGTCTAAAACGTCCGCGCCTATAGCTTCTTCGTTAAAAAACGTGCAGCCTGATACGGCTGCGCTTCGCTTTGTGTTGAGTGAAGATATCGAAATTGATCTGCCTCTTTGGAATCAGATGAACGAATGGAAACAGATGAAAAATATGGACGAAAGCAACAGTGCCACACTAGATTCTAACGGTGCATTGCGTGATCCGAAACAGGCTATGCCCATTGAGTTATGCATACCGATGTTGACCGGTCAGTCAGTATCAGTTGAACAGTTTGGTGCACAGATAAGCGAAGCTAAATTAATCCAGGTGGGCGAAGGTTTGGCTGTATTGTTTGACGAGTATGGATGATCAGATTTTTGGAATTGATCAGTGTAGTTGAATTGATCAGACTAGTTGAATTGATCAGACTAGGTGAATTAATCAGACTAGGTGATTTAATCAGACTAGGTGAATTAATCAGACTAGTAGAGTTGATCAAGCGGACCTTTGGAAATTTTGTCCA
>CAZQOI010000201.1:0-2497 GCA_964594905.1 uncultured Granulosicoccaceae bacterium
AATGGACCTGGCGCCTCAACGACCTCAACACCCCATTTTTTAAGTTTGTTGCACAATATTAGTCGGTTGGTTGGATTATCATCCACAACCAATGCCTTGCGTCCCTCAATCGAATCTAGTTGTTCGCTGGATGTAGATGCAACCGGTGCAGGCGCTGTCACAAAAGGAATAACGAAAGAGAAGACTGACCCTTTGTCTTGAGTGCTTTGCACATTGATTTCCCCATCCATGAGTTCAACCATTTTTTTTGTAATTGCCAAACCTAATCCAGTACCGCCATAGCGTCGCGTTGTAGATGTGTCTACTTGAGAAAAAGATTTGAATAACTTATCCATTCGATCTTCAGGGATGCCGATACCTGTATCAGACACCGTGAATTTCAATGTATCTTGTGTCAGGATATTTACGCTGAGCATGATCTCGCCTGATTCGGTAAATTTGATCGCATTGTTCATCAAATTCATGAGAATCTGTTTCAGTCGGGTGGAATCTCCCAGCATTCCCTCTGGCACGGATTCATCAATATTGCAGATTAATTCAAGCTTCTTCTCAGATGCTTTGGGTGACACAAGTTCTATCGCATCTTCTACTGTTTCAATCAGGTTAATCGGTCTTTTTTCCAGATCAATCGCACCAGCCTCAACTTTTGAAAAATCCAGAATATTGTTGATGATTGACAATAAGGTGTCACTAGCGTTGCGAATTGTCTGGCTAAACTCACGTTGCTCTTCGTTGAGTTTCGTCCCTTCAAGCAAGGTACTCATACCGATGATACCGTTAAGCGGAGTTCTAATCTCGTGACTCATGGTAGCTAAAAAAGAACTTTTAGCCTGGTTAGCTCGATCTGCTTCATCACGAGCAACAGAGAGTTCATTCGTTCGCATTGCAACCCGTTCTTCCAACTTCTCGTTAAGAGTGTTCAGTGCCTTTTTGTTTTCCTGCTCCCTGGTAATCATACTGTTGTAAGATTTGATAACCAGACCCATTTCATCCGTACTGCTGAAGTCAACTAAATCTCGTTGATCACTGGAGGTTTGATTGATGGATTTTAACAACAGATCCATCGGGACACCGACGACTCGATTTACCGCAAATAACGTCCCCAATATCAAGGCCAAGACCAGCAACGCTGCAAGTACAGCTGCTAATAACAGTCTGTCATACCGATCAGAAGCGAGACTTTTTTGACTTGAGATAATTTCCAGGGAGCCGATGTCTCTTATTTTTCCTGAGACAGCATGCTTAATGGTACGTTCATAAGCGAATAATTTTCCGGCTGTTTTTTCGCCACTAGAAGCTGCTGCAATTTGACTTTTACTTTCATCATACAGGGTAGCCTGCGTGATATCAGGATCTGCCTCAATCAGTGCTTCGAGTGTTAGCTGGATCTGTTTTTCGGCCAAATTCCAAGTGGGTTCCGACAATACTTTTGCCTGCACATCCATCACCCTATCCATCTTCTGCTGAAGTGCCCTAACGGCTTTGGATTGTGCGGAGTACTCAAAAAACCCAAACACGGCCAGAATACAAATGAGAATTATAGGGACGGTAATACCAAGTATTTTAGAACGAATATGTGTGTAGCGATTCGGTGAGAGCTCGCTATTGTCGGTCTGCATCTGGATGTTAGAACCTGAACTTATTTCAGATAGGTGTCAAAAATTTCTTTGTCCCGAGATGTGTCAATCAAATGCTGCAAGCCTTCGTTATAATCATCTCGTATTTTCTCTGACTTAAATACAGGTGGAAAACTAACAGGATCTGTGAAAGAAAAAGCAGTGGTTGGTTTGAGTTTCGTGCCACGTTCGTTTTCAAGAAGTTTGGTGTAGTAAGCAAAAATAGTTTGGTCTGCAACAACAGCATCCACGCGACCACGTTCGAGCATTTTCGGCTGTAGTGACTGGTCTGCCACTTCAATGTAGTTGTCCTGCTCCTCGACGGGCACTAGCCAATCAGGCCAGAGTAGTTTGGCGTTCTGGAAAGTGGCGATACGCAAATTATCAAGATCAGACGGTTCTTGTATCTTGAGATCACGCTCTTGAAGTGAGAAAAAAGCGTTACGATACGAAAACGGTGCTTCCCCGTAGTGAAAACCCTGTTCTGTCGCTGGATCGTAAGAACCACTTGAAGCGGCATCGACTGCACCGATTTTCAGCTCATGCATCATTCGCTTTGCAGAGACATAAACTGCAACAAGTGTGTGGCCCTTGTGCGCCAACGCCTCTCTTACGATGTCTACATGAATGCCACCATCTTGATCGGCCAGAACAAAAGGCACAATGGTTTGATCAAATGTCATGGTGACTTCTTTTGCCAACACCCGGTGAAATGGCATGCAGGCAATCAGAAAGATAAGCGTAGTAGATAAATATCTCATGTTGAATACATTCCCACGAAATAGTAATGATTGAAGGCGACTATCCTGTACTCAGGATTTCGGCGGATTCCCGACTTAAAGGAGATGGGGTCAAGTAGGCGCTTGAGCGGGGTGTTACTG
>CAZQOI010000202.1:0-2496 GCA_964594905.1 uncultured Granulosicoccaceae bacterium
GTAATCGCGCACTACGCTCGCTGTGCTGAATGGGAGCAAGAAGCATTCGACAGCGCCGTCACTCAGTGGGAAATTGCACGTGGGTTCGAGAGAGCGTAGCTGTGATAAGCGCAATCTGATCTGACAAACTCGTCAGTATCTGCTTACGAGTTGTCAGGTCACGATGCTTCCGTATCAACTCCACCTCCTCTATTTAAGAACTATTGGAAAGTTGATAGGCCCACGAAATCCAAAGCCGCTCCATTTAACTGCGGTGGGGTCTGGTAGTTCCATAGTCGGAAAACGCCTGAATAACTTCGGCAACGCGATATCCGCGATCATCCGTCTGGATAAATGCGTACCCATACAAAAATGTGGTCCATTTCCAAACGCTTGATGACGAGTATTCTTTCGAAATAAATCGAACTTATGACCGTTCTCGTAAACATCTTCATCCCTGTTTGCTGACGCCTGAATTGTCATGACAACCTTACCTGCAGGTATATCGATACCACGAATTTTTGTATCAGCAGTAACTCGTCTAGAGCTAACCTGAATCGGTGCTACCCACCGAACTGATTCTTCGAAGGCACGACCAAATAATCCAGGATTCTCAACTACCGCATCTCGTTGTTCCAAGTTGGTGAGCAAGCCATACAGAGTGGTCATGATCGAATCTCTTGGCTCATTGATTCCACCACCAATGGCGATCTTGATATTCGACACGATGTGTTCGTACTCAATCGGCTCAGCGGCACTTGTTTGAATACCAAGCGCGCTATATTCGAAACTATCATCTGGAGTCTGAACCGATCTTTCAATACAAGCATCCATTTCTCTATTGGCTTCATCCGCTTTTTCAAATATCTCAGGCAATCCACCAAAGTTACCAGCGCCATCTATCAAAGCTTGAGACCAACGCTGAATTTCTGTATCAGATGCTTCAGGTAAACCCAACACAATTGCCACACAGCGAGCCGAAAAAGGCCCGGCAAATTCAGTATAGAAATCTATTGTTTCGCCATGTGGAAGACGCTCAATGTAGTCAGATGCTATTTGATCTATCTGTTCGGACCAGATTTGTTTGACTTGCTTCGGTGACATCGACGGCATCATCGCTTGACGCAGACGCATGTGATCGTCACCATCTCGCCGCATCAACGTTTTTGCACCAAAGGCTCTTTCCATCGGCGTATTCGGATCGTCCGAGCTGAACAAATCCGGGTTCATTTTTATGGCTTGCGTATCCTCAGCCTTGGTGATCAATATACGACCAACTTCGGGTACGAAAATCACCGGCGCTTCTGCGCGCAAGCGCCGGTAAATAGGATAAGGATCTTTTACAAGTTGCTCTATCGAGATACTTTTGTCGGTTGGAATCATACTATCCAAACCGCAAATCTAGCTCATCCAGTCCGGTACCAGTTCGTCAGGTACATTCTGATAGCAAACCGGTCGCAGAAATCGACGAATCGATAACGTACCCACAGAGGTAGCGCCAAAATTAGTTGATGCCGGGTACGGACCGCCATGAACCATTGCGTCAGATACTTCAACACCCGTAGGGAAACCATTTACCAGTATTCTTCCTGCTTTACGTTCCAGTAGGGGTATCAGTGAACGAGTCATTTCTGTATCACCGCTATCCATCTGCACAGTGCATGTCAGCTGGCCTTCAAGCTTATTCGCAATAGTGGCCATCTCTTGTTCATTCTTGACTTCTACCACTAATCCCAGCGGGCCAAAGACTTCCTCATGCAGTGCAGATTGTTTAAGCCAGACATCACTGCTGGTTCGACACAACACTGGGGTCGCTTTACGGTCCGAGGTGCCTCCGCTGATCAGTGTTTCCACACCATCGCAATTGGTAAATGTTTTGCAACCGTTCTGATAGCTGTCTGCAATACCGTTTGTCAGCATCATTTGTTCAGCTTGACTGCCAAGAGCCTCTGTCGCTGCCTTGATAAATTCATCAAGTGTGCCTTCAACTCCGATGGCAATACCAGGGTTGGTGCAAAACTGCCCCGCTCCCATTGATAGAGATGCAGCCCATCCCGCTCCAATATCTGACGCTCTGTTTTTAAGTGCATCTGACAACAGGAACATCGGATTGACTGAACCCAACTCTCCAAAGAAAGGAATTGGTTCTTTACGCGCTGCACATAAATCGAACAATGTACGTCCACCGGCGAGGCTTCCCGTAAAACCAACGGCTTTAATCAATGGATGCTGGACAAGAGCGGAGCCGACATCTCTGGAGCCACCTTGAATTAACGAGAAAACACCAGGGTCGAGATTGTGTTTCTTGATTGCCGCCGTTATCGCATCTGCAACTATCTCGCTGGTTCCCGGATGAGCGGAATGACCTTTAACAACAACCGGACAACCCGCTGCAAGTGCCGCAGCCGTATCTCCTCCGGCGGTAGAGAATGCAAGTGGAAAATTGGATGCGCCAAACACAGCCACAGGGCCAATTGGACGCTGTACTAATTTATGTTCAGGCCCGGGTATCGGTTG
>CAZQOI010000203.1:0-2488 GCA_964594905.1 uncultured Granulosicoccaceae bacterium
GTCAAACATTTCGAAATCCGGTGGTCTTCTTAACGATGCGGCTTCACTCAATCGAATGCAGTGGGAACAGCAACGGCTAAAGGATTCGAAATCGAAAGAATCCAAAGATACGGATAAAACCGGTGATCAGGATCAGGAGGTCAAGTCCTGATGGCCAGCGTTTATGTGTCTTCGGTTATTGGCGCTAGCAGTGGTGCGGTCTGGGATCGTGTCAGGGACTTCAACGGTTTACCGGTCTGGCATCCTCGAATACGTGATAGTCGAATTGAAGAGTCGTTGCCCGCTGACAAGATCGGTTGCATTCGCAATTTCAATTTGCAAAGTGGTGACAATCTCCGAGAACAATTGTTGGGTTTAAGTGACTTTGACAAATTTTATACCTACACCATTCTCGAATCTCCCATGCCCTTGAGTGATTACGTCGCGACTTTGCGCTTGACGCCTGTCACAGAGGGTGATCGTTGTTTTATTGAGTGGTCAGCGGACTTTCAATGTGCGCCTGAGAATGAGGCAGAGTTGGTCAGCAATATTGGTTCGAATGTTTTTCAGGGTGGTTTTGACGCACTGAAGAGATACTTCGGGGAATGACCATGGTCAAGATCAAATGCAGCACGATCATTGATCATCCGACTGACTTTGTGTGGGATGTATTGCGTGATTTCAATGGTCACGATCACTGGCATCCGGCAATCGCAAGTAGCCAAATAGAGCGTTCACAGGATTCTGACCGTGTTGGATGTATCCGAAAATTTCGATTGCACGATGGTTCGGAACTCAGAGAGCAGTTGCTTGCATTATCCGATGCCGAGCAGAGTTATAGCTACTGTTTGCTTGATACACCAATACCACTTTTGAATTATGTCTCTCATGTGCGCTTGTTTCCGGTAACCGATTCAGAAAGTACATTCTGGGAGTGGGAAGGTAGATTCAATACGATCGATAACCGGGAGGATGAGCTACGGAATCTTGTCACTACTGATATCTATCGTGCAGGCTTTGCGGCGGTCCGCTCACATCTTGATGCAGTTGCGATTAACGGAGCCGCGCAATGAGCATAGACGTGCGAAGAGTGGAGACCGTAAATGAAGCCAATGCGGCGCTAGGTGGCTCAGCCAGGTTCTTCGGTGGCGGTACGCTTCTTATGCGGCAGGTTAATTATGGAGATCAAAGTTTTAATCAACTGATCGTCAGCGATGACCCAGTGTTGAAAACCATTCAGAGGCAAGGTGATCAAGTGACGATCGGTGCCGGTGTCACGATGTCAGAAATCATTCGCCACCCGGATCTCCAATTCCTTAACGATGTTGCACGAAGTGTTGGTGGACCGGCGGTACGTAATATGGCAACAGTTGGTGGGAATTTATTCGCACCTCGACCGTACGGAGACATGACCACCGCCTTGCTTGCTCTTGATGCGACTATCAATTGGGCAGATGGGCAACAGCAAAGCGTTGAGCAGTTCCTGCAGCCATCGTCCGACAAAAAGGGTGTCGTTGTCAGCATTTCAGTGCCGCAACCGGATTCAGGCGCCTTTCGTTACTTGAAGGTCAGTCGTGTCAAGCCCAAAGGCGTTTCCTTGATCACCATAGCCGCGGTGTTTGGTCGAGAAAATGGCCGTATCGGTAACGCAAAAATTGCCTATGGCGGTATGGCTCCAGAGCCTCGACGGGCAACAGCTGCAGAGCAAGCTTTGAACGGTTCTTCACTGGATGAAAACGGTATCCAGAGATGTCTGTCAGTTTGTCGTGAGGGCATGGCGCCGCAAGACGATGCGCTGGCTAGCGCTTGGTATCGCAATGAGGTCCTACCGGTTTATCTGAAAAGATTGCTGTTGCAAAGGAGTGACTTCTAGTGCCAAAGAAACCTATTAGTTTTGTTTTGAATGGTGCCGAAACCTCGGTGTTTGTACAACCGGGTGGCAATTTACTCGATGAACTTCGTCGTAACGTTGGTGATTTGTCTGCCAAGTACGGTTGTGGTCAAGGCACTTGTGGTGCTTGTACTGTTTTGATTGATGGTGAGCTGCAGTTAAGTTGTCTGGTCATGGCAGAGCAGGTAGCAGGGAAACATATCGAGACTAATAGCGGTCTTGCAGACGGCCCCGATTTGCACCCCTTACAGAAAGCCTTTGTAGAAGGTTTTGCAGCACAGTGTGGATATTGTACGTCTGGAATGTTGCTCGCAGCCAAGGCATTGCTTAGCAGCAACCCAGAACCCACTCGGGAACAGGTCGCTGAGGCAATCTCCGGAAATCTATGCCGTTGCACGGGCTATGAACCGATTATCGACGCGATCATGTTAGCCGCACAACAACTGCGACAGAGGGTAGTCTGATGAGCACCGTTGAGCTACGCAAGGACTTGTTCGCCGATGAACGTAGCGATGATCTGAACGAGATCGGTCAACCGACCATTCGCCAGGACATTATCGGTCATGTCACGGGCACTACCCGTTACTACGATGATCATCTGTTTGATGGTCTGTTACA
>CAZQOI010000204.1:0-2451 GCA_964594905.1 uncultured Granulosicoccaceae bacterium
TTGGCGCACTGATCCAGAAGATCTGTGCTCAGGGTGCGGGCAGGTTTGCAAATTGCCGGGCAACTTCGTCTTTGCTAATCTGCCACGGCAGCAGCGATTCAATCTGCTCCACCGATGTTGCTCTGGGCAATTCGGTGAGTATCACGCTCATGTACCGGAACACGTTGTGACCGTTCGCTTTTGCCGTTTCAAGAAGACTAAAAATCATCGCGCTGGCACTGGCCCCTGCAGGGGTGTCGGCAAAGAGAAAATTCTTCCTTGAGATCGCAATGGTTTTTGCCACCTGCTCTGATTGGATGTTGCTGATCGGCAGTCGACCGTCGGTGCAGTACACGCGTAAGCTCTCCTGATGATTTAGCAGGTACTTCAGTGCATCACGAGACGGTGCGTGGCCGATACTCATATCCATCACTTTCTGCGCCCAACCGATGAACTCGTCCCATAACGGAGCTGCCTTCTCCTGACGCAGTGCAAGCCTTTGCTCATCATCAAGAGTTTTTGCCTGTGTCTCTATCTTGTACAGACCTTTATAATACCCGATGGCCTTTGTGGCGACCCAGGCCTTCTTATCTTTTTTATCAGCCGTTTTGAGAATATCAGCAAAGCGTCTCCGAGCATGGTCGTTACAGTGAACCAACGTCAACTGATTACGTTCGACCGTTTTGTTAAAGCTCTTTGCCGCGTCGCACACCAGAAACCCGTTGAACTGTGACAACAGACTATAAGCGGCTTCACCTGACTTCGATTGTCGATAATCAACCAGAACCACTGGTTTGTCTGGCGGTCCGCCACGTCTAATCCATAAAGCACTTTTCGATGAAGGCGCACGACCATCTTCCTTGAGCACCTGGATCGTTGTGTCATCACTCAGTGCGATGTCGTAACTGAAAAAGGCCTCTTGTGCCAGATTGTAGAGTGGCTGTAGTACCGACTCTGCCGCTATTAGCCATCGAGCCCGCTTTGATCGAGGCAGATCCAGTCCGATTCGAGCATCTATTTTCTCTTGCCTGTACAGCGGCAGCCCATCATGGAACTTCTGCACCATGATTTGCGCCAGCACGCTGGGACTGGCCTGAGAGCCTGGAATCGGTTGCGCTGGCATCGGGGCGGTTTTCATACACCCCTTGCACGAGCAAGCATATTTGCCTTTAATATGGCGTACCACAAAATAGTGCTGAGGAATCACACCCAGCTGTTCGCTAACCTCTTCTCCAATGCGCTCAAGCTCATCGCCGCAACCGCTGCAGGTGCGCTCAGACGGATCTAGCTCGTGGTGTACCTCTACGCGTTCCAACTCCGGTGGCAAAGCGCGTGGTTTTTTCTTGCGCCGAGTGTGTGCAGGAACGTCGATCGTTTCGCCGGTTTCACTGCTGTTGTCCCCGTCAGCGTTGTTCTGTTTGTGTGCCAGCAGTTCGGCTTCATTAAAGAACTGGATCTCATGCTGGCCGGGAAATTTCTCAGAACTGGCGCCGAAGCGTTGTTGCTTGAACCGATCGAGCATCACCTGCATGCGATCAATGAGAAGTGATTTTGACTGCAGCATCTTTTGCTGCTCAGTGATGATGTCTTTGAGCTTGTCGACATCATCAGGAAGGGAGTTGGGTGTTTGCACATCCATGTGCAAGACAATAACGGGTGATTAAATCTTGCGCATTGCTACAAGTGACGTGCGTATGTCAATGTGCGATGAGGACGCATGCCGTTGAGGTTATATCCGTCCAACAGGTAGTCCAATTGCTCTTGTGACAATGAGAGTACCGTATCGGTGTCAAACCAGTTGGGCCATTGGAAGCGTTGTTTGTCCAGTCGCTTGTACAAACACCAATAGCCATTGAGGTGCCAGATCAACAGCTTGATTTTATCCTTGCCCTTGTTGGTGAAAACATACATCGCGCGGTCTGACGGATTGCGCTCAAGCTCGATGGCCACAATAACACTCAATCCATCTATCGACTTACGCATATCGACAGGGTGACGATAGACAAACACCTCACTCCCCATCCAGCGATCACTGACCATCGACAGAACCATCCACTGAGATACTCACGGTAATCAGCGCGCCAATTTGCAAACTCACTGACGACACCGTCTTCGCAGTAGGTTCGATGTGAGTCACCGGGGTGAATGCGGGTGCTTCGGCGTGTGACAACGGCGGCGACGGCTGTGAGTGACGCAGCCTCCATTTATTAAACGTGACCAATGTAATTTGTTCCTTCTCACAGAACGCCCTGGCATCCAGGCCGCTACGCTGGAACTGGGCGATAATATCAGCCCACTGGGCTCGGGTACGGCGTGCTTGTCGCTGGGTCATACGGACTTCCTCTTCATTGAAAATGAAGTCGTACTGATACCCGATTGGTTATGCTGTTACTAGACTGTGTCCGATGCACCGCTTACGACTTAGCTCTAACAGATAGCTATCTGCATCACTTGAACGCCGTCAAAGGTCAC
>CAZQOI010000205.1:0-2442 GCA_964594905.1 uncultured Granulosicoccaceae bacterium
GGAAAGAATTGTCCCGTCTAATCTGGTGGCCGATGTGTGGCGCATGGCCAGCTCCAAACAATTGACTGATGAAAAAGTCAGAGAAATTCAGCAACAATCACCACTGGGCCGAGTGCTTGCAGCGGGTTTAATGACGCGTGCACAGGAACGTGATTCCATGAAGGCTTCGATCGAAGAGGTTGGCGGTCATGTGGCACACGAGTTGGAACGCTACCTGAACGCCTTGGGTACCATCGCGGCAGTGACGCCATTGCTTGGCTTGCTTGGCACTGTAATAGGCATGATCAAAGTTTTCACCAACATCACAACGGTGGGTGTGGGTAATCCTGCTCAGTTGGCAGGTGGTATCTCAACAGCACTAATCACAACTGCCAGTGGCCTCATGGTCGCTATACCGGCGCTGATGTTTTATCGCTACTTTCGTGGTCGGGTTGATGGTCTGGTCATCGATATGGAAAAAGAATCGTTGAAGCTTGTGGATGTATTACAGAAGCGGCAATCCAAGGCCCGAGTTGCACCGTGAAATTCAAACGACAACATCGAGAAGAGCTTGAACTTAATCTGACACCGCTGATTGATGTGGTGTTTTTGCTGCTGATCTTCTTTATGGTGTCCACCACTTTTCAGAAGGAATCAGAGATTTCCTTGCAATTGCCCAGGGCCAGCGATTCCGCGACTGAGACAAAAACGGATAACATTGAAGTAGTTATCAACGCTGCAGGTCGATTCTACGTGAATGATCAGGAGCTGGTAAAATCTGACGCTGAGTCGCTGCAGGCGGCTTTGTACAAACTCATCGACGGTAATCGCGACATCCCACTCACCATTCGGGCAGATGCACAAACACCTCATCAAGCCGTTGTTACGGCCATGGACGCCGCTGGTCAGCTGGGCATGTTACGAATGTCTATTGCTACCTCACAAACGACCGAGTAGCGTTATAACCGGGTTCCCCGTAAAAGGCGGTTGCGCAACTATTCGCAATACGAACATTCGTACAACAAGCCGTCTTTTGTTTACTTGCTACCGTCGACACCCTATTCGAGTTCAGGCTTGTTATGAGTGAGCTTTTATGAATGAGCCGACAGAAGTTCCCAAAGCGTCTGATACGTACCGGCGACTGCTCACTTACATCAAACCTTATAAACGCCAGTTTGCCTACGCTATAGCCGGCATGGTCGGGTATGCGATTACCGAAGCCAGTTTTGCCGCCCTGATGAAGCCATTGCTTGATGGCAGTTTCGTTGAACAGGATCATCAGGCTATTGTGTTTGTCCCGATTATCATCATAGTCATATTTATCATTCGCGGAATTGCTGGCTTCGCATCAAGCTATTTCATGTCCTGGATTGGCTGGAGTGTGATCAAGCAGTTACGCAAGGAAGTGTTTGCCAAGTACTTAAGTTTGCCAACGCGTTTCTATGATAATGCGTCTTCTGGTGAGCTTATTTCTCGCATTACGTTCAACTCTCAACGTGTTGCGCAAGCCGCAAGCAGCACCCTGACCATTATGGTAAGAGATTCTCTGACAGCGATTGGTTTACTGGCACTGATGTTTTGGCAAAGCTGGCAATTATCGCTTTGTTTTCTCATCATAGGTCCCATTATTGGTTTGATCGTTGATCGTGTTAGCAAACAGTTTCGTGCGGTAAGCCGAAATATTCAGGATTCAATGGGTGAGGTAAGCCATGCTATTCAGGAAGCAGTTGATGGCAGCCGGGTCATTAAAATTTTTGGTGGGCAACCCACCGAAGAAAACCATTTTGAAAAAGCCAACGAACGGAATCGCGAATTTAATATGCGCGAAACGGCTATTCGCGCGCTTAACGTGCCAATCATTCAAATGCTGGTGGCTATTGCGTTAGCCATTATTGTGTATCTGGCTTCCAGTGACGGGATTGCCGACAGACTATCGGTTGGCGAGTTCATGTCGTTCGTAACTGCTATGTTGTTACTGTTCCAACCCATGCGACGATTGACATCGTTAAACAGCCAAATCCAGAACGGCATAGCTGCAGGTGAAACGCTATTTGCCACCCTGGATTTGGAATCTGAAATAGATACCGGCACACAAACGCTCTCACCGCGGATCACAACGATCGACTACAAAGGCGTTGGACTGCGCTACGTGGCTGACAAACCAGCCGTTTTGCAAGAAGTTGATTTTCGTATCGATGAAGGCGAGACCGTTGCGTTCGTTGGTGAGTCAGGTAGTGGGAAAACCTCACTTGTGAACTTGTTGCCTCGCCTGTACGACCTCACTGAAGGCAGCATCGATATCAACGGTGTTGCGACTAACGAATATACTTTGGCATCGTTGCGTGACACCATTGCCTACGTGAGCCAGGATGTGATGCTGTTTAACGATACCATCGCCAACAATATCGCCTATGGTCGGCATGGAGAGATTGATCAAAGCGCTCTGGAAGAAGCATGTAAAAC
>CAZQOI010000206.1:0-2433 GCA_964594905.1 uncultured Granulosicoccaceae bacterium
CCATCAAGATCACTGGGTTGTCCAATACGTTGCTGTGGAATACGTTTGATGGTGCGCAAACCTGCCTCCGTCTTGAAAAAATCCGACGTCATGCTGGTTTCGATATAGCCCGGTGAGATTGCATTAACGCGAATGCTATAGCGTGCCCATTCAAGTGCCAGTGATTTGGTCATATGCAACAGCGCCGCCTTGCTGCTGGCATAGGGTGCAGTTGCTGGTGTCACTCGTGATGCCAGTATTGAAGCGATATTAACCAGGCTTCCGGGGCGCTTCGCCGCTATCAGTGATTCAGCAAAGCCTTGAGCCAGCAGCCACGGGCCGCGCAGGTTGGTCATCATGATGTTGTCGAACGTATTATTCGATACATCTCGCGCCAGATCGCCAGCCGCGACGCCTGCGTTGTTGATCAGAATGTCGGCAGTCAGCTTATGCTTGGCAATCGTCTGGAACAAGGTATCCACTGAATCTCGCCTCGAGACATCGAGCGCCAAAGGCACACACCGATCAGAATAGCGTTCCCGCAGTTCCAGGAGCGATGGGTGCTCAGGGTTTCTGCTGGTGATGATGAGAGTCGCACCCGCCTCAGCCAGCACCTCGGCAAAGCGATATCCCAGCCCTCCGCTGGCGCCGGTGACCAGAGCGGTCTTGCCCGACAGATCAAATAGTCGTTCTTGCATAGCGCTCAGCATAGCGTATTCACGAATTAGCGTTATTATCACCACACACCTCATCAATGCAGAAATCACGTGTCGATTTTCGAAACCGATCTTGGCCCGACATCGGCCAATCACTCGCCGCTGTCTCCCGTCAGTTTCCTTGAACGTGCAGCCATGGTTCGTCCTGATCAGCTGGCCATCATTCACGGCGAACGTCGCTACAGCTATCGCGAGTTCTGGCAGCGCAGTCGGCAGCTCGGCGCGGCACTGCAACAGCGAGGTGTAAAAAAAGGCGATTGCGTCGCCATCATGGCAACCAACACTCCCGAGATGCTGGAAGCGCATAACGGTGTGCCGATGATTGGTGCCGTACTCAATTCACTCAATATTCGTCTCGATGCAGACACCCTCGCCTTTATTCTTAATCACGGTGAGGCCAATGTGCTGATCAGCGATCGCGAGTTTTCATCAGTAATCAAAGAGGCAGTCGCAAAGATCAATCGCGATATTCTGCTTATCGATATCGACGATGCCTTGGCCACTACCGGAACACTAATTGGCGAGCTTGACTACGAAGCATTGCTCAATGAAGCCAAAGCGGAAGACGTGCAAACGCATATTGATGATGAGTGGCAAGCAATATCCCTGCTGTACACCTCAGGCACCACTGGTAACCCCAAAGGCTGTGTTTATCATCATCGCGGCGCTTACCTGAACGCAATCGGTAATATGACAACAATGGGTGTCAGCCATCATTCGCGCTACCTGTGGACACTGCCGATGTTCCACTGCGATGGCTGGACGTTTACCTGGGCCGTCACAGCGGCCATGGGTACCCATGTGTGTTTGCGTAACGTCGATCCTGCCTTGATTTTCTCATTGATCGAATCTACCGACGTCACACACATGTGTGGTGCACCGATTGTGCTCAACATGCTGGCTAATGCATCACCCGACATTCAAAAACAAGCAAGCCAACGAATTGAAATCGCGACCGGTGGTGCCGCACCACCATCAGCTGTTATCGAAGCGATGGAAGCAATCGGCTTCAACGTCACTCATCTCTATGGGCTCACTGAAACTTACGGACCGGCTACCGTGTGTATCCCACAAGATGACTGGCCAGAGCTTGAATTGCAGGCGCGCTCCGGGCGCATGGCTAGACAAGGGGTTCATTACGTAACGCTTGATGATGCGCAGATCAAACAGTCAGATTCTATGGAAGATACCCCTAACGATGGCAACACGATTGGCGAATTGATGATTCGTGGCAATACGGTGATGAAAGGATATCTAAAGAACCCAAAAGCGACCGAGGAAGCATTTGCTGGAGGCTGGTTCCACACTGGCGATCTTGGCGTGCAGCATGCCGATGGTTACATCGAGATAAAAGACCGCGCCAAGGACATCATTATTACCGGCGGCGAAAATGTATCGACACTGGAAGTTGAAGAAACTCTCTATCGTCACCCCGCCATACTTGAAGCAGCGGTAGTCGCAAAGCCTGATGAGAAATGGGGCGAGTCACCCTGCGCGTTCGTGACCTTGCATGAAACCGGCAGCACCACCGAAGAAGAAATCATCGCTTACTGTCGATCCAATATGGCAGCTTTCAAAGTGCCGAAAACCGTAATCTTTGGACCGCTACCAAAAACCTCAACTGGCAAGATTCAGAAATTCGCATTGCGCGATCTAGCACGCCAAGACGCTAACTGAGCTTCCGCGTGTGTGCGTGTGTGCGTGTGTGCGTGTGTGCGTGTGTGCGTGTGTGCGTGTG
>CAZQOI010000207.1:0-2423 GCA_964594905.1 uncultured Granulosicoccaceae bacterium
TCAACTTTTCGCATATCTATAAGAAACACTGATAGCCCATCTGTCTTTTTCTCTACTTCCTCCAGTCGTGTCGTTCGTGCAAGCAGTAGTAGTAGATCCGAATGTTCGGCTCTGGATGTCCAGATTTTTTGACCGTTAACCACGTATTGATCGCCGTCTAGCTTTGCGGTTGTGCGCAAGGAGGTTGTGTCAGTGCCGGAGCCAGGTTCAGTGACACCAAACGCCTGCAGTCTTGAACTGCCGTTGGCTACTGATGGGAGATAGTGCGTTTTTTGTTCCTTGCTGCCATGACGTAAAACCGTGCCCATGGTGTACATCTGTGCGTGACAAGCTGCCGCGTTGCAACCCGCTCGATGTATCTCTTCAACAATGGCGGAGCCTGCGGATAGCGGTAGACCGAGCCCACCATATTCCTCGGGAATCAAGGCACTGAGGTACCCAGCTTCAGTTAAAGCTGTGACAAAGGCTTCTGGGTAAGCCTGCTCACGATCACAGCGACGCCAATACTCACCGGGGAATTCTTCACAGAGTCGGCTGACACCATTACGAATCTCTGGATGATCAAGAGTTAGGCTCATACGTTGTTCATTGCGTTGTCAGGAAATATTCCAGCTTTCATGATCATTCCCGGAACAGTCTTACCCAGGCTTGATTCCAGAAACTTGGCTGCCTCTATTGAGTCGCTGAGATTCATGCCCGTATCAATACCAGCGCGCTCGAACATATAAACCAAGTCTTCAGTGGGTATGTTGCCGGTAGCAGCGGGAGCGAATGGGCAACCGCCAACGCCACCAAGGCTTGAATCAAACGCTTTTACACCCGCTTCAATCCCCGCCCAAGCATTGGCAAGACCTGTATTGCGTGTGTTATGAAAGTGAAGGCGCAAGGGCACGTCTGGGTAAAACTCACGAATAGCTGCAATACGTTCTTTAATATCACGGGGTGTTGCAACTCCAATCGTATCGGCAAGGCAAAGTTCGAAGGGTTTTGCTTCCATGCATTGATGTACCGTGTGCATCAATTGCTCGATTGATATTTCTCCTTCAAACGGGCAGCCGAAAGCCGTTGCAATAGAAACGCCGACACCGATAGGTGTTGTGACCTCATTAGCTAGCTCATTGAACAGACGTACCCCGGTATCAGAATCGGTGCCCTGATTTTTCTGGCAAAACGTATCCGACACGACGGCGACATAATTGACCTCGTCAAGATTGGCGTTACAGGCGCGTTCAAACCCACGTCTATTTAACGCGAGGCCGATGTATCTACAATCATTACCGCGCGGTAGAGCCGCACATATTTCATCGGCTTCCGCCATCTGCGGTACTTTTTTAGGGTTTACAAAGCTTGTTACCTCGATCCTTGAAGCACCCGCCTTGATGGCTCGTTCGATCAGTTCCAACTTGGTGTCAAATGACAGCAATTTTTTTTCGTTTTGTATGCCGTCGCGGGGCGATACTTCGATAATCTCTACCTGATTCAAGGGCTTCCACGCTCCGTAACGCCTGTGTTTACGCAATAATACTCTCAAGCCGCCATTAGAGGTCTTTCGGCGCGAGATATTCAGATGAGAAAGCCATGAAAGTACCGGTCGGTAAATACCTGATCCGCCTGTTGGAATCCTACGATGTCGATGTGGTCTTTGGGATTCCTGGGGTTCATACCATTGAGTTGTATCGAGGGCTTGAAGGCTCTTCGATTACTCATGTGACGCCACGCCACGAACAAGGTGCAGGATTTATGGCGGATGGCTATGCACGCATGACTGGTAAACCGGGTGTTTGCCTGGTGATAACTGGCCCGGGATTCTCGAATATTTCAACCGCAATGTTGCAAGCTCTTGCTGATTCAATACCCATGCTGGTAATCACGAGTGTCAATGATCCAGATCGACCTACACGAGGCAATCTGCACGAGATGCCTGATCAATCGGCATTCGCATCTACTGTTGCCTGTGACTCATACACCGTGTCAAGTATTGATGAACTTACCAACGCGGTGCACGCCGCTTTTCTCCGATTTGCAACAGCTCGTCCTGGGCCGGTGCATATTGAAATACCGCTCTCCTTGATGTTCGAGGACTGTCACCGTGAGTTCGACACTATCGAAGCGTCATTCTCGACATCGCTTCCAGTACCTCCTGGAGATGCGGAGGTGTCAGTAGCAGCCGATTCAATAAACCAGGCAGATTCCGTGGTTATTCTTGCGGGCGGAGGAGTGCGAGACGCTGGGGGTGAGATTATTCAGTTGGCTGAAAAACTGAATGCCTTGATTGTGACTACTGCAAATGCCAGATCTTATGTTTCACAACACCCGTTGGTAGTTCATGCGAGTGCGAGTCTTAAACCGCTACGAAGCCTTATAGAATCTGCAGACGTTGTTATTGCTGTAGGCACAGAGCTTGGTCCAACAGACTATGACGT
>CAZQOI010000208.1:0-2380 GCA_964594905.1 uncultured Granulosicoccaceae bacterium
TCGGTCTTGCTGCCGGCTCAACCATCGGGTTTCCAATAGGTTTGATGGCAACCAAACTTATAGACCCATCAACGTCAAAATCGATTGCCCTTGTTCTGATCCTCGTACTGGCCTTTATGCAACTGGTCAGGAAAAGCCCAGCCTTCTTCGCGACCAGGCCCGGACTGTATACCTCTGGTCTGACGGCGGGCATTGCCACCGGGCTGGCCATGGCAGGTGGCATGGTGGTCGCGCTATTCACGCTCGCGCAACAAAGGCCCATCGCAAACATACGCGGATCTCTGGTCATGTTTTTATTTTTCAGCATGATTACCTCTGGCATTTCCTTGATGCTGTTGGACGTCATGACAAAAACAGCTTTTACTCGAGGACTCGTGCTCGCACCTGTTGTAATGGTCGGTGTGTTGATTGGCAGCGCCTTGTTCAATCCGTCACGCGAGCTACTATACAAGCGCGTTTGCCTTGTCTTGCTTATCAGTCTGGCAGGAGTTGGCTTGATTCGGTTACTCTTCTAATTAGTCTTCTTTAGAGAACAATTCGCATGGGCTTATTGATCAATGGCGAATGGCGCGACCAGTGGTATGACACTGATTCAAGCGAGGGGCGTTTCGAACGTACCGAAGCGGTTTATCGAAACTGGATTACCCAGGATGGAAGCGCAGGCCCGACTGGTGAGGGTGGATTCAAAGCAGAAGCGGGTCGCTATCATCTGTATGCGAGCTACGCCTGCCCTTGGGTTCATCGTGTATTGATCTACCGAGCTCTAAAAGGTCTTGAATCCATGATCGATATGTCTTTTGTACATTGGTACATGGCAGACAAAGGCTGGACATTCGAGAAAGATCCTGAAGGTATTGTTGGTGATAACTTATTCGGGCTCTCTTACGCTCATGAGGTTTATCAGCGAGCTAACCCTAAGTTCACCGGTCGCGTTACTGTCCCCATAATCTGGGACACACAACAAGACACTATCGTGTCAAATGAATCGTCTGAAATCATTCGTATGCTTAACAGCGCTTTTGACGAGATCGGCGCTAAACCCGGCGACTACTATCCAGAAAACAAACGTAACGCGATTGATACCATCAACGAACGGGTGTATCACACGCTGAACAATGGCGTGTACCGCTCTGGGTTCGCGACGACTCAAGCTGCTTACGAAGAAGCCGTTACGCCATTGTTCGAAACACTTGATTGGTTAGAGGTAAAACTTGAAGAACACCGCTTCCTATGCGGGGACGCGCCGCTAGAAGCGGACTGGCGATTGCTACCTACATTGTTACGTTTCGATATGGTTTACCACGGTCATTTCAAATGCAATATTCGTCGCATCGTGGACTACCCCAATCTGTGGGCCTACACACGGGACCTTTACCAATGGCCGGGTATTAAGGATACCTGCCACTTCATGCATGCCAAAAACCACTACTACGCGAGCCATGAGACTGTAAATCCGCATCGTATTGTGCCCACAGGTCCACTGCTCGATTTTGAGGAACCACATGGTCGCGCCTAACTAGCACGAAAACATCAGTTAAGCAAAACACTCAAACACACAAAGCGATTGCCTTCTCCACACGTGCCACAACTTCATCCTTGCCGATCAACGCTAAGGTGTCGGCAAGTGACGGAGAGGCCGTCCCGCCAGTAACCGCAAGACGTAATGGTTGACCAAGTTTTCCAAACCCGATATCGAGATCGCTGACGGTCTGATCCAGTAGCGCCTGAATCGGCTCCGCTTGCCATTCCTGCAAAGTGCCGAAGCCTTTTGCCACTGCACTCAAAACATCAACCGAAGCCACTTTGAACTGCTTCTTCGCAGCTTTTTCGTCATAGCTTGTAGGTGCTACATAAAAATACTGAGCCGCAGATGCCATATCGACTAACGTCGATGCCCTATCGCGCAATAGATTCGCAACGTCGCTTAGTGCAGGCCCTGCACTTGTGTCAACGTTTATCTCAGCAAGATAAGGCTTCAAAGATTCGGCGAGTGCGTCACTTGGCTTCGCTTGCAGGTACTGTTGGTTTACCCAATCAAGTTTTTTGGTATCAAACACAGCTCCCGAACGGTTGACCGCTTCAAGTGAAAAAAGATCGATCATCTCTTTGTCACTGAAAAGTTCCTGATCCTGGTGTGACCAACCAAGACGCACAAGGTAGTTGAGCAGTGCCTCCGGCAGATAGCCGTCATCCCGGTATTGCATGACACTCACAGCGTTGTGTCTTTTTGACAAACGTTTCCCATCCTCACCGAGAATCATCGGTAAGTGAGCATAGACAGGACGATCGGCACCCAATGCTTCAAGTATGTTGATTTGCCGGGGCGTGTTATTGACATGATCATCGCCACGAATGACGTGTGAGATTTTCATATCCATAT
>CAZQOI010000209.1:0-2362 GCA_964594905.1 uncultured Granulosicoccaceae bacterium
ACAGTATCCCGCTGTTTCAATACGCCGTCTGCGGTCCGCTCAGACACGCGTAAGCGCGTCAAGGAAGCCGCCGAGGAGCTTGGGTATATTCGCGATCGAGTTGCCAGTTCCCTGCACAATCGTAAGAGCGGATCGGTGGGTCTGGTGGTACCAACGATCGATGATGCGATATTTTCAGAATTGATCGAAGCATTTTCAGCAGAGCTGCACCGGCAAGACCGCACTATGCTGATTGCCAGCCATAACTACGACTTGACGCGCGAAGTATCGATCATCCGTTCCCTATTGGAACGGCGCATTGACGCTGTTGCTATCGTCGGTCGGGATCACTCAAACGTAGCAATCGAAATGTTGAAGGTGCGCGAAATTCCAGTCGCTTCTCTCTGGAATGCAACAGGTGTGGGCAAGATTCCCTGCATAGGCACTGATAATCGACAAGGCGCAGCCGATATAACTCAACACCTTGTGGATCTTGGGCACCGAAACATTGCGACATTTTTTCCAGATACTCGAAACAATGATCGAGCGCGGGATCGTAAGCGAGGTGTCGATGATACTCTAGCCAGCGTTGGCATTGAGGTACCCGCTAACTGGTGTATCGAATGCCCGTATGACGCAGCAACAGCGAAGTCAATTGCACTCGAATTGTTTAATCAGGAGGACAAACAACCCAGTGCCATCCTGTGCGGCAACGATATCATCGCTCACGGTGTGCTTCATGCTGCAGCGCGAGCCCGCATTCGCGTACCTGAAAAACTGTCAGTTGCAGGTATCGGTGATTTTAAAAGCTCATCAGTCATCGAACCAGGTTTGACCACCGTTAGACTGCCAGCGAGACGAATTGGGCAGATTGCAGCGCGATCCCTCATCGAACGAAGCACAAGTAACGATCAAGATATGATCAATGATGTTTTGATTCCAGCGGAATTGATTATTCGCGCATCAACGGGACCAGCCAATAACAGTCCCCGGTAGTACGAGACTTTTCGTACACTGTCTCCATGAGCACCACTGGATACCTAGTCTCGCGCGGCTGGCGAGATACACCACAGGGCGTCGAACTAAGCTTGTGGCTGGCAACCGACAGCGGGCCCCTGCAAGTAAGAATCGATGCACAGGAGTCGGTGTGTTTTGTTGAACGAGATATCTCACTGACCTTGCCCGCTGCCGCGCGACGAAAAGCCGTTGAGCTGTCCTTGCTGCATGGCGGTGCTGTTGACGCTTTGTATTTTCGTCATCATCGTGATTTACAACAGTTGCGTCAAACCGATATAACGCTATGCGAATCGGACATAAAACCAGTCGATCGTTACCTTATGGAGCGCTTCATCCACGCCGGGATGGAAGTTCATGGGGACATCAAGGCGTTCAGAAACAATCGCACGATACACAATCCCAAGCTGTCTCCAATAACTGTCAATCCAACTCTCAGCGCAGTCTCAATTGATATAGAGACACGCGCCAACACCGGTGAGTTGTATTCCATCGCCGGAGCCTTGTTGGGAAATAGTGATGGATTCTCAACCGACGAGATCACCGGTCAAGACTATGCACATGCGGTTGTATTCATGCATGGAAAAGCGCAGGACGAACGACGCGATGGTTATACCCTGCACTACTGTGATAGCGAAGCAGAGGTAATCAAGTCATTTCTGAAATGGATGCAACAACTCGACCCAGACATTATCACCGGCTGGGCGGTGATCAACTTTGACTTGAACTTTCTCGATCGAAAATGCCGAGAGCTGAACATACCGTTTGCACTAGGTCGCGCTGGAGAGACTGCAGCCGTTTTACAACCGGGCAACCCAGGCTCTCCACGCATAGCAAGAGTACCGGGGCGCGCGGTTCTCGATGGTATAGATCAGCTTAAAGCAGGCTTTTGGGCTTTCGAAAGTTTTGCATTAGATAACGTCGCACACGAATTACTTGGCGTTGGCAAACTGATCGGTGCCGAGCACGACAAGGTTGCAGAGATCAATCGCCGATTTCGGGACAACAAACCTGAGCTGGCTGACTACAACGTACGTGACTGTACGCTAGTCAACGAGATTTTCACAAAGGCTGATCTGATTGCGTTTGCGGTACAACGAGCCAACCTTACTGGTCTTGCGTTGGACCGTCTCGGTGGCTCGGTCGCTGCTTTCGACAATTTGTACCTCCCAAAGCTACATCGAAGCGGTTTCGTTGCACCAGATGTTGGTAGACACGATGACAGCGGTAGCCCGGGTGGTTACGTGATGGACTCAATACCTGGCTTGTACCAAGATGTACTGGTGCTTGATTTCAAGAGCCTGTACCCCAGCATAATCAGAACCTTTTTCGTCGATCCACTTGGGCTCGCTGTTCCTGGTGAAGATCC
>CAZQOI010000210.1:0-2360 GCA_964594905.1 uncultured Granulosicoccaceae bacterium
GAACGGTTAAATGAAACTATTGATACGCATCGTGTAGCGTTTGATAAGGAAGGGTTAAGCCATGTGTGGTCAAAGATTGCATCTGTTGTGACGCAGCCTGGTGTCGACTTTAGTCACACGGCAATCCATCGATTTGAGCCGAGCAAAGCATTAGATCTCGCAACGGCTGTGAAAAGCATCGAGGGCATTTCTTTTGAAGCTCACTCTACCGACTACCAACCGAACGATGCATTGGCAGAATTGGTAAACAAGCACTTCTTCTTTTTAAAGGTTGGGCCAGAACTGACATTTCGAATGCGAGAGGCAGTATTTGCACTTGCGCATATCGAAGAACACTTGGTAATTGAATCAGATAGATCTGGATTGCTTGTCGCGATCGACAAAGCCATGAATGAAAATAGTGATAACTGGGCGCCTTACTATCGTGGCAGTGATGATGTTGTTAAGCAGCTCAAGCATTACAGCTACAGTGATCGAATTCGCTACTACTGGACAGTACCCAGTGTTAGTAGTGCTTTGAAAAAATTGTTTGTAAATCTCAGCGGACAAAAAATACCAGAGACTATCGTGTCTCAATATTTTCCTGAAAGGGAGTTTGGATCGTTAGAAGCATCCGCGGAGCAGCTTGCCGCTGATCATATCGCCATGTGCATAAGCAGGTACTACAAAGCCTGTGGCTACTGAGTGATCATTTAACAGAGTTCTCGTAACGAACTCAGAGAACCAACGAGCTCAAAGACCGCAAAACCCAGCTGCTAGGCTGGGCGACTTGCGTTATTTTGGCTCACCGCCTTCAGCGAGATTTTTGGCTTGAGTTATCCACTCATCACGTTCGATTCGGCCTGGGAAGGCCATCGCATCGTTGACGAGATCGATATCTTTCTGTTCAAACTTCGCAACTTGCCAGAAGTGGTAGATACCGAGTTCGTTCAGCTTGCCTTCCAGGACTGGTCCTACGCCTGAGATCTGCTTCAGGTCGTCCGGTTCGCCATCAGGTCCGTCCAGGTATTTGAGCTTGCGTGCCTCGCCACCTGCCATCAGATCTTTTGCTTGAGGTATCCATTCATCGCGCTCAATGCGGCCTGGGAAATTCAGGTGCGTGTTGATATTGGCGATATCTTCATCGGTGAACTCTGCGATCTGGCTGTAGTGGTAAATACCCATGTCGTTGAGTTTCTCTTCAAGCACGGAGCCGATGCCAAGGATCTTCTTCAGATCGTCCGGCTCGCCGTTGGGTGCATCCAGAAATTTTAGTGACGCGACGGCGGCAGCGCTTGCCGCAGCTGCGCCCGCACCAGCAGCTGCTGCCGCTGCAGTGGACGTTGTATCTGAACCTGAATCTGAATCAGCCTTAGCAGCAGGTTTGGCAGCAGGCTTCTTCGAAGGCGCAGGTTTCGCGTCCGACTTGCCCAAACCGGCAGGGGCGGTAACGCCGTTGATCGAGGTAATTTCGAGTTCTGTAAAATTCTGGCGGTGGCCCATCTGACGGCGGTAGTGCTTGCGTCGCTTGAACTTGACGATTTTCACCTTCTTGCCACGTCCGTGAGAAACCACCTTGGCTACTACTTTCGCGCCACTTACCCGTGGCGTACCCATTTCCACGTCAGCGCCGTTAACAACCATCAGCACCTCTTCAAGGTTGATTGAATCGCCTTCATCGGCTGCTAATGATTCGACACGCAGGGTGTCACCCGGCTTAACTCGGTATTGCTTACCACCGGTTTTGATGACTGCGTACATGGAAAAATCCCTCGATCTGGCACTGCGTAATGGGTTGCAGGGGCTGGTGGCGCTAGTCTTTCGCGCTCATTAGGAGCCCCGCGGCAACCCGACAACTTAGGGGAAATGCTTGCTTAAGTCAATGGTGCCATGTGCTGGCGTAACCTTATTTAACGGCTGGTTGAGATGGCTGTGACTGCTCGGAAGCGGGAGGATCAAGTAAATCCTCGAAGAACCATGCGGCCAGTTCGTGCCGTCCGGCAACTCCTGCTTTTTTATAGACACTGGTGGCTTGCTGTCTGACGGTTTTTTCCCGAGTTTGTCGAAGCTCAGACACTTCTCTAAAAGACAGACCTTTTAATAGCGATATGACAACTTCTTGTTCGCTCTTCGTGAGTGACCAGACATCGAATTGCCGTTGCATGATCTCTCGGTACTGACTGGCCAGTTTTTGGGAATTGACGTCCACTCGTGATAACTGACCTCGTGCATTGTCCAGTTGTCCCTGCAATTGATGTAAAGCGCGCGTTTGTAGTATTCGTTCGCAAAAAAATATGGCGACGATAAATCCACTGACTAATAGCATCAATATGTCATCAATCATGTCGATCAGTGGCTCGCCGTCAGCTATTTCCACCACT
>CAZQOI010000211.1:0-2341 GCA_964594905.1 uncultured Granulosicoccaceae bacterium
AATTCGGTTTTCAGACTAGAGGTGCGACCAACCCTAGTCAGCATCGAAATGACACCGCCCAGCAAAGTCAGATGGTCACGGGTGATCTGAACGCAGCGCTTGTTGAATGGGTTGTGCAGTATCGTATTGAGGATCCGCGTAAGTACAGTTTCGATGTACGCAATCCGGGTGAGACCTTGCGTGACGTATCAGAGTCTGTCATGCGTGAAGTCGTTGGCGATCGAACAGTTGATGAAGTCATCACGATTGGTCGACAAGAAATTGAAGCCGAAGCCTTGGCTAACATGCAGACATTGACGTCCAAATATGAGATGGGTGTCAGTATCGATCAGGTGCAGTTAAAAAATATCAATCCACCGCGCCCGGTTCAGGAATCATTTAATGAAGTAAACCAGGCGCAGCAGGAGAAGGAGAGTCTGATCAATGCTGCTCGTCGTCAATACAATAAGGACATCCCATTAGCGGAGGGTGAAAAAGATCAGAGCATTCGGGCCGCTGATGGTTATCGTTTGAAGCGTATCAATGAGGCTGAGGGTGATGCAGCTCGTTTTAATGCGGTATTGACTGAGTACGTCAAGGCACCGGATGTGACGCGCCGTCGAATATATATTGAAACCTTGCAAGAAGTATTGCCCACATTGGATAGCAAGATAATCGTTGATGAGAACTCGCAACAGATCTTGCCGCTGATGCACTTACAAGGCGCTGGAAAAGGAGTAGCTCAATGAAGGCTTTTCTGACTGCAGTGATAGTGGCTGTCGTTGCCGCTTTTTTGGTGTTTGTCTCGGGTGCCGCCTATACCGTGGACGAACGTGAGCAAGTCATCATCACGCAATTTGGTAAACCGGTTGGTGATCCTGTGACAACAGCGGGACTTAAATTCAAGATCCCTTTCATTCAGAACGTCAATCCAATTGACAAGCGTATTCTGGAGTGGGATGGAGCACCAAGTAATATGCCGACGAAAGACAAGCTCTACATAGCGGTTGATCTATTTGCACGCTGGCGTATCGTTGAACCCTTGCAGTTTTTCCAACGATTGCGCGATGAGCGTAGTGCCCAATCTCGGCTTGATGACATCCTGGGTTCCGAAACTCGAAATGCTGTTGCGAAACACAAGTTGATCGAGATAGTTCGTACCACTAGAGACAGAACGCCACTGCGAGATGTAACTCTTGGCGAATCGAGCCTGGACACACTCGGTGGCCTGGTGCCGATTTCCAAAGGGCGAAAGCTTATAGAAGAGGAGATTTTCTCAGCAGCAGCCGGAAAGGTTGGTGTGTTCGGCATCGAGCTACTCGATATTCGTTTTAAACGAATCAACTACAACGAGAGTGTTCGCCCCAAGATATACGATCGAATGATCTCTGAGCGACGTCAGATCGCTGAACGTTTTCGCTCTGAGGGTAATGGCGAAGCGGCTCGTATTACTGGTAACCGAGAGCGTGAACTTAACCGAATTCGTTCAGAGGCGTATCGAGAGGTTGAGGAAATTCGTGGAGATGCGGATGCGACCGCAACACAAATTTACGCAGATGCCTACGCACAAAGTGACGAGGCGGCTGACTTCTATGAGTTTCAGAAGACGATGGATATGTACAAATCTGTCGTCAACAACAATACAACGCTGATTTTATCAACCACCAGTGAAGCTTTTCAGTACCTCAAGTCTATGGAGCCAGGTCGTTAAGCTTGCCTGGCTCAATGGTTGATTCAGATGGAATAAGGTGTGCAATGGAGTTGGCATAGTAGCTGATTAGCTCTGTGTCTTTTGGGTTTGCACTTAACAAGCCATCGTTATTGAAGAGTATTCGGCGTAGCGTCAGCATACGTACGCCAACATTGACGGCATAGTCGTAATCACCGCGCGGAATATACGCGCGGTGCCCAAGTTCAGTCAATTGATCAAGCAGATCCAACACCTCTCGCTTAAGTTCAATTTCACTATAAACCCGCTTTGGGTTTTTCTGGAATAGATGTGTCACCAAGGCAACAGGCAGTATGGGTGTAATACTGCCAATGCGTTGCATCAGATCTTCGGCAAGCTCGCTTACGTCATCGAGTATCAAGGTGTCGGGATCAATGCCAACACCTGGGTGGTTTTTCATCCAAGCTTTCAGGGAAACTGGCGTACCAAAATTTACGCAGGCGTAGCCATTGCGATAGCGTTTTCCCAGCAACCTTTGCCAAACGCTTTTGACAAGATACTTGACTACAGTACGGACGCTGAACAAGATATTTCGTCGTGGTAATTTGGCTGCGGCACGTAACTGTGTTCGATCTTCGAATACGCGGTCGTAGTTGATGCCGACTGGTATGAAGACAATGTCGCGAGAACTCT
>CAZQOI010000212.1:0-2335 GCA_964594905.1 uncultured Granulosicoccaceae bacterium
GCAAGTACAAATAACGGAATGGTCAGTAGCGGAAACGGTGTCAAGCTGCCGTACCCGGTTTGGGCCAACAAGGTGTAGGGAATGTCGATGATAAAAAGCGCAATGGCCGTTGTCAGACCCACAGCGACAAACAGCGGCACACCCATGACTGTCAATACGACAAAGGCGATGGCGAGAATGGCAAGAGGACTCATCGCAGTACTTCTTCCTGCTCAACCGGTGTGATATCACCGGTTTCATCCAACATCCCGGGTAATCCCTCACGTCCAGCATAATGCCATTGGACATAGGTCTGGATAAGGCGCAAGAGCATCAGCGCATAGCCGATGATCAATATCGATTGAGGGTAGAACTGGTTTATGCCCAGACTTGGACTGGTTTCAGGGAACCGCCAGAGAACAGTCAGATAGTCCCAGCTGACGCGAATCATGAACAGGCAAAAGAACGCCCAAAGACAGTCAGCGATGTAGATAATGTAACGGCCAAAACGCTGCGGCAACGACTGCACAGCAATCATGATTCGTATGTGGAACCTCTCGCGTACACACAGCGAGGCCCCTGTATAGACCGCCCAAACCATGGCGATGGATGCGGCTTCCTCAGTCCAGTGTAGTGCGATCTCAAAAACGTAGCGTGCGACCACCTGGGAAAACACCGCTACTGCAATGACTACCAGACAAGTGCAGCAAATGACTTCTTCGAAGTGGCGATCAAGCCAGCGTAGAACTACCATCGGCCCCGCCCCAGGATGATTACTGTCAAGCTAAAAGCCACAGGCGCTATGACGCGCCCATGGCTTTTATACGTTTATGGAGGGACATTACTGCTTTAGTTAGCAGCCGCCTGAATTGCCTCAACCAGCTCTACGAACTCAGCGCCCCGTTCCTCAGCGAAGCTTGCTTGTACCGCCTTAGCCGCCTCAACAAAATCGCCCTTGTCAGGGGTGGTCATTGCCATACCACCTTCGTTCACCAACCATTCACGTACTTCTTGTGTTTCGCTGGCAACCTGTGCTGCAAACTCTGCTCCGGCATCTGTGGCTGCACGCATAATCTGCTCTCGCTGTTCGTCGCTTAGTTTCTTCATGAAGTTATCAGAAGCGAACAGCGGCGCGAATGCGACAAAGTGCTCAAGGATGACCAGGTGCGGCTCAAACTCAAAGAATTTCATATCCTTGATGAATGAGGTACCGTTGTCGCCACCGTCAACAGTTCCAGTTTGTAAAGCAGTAGGAGTTTCAGACCACGCTAGTGGTACCGGGTTAGCGCCGAATGCTTCGAAGGTAGCTATCATTACTTCGTTCTTTGGAACACGCACTTTTAGACCTTTCATGTCTTCCATGGTGTTGACTGGACGTACTGAATTATAAAAATCACGATAGAGCGCTGGGCCAAATGCCAGTAAATGTACGCTGGTGTCAGCCTGTAGTTTGTCCTTCATTAACTGGCCTACGTCACCATCGAGTACTCGTGACAAGTGTTCAGCATTTTGAAAAATGTACGGCAGTACTGTTACGTCCATCAGTGGCCAGTGTGGAGATATATTGTTTGCAGTGATAAAGAAGCCATCGACCGTTCCGAGTTGCATGGCTTTGAACCCTTCATCTTCACTGGATATCTGGTTACAGCATCGCAGTTTTACGTCAACGCTACCGCTGGTGTACTCTTCCGCTTTGGCTTCGAAAATCTTACCAAATCGACCGTAGAGCGATTCTTCAGGAGCTCCGAAGCCAACGTTCATTGTTACATCTGCCGCAAACACCGACGATGTCGAGAATGACGTTGCGCACATCAACGCCGCTATTGATATTGATTTGATAAATTTCATTGCTTGCTCCGTACTGGTTTATTTCGAAATAACGGCTTGCCTTTTTAATAAGTATTGGCGCCAGATTGGTGTACTGAAAAACGGTTATATGAAAAACACTTGCCAAACAACACTCGATCCACATTCGCAATACTGCAGTGAAGTGCAGCAGTTTTTTGCACAAACTTGTTGCCTCTTGCGGTTAACACAAGAAACAACTGAGCACAACCGATAGTACTCCGTATCGCCTATCGAGTCATTATTAATTTCACTGAAAACTGGTATAAAATCCACTCGTACTGGAAGATATTTCACCTTGGACAGTGTCAAATGACTCTGTTTGAATTGGAGTGAGCTGCCAAATTTAAAGGGGCGTCATGTCGGTCATCACTGTATACCGAGCCGAAAAAATCATCTCGATGAATCCAGACTGGCCCACCGCCACTCACGTTGCGGTAAGTGATGGTCGAATTCTGGCGGTTGGCAGTTACGAGGAATGCAGTGTCTTGGGAGAGCACACGCTCGATGA
>CAZQOI010000213.1:0-2324 GCA_964594905.1 uncultured Granulosicoccaceae bacterium
ACATAAGTGATGAAGATGCGCAACTGCATTACAACGAATTTGAAGCTGACTATGTCAGCACGCCGGAAGTTCGCGAAACCTCTCACATACTTCTGGAAATTGCTGACACCGACGACTCAGATGAAGTTGCTAGACGAACCACTGAGCTTGAAGCTATAAAGGCGCGTATTGAAGCTGGCGAATCGTTTGCTGATGTCGCTAAAGAAGTATCTGAAGATATTGGTTCAGCGCAATCTGGTGGCAGTCTTGGTCAGTTGGAACCCTCATACATGGAAGCGCAATACGTGTCAGCAGCGGAAGTACTGACAACAGAGAACAATCTCAGTGGTGTGGTTAAAACCCAGTTTGGCTTGCATTTGATAAAGCTTGATAACTTTGCTGAAGCGGTTGTTACACCTTTTGACGAGGTCAAAGACAGTATAGTCACGCTGTTGCAGAACAACATTGCTGACAATGATTTTCTTGAACTGCGCACGCTGATGGAAGAGAGTATTGCAAGTGACCCGGAGACTCTTGAGGTCGCTGCCGATGCATCGAATATCGATCTCAAGACAACCGATTGGGTGGATGTTGATACTCAAAGTGAGCCGCTGTTTTCTGACCCTCGTATCCTCTCAGTTGCGTTCAGTGAAGAGGTTCTCGAAACACAGGATAATTCAGACATCATCGAGCTCAATCCTGGGCATGTTCTGGCTTTGCGTATTGCGGAATATGAAGATGAGCGACCAAAATCGATTGATGATGTGCGTGATGACATAATCGTTACGCTCAAACGCGAACAAGCTGAAACAACACTCGACGCATCAGCCAAGTCTGCCGTTGCTTTAATGTTGAAAGGTACACCCGTTTCTAAAGTGGCAGGCGACGATACCGCAGCAACGGCTACTCGTGATGAAGTGCTGACTCGTCAGTCTACCGTTATCGATGCCAGTGCTGTGTCTGAAATTTACGCACTGGCTAAACCTTCCGAGGGCAAAGTATTGGTTAAATCGGTTGCTTTGCAAAATGGCGACCGAGTTGCGTATGCGTTAAAAGCAGTGGAATCACCTGAAGCCACAGAAGCTGAAGGGGATGCTGGCGCAGATTCTGAAGACGCAGTTGCAGTTGATGGATCGGCTGACGCAAACAACACGCAAATCGTAAACACCCAGCTTGGGCAAGCGGAGCTGGCTGCGATCATAGCCAATCTTCGTGAAAAAGCCGATGTGTCCATAGAGCAATAAGGCTTGAGCTTTTCACTGGTGCTGTTCAGGAATGCGTAACGGGAGCGGCATCCACGCCAGCGAACATGCACGTGAAATCGCCAAACGCCGTTTACCCTGGATGGTGTTTGATTACATTGATGGCGCTGCTGGTCAGGGGTTTGGTGATGAACTCAATCGGCAAGCCATCCGTGAAATGCGATTGCAATCACGCGTACTTGTTGACGTTGAGCATAGAGACTTAAGTCAGTCCATACTCGGCCAGCACTGTAGTCTGCCTTTTGGCATTTCTCCCATGGGCATGTGCAACCTTTCGTGCCCAGGCGCTGACATGATGTTGGCCAGGCTCGCAGCCGCCCACAATATACCTATAGGTGCATCCACTGCCGCATCTTCTTCGCTGGAAAGCATTGCACAAACCTCAAACGGTAACGCCTGGTTTCAGCTGTACTTCGGTGGCGATGAGTCTGTAAGCGATCAATTGCTGGAACGAGCCGAAGCGGCGGGATACGAGGTGCTTATTTTTACCGTCGATGTACCAGAAGTGGGTCGACGACCAAGGGAACTTCGGCATGGTTTTAAAATGCCGTTCAAAATTGGGCCGCGCCAGTTTCTCGATTTTGCGTTGCATCCGCGATGGTCGTTGAGCACGCTGTTCTCTGGCGCGCCTCAGTTAGCGAACTTTGAATCGGTAAATTCGTTCGATCGCACTGCCTCTCGGGCTGGTGTGGACTGGGCATTTCTAGATCGGGTGCGCGCAAAGTGGAAAGGCAAACTCGTCATCAAGGGTGTTCTCCACGAGGGCGATGCACAGCGTCTGGTACAGCATGGTGTTGATGCAATACAAGTGTCCAGTCATGGTGGTCGTCAGTTAGAAAGTGTGCCTCAGGCAATTCATGCTCTGGCGCGAATTCGGGCCGCCTTGGGTGCTGATTTTCCTTTGATTTACGACAGCGGATTGCGCACGGGCGAAGATGTGTGCAAGGCCTATGCAATGGGCGCAGACTTTGTCATGTTGGGCCGACCCTTACTCTACGCAATGGCCGCCGATGGTGAAAAAGGGCTGCAGCAGCTTATTGATGTGCTGAGTCAGGAAACCAGCATTGCCTTGGCCCAAATGGG
>CAZQOI010000214.1:0-2286 GCA_964594905.1 uncultured Granulosicoccaceae bacterium
GTGTCTATCTCAACCAGATTCAGTGAGTCTATAAGCGTCAGGTTTGCCACACCCGCAGCTGCACAGATCGGATGAGCTGAATACGTCCATCCGTGACCAATCGGACCGAACTTGTCAGTGCCCTGTTCCAGTACTGACCACATTTTCTCACTGACGATAGTGCCGGACAACGGTGCGTATGCGGAGGTCAGACCCTTGGCAATCGTGATTGAATCAGGTGGCATCCCCAAATGGTCGGATCAGAACATGGAACCCAGATGTCCAAATCCTGTAACCACTTCATCCGCGATGAGCCGTATGTCGTGTTTATAGGATACCCACGCCAACGCGAGATAGTTTTTTTCTTGTCCGGTCGTCCCAGCACATTGTTGTAATACCAAACCAGTTTGATATTGGTCTCGTTGGCATCAGAACCACCGAGCCCGAAATACACACGACTCAGACACAGTAAAGACCAGCAAACGTATCGAGCAGGCGATTATCATCACAGTCGATGATGTACACCCCCTCTCCACCGGTAACTATTCTATTCGGCGTCTCACCACGAGCAAACTGGCCTAGGTGTGTTGAAGGATGAAAAAAATGATCGTGATCCCACTGGCCTAAGGTGTCGTTTTTTAGCATGGAGTGAACCAGCCTCTGTACCCGTAGCACCAGTAACGCCATCGAAGTCGACCACGGGTTCTTGTCGATTTCCCTTCCCAAGCAATAAAGTTTCAAATGAATAATGCAGGCGCTTAAGACCCCAAAAACCCATTTAAATTAGGCATATCCACACAATAGTCCACCAGCAGTTTATTGAATATTTGAACCGACCTGCACTGAACTCTCGGTGATAGACTCAGTCATAAGAGCACTAACAGTTATGCGTGGAATTTCCATGGAAAAAACAATTTCTAAAGCCATCTCCTTGTTTCAATTCAAGTTTTTCCTCAGAATTCTTGTAATCAGTATAGCGACTTCTAGTCTTGGCATCGCCCAAGCCCAAAGTACAGAGCAAAACGAGTTACCTGCCTACGTCATCGAACATTATGGTGAACCACCGACCATTCCAGACGGAGATCTGTCCGAAGATCTTGAACGGGCGGTAAAAGCAGCGTTTGTTGATAGCGTGAGCTCCAGCGGATGGGGACGAGATCAGGAACTTGCACTCGAAGAAATTGTAGAATCGAAGGACCCCCGGTTGGCCTGGCTGGTCGCCGATCTAATGCGGTTCATCAGCGATCCGCAATTCAGTGCTCACTTAGGTCAAGCCGCTGCGATGTTGTTAGGCAAAGAGATCGATGCCAGAAACGATTGGGGGGTGACTACCGATCATCTTATCGCCTGGAACATACCTGCGCCGCCCAACTATCTCCATTTCAAGCGCGCTATTTTTACGTCCTTGGTACCCGGCTGGGAAAAGCTGTTTGTGGAAGGCAGCATTGATTGGCGTATGGTCTCCTGGGGCGGCGTGTTAATCGATGACCGCGCCTATGACACCACTGATGAATTGTGTAATTGTATTCCTGCGGCTGACAATCCCGAAGTCATCGCGGCAGCAGATGCCAAGTGGTTAGACGATGATGACATTGTGTTCGGTGTTGAAGTAAACGGCGAATTTCGCGCCTACCCGCGCCAAATTATGGAAGTCAGGGAAATGGTCAATGACACGTTGGGAGGTCGGCATCTTGGTATTCCCTACTGTACGTTATGCGGTTCAGCGCAAGCCTATTTCACTGACGAATTACCCGAAGGCATTGAACGTCCAGTGCTCAGAACATCGGGCATGTTGATTCGCTCCAATAAAGTGATGTACGACATCACCAGCCATTCGGTGCTGGACACATTTACCGGTGAAGCGGTTACCGGATCGCTCGCCGAAAAAAATATTACACTGAGTCAGGCCAGCGTTGTGACCAGCGACTGGGGTTCCTGGAAAAAAGCCCATCCAAACACCACTGTGTTGGTCGAGGCACTTGCTCTGGGCAAAGACTTTGATTTTCGCAACAACCGCGATGCAAACGGCCCTATATTTCCTGTCGGCCCTGTTGATCCGAGGCTGTCCGTTCATGAGGATATAATCGGTGTCCTGACCGACTCTGGTCAACCTATCGCTTTCCAACGCTCCAAAGCACTTTTTGCTCTGCAAAAAGGTGATGCGGTTGAATTTGAAAATCTGCAACTGGTTCTTGATGGCGGCGGCATCAAAGCTGTGGACAAAGGCGGCAAACCGGTGAGTAGTCACCAGGCATTCTGGTTCGCCTGGTCGCAGTTTCACCCCGAAACGACGCTTTGGCCGATGTA
>CAZQOI010000215.1:0-2268 GCA_964594905.1 uncultured Granulosicoccaceae bacterium
CCACCGTCCAAGGGCACGTTGAGATCCTGTCGGATCAAAAGACGCTGTCCCGACAAGGGTAGTTCAGTCAGTAACTTCATGGTTTAAGCAGCCTTCATAGCGGCGAGTGTAGTGTCGAGCATACGGCAAGAGAAGCCCCACTCGTTGTCGTACCACGAACACACCTTAACGAGACGTTTACCACCAACGCGCGTCATGTCCGCATCGAAGTTGGACGATGTTGACGTGTGGTTGAAGTCGATCGACACCAGCGGTTTGTCGTTGTAGGCAAAGATTTTACCGTCAGCGGCAACTTTCATCGCTGCATTGATTTCTTCAACTGACGTGTCACGGCCAGCGGTAAAGGTCAGATCAACGATAGAGACATTGATGGTTGGTACGCGCATCGCAAAGCCATCAAGCTTGCCATTGAGTTCCGGTAATACCAGGCCGACAGCAACCGCTGCACCAGTGGTGGTCGGGATCATTGACATGGTCGCAGAACGTGCACGACGGATATCCGAATGATAAGCATCGGTTAAGCGTTGACCATTGGTGTAAGCGTGAACGGTTGTCATCAAACCATGTTCGATGCCAACAGCTTCATTCAATGCCTTGGCCATTGGCGCAAGACAGTTGGTTGTACAAGACGCATTGGAGATGATTTGATCAGAGCTTTTCAACGTACCTTCGTTGACACCAAAAACAATCGTCGCATCCACATCGCCCTTTGCTGGTGCAGAGATGATGACCTTTTTAGCGCCACCAGCAATGTGCTGCGCAGCTGCTTCACGAGAACGAAACAGGCCTGTGCATTCGAGCACAACATCAACACCAAGATCACCCCAGGGCAACTTTGACGGGTCGCGCTCTGCAAATACTTTCAAGCGGTCATTGTTGATGATCAGCTCATCGCCTTCGACACTGACAGTGCCATTGAACTTTCCGTGGGCTGTGTCGTATTGCGTCAGATGGGCATTGGTTTCCGGATTGCCCAGATCATTGATGGCGACAACATCGAACTCATCAGTGCGACCTAACTCGTGGATTGCTCGCAACACATTACGACCAATACGACCATACCCGTTTATACCCACCTTTACTGCCATTTTATATTTTCCTGTTCTTGTTTCAATTGCGTACTTAAATTACAAACTACTAAATTCCAACCGAGCACAATAACTCATGGCATCAGGCTGTGTTCGAAATCACTTCATTGATTTTGTTCACCAGGTTATCTGCACTAATTCCAAAATGCGCAAACACATCCTTGGCAGGTCCAGACTCACCAAAAGTGTTAATGCCAAGAACATCACCAGACAAACCGACATACTTGCGCCATAGATCTGGCATACCCGCTTCAACCGCAACTCGAGCGGTAATCGACTTTGGTAATACAGATTCGCGATAAGTTTCATCCTGTGCATCAAAGTAATCGGTTGATGGCATGGATACGACGCGAACGCCCTGTCCTTTTGCTTCAAGTTGTTTCGCAGCATCCAGAGCCAGGCTCACTTCTGAACCGGTGGCAATAACAATAGCGTCGACATTGCCGGCAGGTTCATGCACGACATAACCGCCTCGTTCGATGTTAGCGATCTGCTCGCCACTACGCGGAATATGCGCCAGACCTTGACGACTAAAGATCAAGCTCGATGGTCCATCGGTTTTTTCAACTGCACACTTCCAGGACACAGCTGACTCCACTGCATCGCAAGGTCGCCACACTGACATCCGCGGCATTAAACGTAAGCTTGCAGTTTGTTCAACTGGCTGGTGCGTTGGGCCATCCTCGCCAAGTCCGACTGAATCATGTGTGAACACATTGATGTTTGGCAGCTTCATCAAGGCGCTCATGCGCAGTGCGTTTCGGCTGTATTCCGAGAACATCAAGAAGGTTGCTGAATAAGGTCGGAAACCACCGTGCAGGCAGATACCGTTAGTAATCGCTGACATGCCAAATTCACGCACGCCATAATTGATGTAATTACCATCGGGCTCATCGTGGATCACCTTGGAGCCCGACCAAATCGTTAGATTTGAACCAGCAAGATCGGCAGAACCGCCGAGAAATTCCGGTAACAAAGGGCCAAGGCCATTCAAGGCGTTTTGCGAAGCCTTGCGTGATGCGATGGTCTCCGCTTTTTCATTAACTGACTTGATATAAGCATTCGCTTCAGCTTCCCAGTTGGCGGGTAGCTCGCCTTTCATGCGACGTTCGAACTCGCTTGCAAGGTCCGCGTGAGCTGCGCGGTATTTCTCGAAGTTTTCATTCCATGTTGATTCGCG
>CAZQOI010000216.1:0-2240 GCA_964594905.1 uncultured Granulosicoccaceae bacterium
ACATGTGCGATATATGCGTAATCAATGCTGTAAAAGACAAAATGTTGTCTCGACGAAATTTTTTAAAAACAAGTGCCGCAGGCGCAGCAACAGCTGCTGTTGGTACTCTTGCAACCGGTACAGCCGCTCTGGCTGATGGGCACAGTGCTGTTGAAGACATGACCCACGAGCTTCACGAGAACTTCCCCACTTATTTTGGTGTGTCGGGGTTTTCAATGGAACAGAAGTTCAATTGGGACGAGCATAAATTCAATCTTTTTGAATTAGCTGTTAACGAACACACCGGTACACATATCGACGCACCGCTACATTTTTCTGAGGATGGCTTATCTGTTGCTGAGATCCCAATATCGAATTTGATCGTTCCGTTATGTGTAATCGATATCAAAGCGCGTGCTGCACAAGATGCTGACACCCAAGTTACACCTGAAGATATCAAAACATGGATGAGTGCCCATGGCGATATCCCTGATAACGCTTGTGTTGCTATGAATTCAGGATGGGATTCAAAAACTGCTACAGATGATTATCGAAATGCTGATGCAGAGGGTAAACAACATTATCCAGGCTTTCATGTTGATGCCGTCACCATGCTAATGGAAGAAACCAAAGCTATGTCGATTGCATCAGATACATTATCACTCGATCACGGTATTTCAGGTGACTTTGCATCGCACTATGCCTGGCTGCCAACAGGTCGGTTTGGTATCGAAAATATTGCCAATCTAGATAAGGTGCCGGCGAGTGGGGCAACGCTCGTTGTTGGTGCTCCAAAGCATCGTGGCGGATCAGGTGGTCCTGCAAGAATCTTCGCTATGGTTTAATAGTAAGTTAACTCTATGCGATGAACTGTAATTAGTACTCCCAAACCAATTCGCCGTGGTAAATTAGTTTTAATTACTGCGCTGATGGCGCTAGTCCTGTCAGCCTCTCTATTTTCAAATGAAAGTGAGAGGTCTGATAGTAGCAGTTCCTTCTGGCAGGCAATTGATCAGGATGGTGTCTTTGTTTTGATGCGTCACGCATTGGCACCCGGTACCGGTGATCCGGATAACTTCTCAGTAGATGATTGCAGCACTCAGCGTAATTTATCTCAAGTGGGTCGCGATCAGGCTGCCAGAATCGGAACTGCACTGCGCCAACATACAAATCGGCCAACCAAAATAATCTCTAGTGCCTGGTGCCGCTGTATGGAGACAGCCGAGCTTTTGGATAGTGGGCAGGTTGAGGTGCTACCCGCATTAAATTCTTTTTTTCGACACTACGAGCGAGAGCCTGCTCAGACTAGTGAACTCAAGCAGTGGATGGCGCAGCGTGAGGGTACTGATCTAACCATACTAGTAACTCACCAGGTCAACATAACTGCATTGACTAGCTTTTTCGCGACATCAGGTGAAATGGTGGCAGTGCGATTGAACGATGATTCAACTGTTGAGGTGCTTAGGACCTTGGCGATTGATTAAAAGAGCCGCTCCATTGCAGAGCGGCCCGTTTTTAACTACTTCAAGTTACTTCAACTCTGCAGATCAAATCGATCCGCATTCATAACCTTTGTCCAGGCAGCCACGAAGTCGCGTACAAACTTCTCAGCATTATCATCCTGAGCATACACTTCAGCATAAGCGCGCAGGATAGAGTTGGAGCCAAAGACAAGATCTGCACTGGTTGCGGTCCACTTGACCTTGCCACTGCTGCGATCACGGATTTCAAAACTGTTATCTGCTACGGGATGCCAGCTATTGTTCATGTCGGTCAGATTGACGAAAAAGTCATTCGTCAGCTGGCCTTCGCGGTCAGTGAAAACACCGTCCTTTGAACCACCGTGGTTGGTACCTAGTACGCGCATACCACCTAATAGCACGGTCATCTCCGCACCCGTCAAACCCATCAGTTGCGCTCTATCAAGCATCATCTCTTCAGGGCTTGCAGCGTATTGCTCCTTTTGGTAATTACGAAAACCGTCAGCCAAAGGCTCGAGAACCGAGAAGCTTTCGGCATCGGTCATCGTATCAGTAGCATCGCCTCGACCAGCTGTGAAAGGCACATCAACACTGTGCCCTGCAGCTTTAATAGACTGCTCAAGGCCAACGTTACCTGCCAGTACAATGACGTCAGCGACAGATGCGCCAGTATCAGACGCAATGGATTCGAGCGCGCCTAGTACCTTTGACAGACGTGCAGGTTCATTACCAGCCCAGTCTTTTTGTGGCGCCAGACGAATACGTGCACCATTAGCACCA
>CAZQOI010000217.1:0-2178 GCA_964594905.1 uncultured Granulosicoccaceae bacterium
TTTTCACGGCTTTGAAGTTATGGTGCCGAAAGCTGGAATTTCCAAAGAGGCGATTAAGTTCACTTATGATTCGTATGCTGAGTTTTACGATAAATATCTGTAGCGATACTTTCACGTGATTGTGAGTAAATCGCCAATTGTCATGCCGCAGCCTGCCGCTGGCTGACGATGAAACCGGTGAACTCATCAAAAGGTATGGGTTTCGAGAATAAATCGCCCTGGTATTCCTGACAATTGTACTGTTGCAAAGTGCTGAGTTGCTCTTCTGTCTCAACTCCCTCTGCGACAACACCCATCTCAAAAACACGCGCCATTGAGATGATCAATTCTACTATGGGTGATGCGTTTTTGAGCTCCATAGTAAACGATCGGTCAATTTTTAAACAATCTATCGGGTAGCGATGCAGGTAAGCCAGACTCGAATAACCCGTTCCGAAGTCATCTATTGCTATTCGAAACCCGTGATCCACCAACGCCTGTAGCTTATCAATAGTGGGCTGATCATGACCTAGCAATACTGACTCAGTGATTTCCAGCTCAATATTATGAGCAACTCCATCGTTGCATTTAACGATTTCGATAATATCGCCTACCAATGAGTCATCGTCAAACTGAACCGGAGACAAATTTACTGATACGCGGATATCATCAACACCTTCATTTGCCCATGCGCGCTGTGCCTGCACGGCTTGTTTCAACACAACCTTACTCAGCTGTCCAATAAGTCCCATTGCTTCACAGGCTGGTATAAACGTATCCGGAAAAATCAATCCTTTTACAGGATGCTCCCACCTAACAAGTGCTTCTGCGCCTAATATTCTATTGCTATGAACACACACTCTTGGTTGAAAATATGTCACGAACTGTTCTTTTTCAAGCGCCGTTACCAACCCTGACTCCAATTCTATTCTTGCATCAACTGCCTGACTGAGTTCTTCTGAGTAGAAGGAATAATGATTTCTTCCGCTCTCCTTTGCGTGGTACATGGCAAGATCTGCATGGCGCATCAGATCATCGATCTTGCAGCCGTTGTCAGGAAAAAGGCTAATGCCAATAGACGGAGTGACTTTCACCTCACGGCCACTAAGGCTAATGGGTTGAGACAATACCGATTTAATCTTTTCCGCCACAACTGAAACTTGCTCAAAGTCTGTAACCGGCGATAATAAAATAACAAACTCGTCCCCGCCCAAACGGGCAACAGCGTCACTATCAGTTACGATCTCTTTTAGTCTATCTGACACGATGATAAGCAATCTGTCGCCCGCGTCATGACCAAAGGTGTCATTAATATCTTTGAAGTGATCGAGATCGATGAATATAAGGGCACCCTTCTGTTTGGTATTCTGTGTTTGGTCAATGTTATTTTGAAAAGCCGAAGATACATAATGCCTATTTCGCAGACCCGTCAAGATGTCGTGTTCAGCCAGATACTTCGCCTGTTCCTCAGTCGCCTTCAGTTGTGATACATCTACTTCACTAATAAGCCAGGTATGATTGCCTGTTACCGTATCAAGACACCTTCTAGCTGTGATGTCATGCCAGATCATTCCATTTGCAGTATGCACACTGGCGATGGTCTTCACTTCATCTTCGACAGCATTGAAAATCAATTGACTTGTCTCAGCTGAGACAAAATGTTCCACCAGAGTCTCTGTTGGTGTACTAACAATATTTCTCGCAGCAGGGTTACGGTACAGTGGTGCCCCATCAGCTGTAAACAAAGAAATCTGTATAGGTGTATGCAGCAATGCTCTAGCGCTCTGAGCTGCCTCTGAATCCAGCAGTGCTTCGGGCAAAGCTTCGCAAAGCATACCTATCCGGCCATCATCTAAAAGTATGCTGCTGAACGAGATCTCTATAGTTTGCGGGTTACCATTCGGGTAAAGTGTCCAGACTTCACGGAATTGGATATTCTCGTCGCGTATGAAATCGCCTTTATATTGAGTTAACCGCTCTGCCAATGTCGGGGTCATCGTGGCAAGCATATCCCGACTACTTAGGTCTTTGATTGAATTTGCTAACCAGACCTCCAGTCCCGCATCATTCGCCCAGCACACACAGGCTTTGTCGAAGTCGTACACCCAAAGTGGTTGCTGTAACTTCTTACAAACAGATAACTTATTCTTAAATTCTATTGATTGATTAGAAGCCATAACAGGAACCGGATATTTATAT
>CAZQOI010000218.1:0-2168 GCA_964594905.1 uncultured Granulosicoccaceae bacterium
AGCAGACGAATCGAGATACCCCGTTCGATAAGATGGGTAGCGAAAGAGTGTCTCAACGCATGCGCACACTGCCCACCAACTGAGTTCCAGCAGAATAGCGTACGTTTTTCATCCGTTCTATGACCACGAAGTGACGATACTTCGAAAATTCAACGACACGAACGTCCTGGTTCATGTGCACTTCACGCTCGAAGGCTGTGCACAGGATAGGCGTCCACTTCATATTGCGATTCCCGAATGGATGCTGGACGGTGATGTTTGTGCGCAAATGACGCTGCAGGACATCGCTCAGGTCAGCGTTCCCTGCCTTCGTCATCTTCGTCAACTCCTTGATCGACTTGCATCGCGGATCAGTTGACGCGACGGTGAATGCATGGCCCTACAAGAGGAGGTTGCCATGCAAGGGGATACACAGAAACTACTTTTCACGTTGCCACCCAGGCAACAACAGCTGGCACTCGACCGGCAATCAGATTCACCCTGTTGGGTTGAGCTCGCACCAAAGGATCGACAGGCATGTTGTTTTGAGCTGTCCAGGTTGTTGCTCTGCCTCATCCAGCACAGCTCAGAGGAACACGATGATGAATGAAAAGATCACGCATCAGCATTTTGACAAAACCGCTTATATTTATGTACGTCAATCCACAGTCCACCAGGTGCGTCACCATCATCAAGGTCGTCAGCGACAGTACGATTTGTCCGACCGGGCAAGGCAACTGGGCTTTGCTCAGGTTGTAGTGATTGATGATGATCAAGGTAAGACTGGATCCGGGCTCGTCGAGCGTCCAGGATTTGCGACGTTACTCACGGCTGTGTGTGGTGGTCGTGCAGGAGCAGTGTTCGCGTTGGAAGCGTCACGCCTTGCAAGAAATAATCGAGATTGGCATCATCTAATTGACCTTTGTGCGTTGACTTCAACATTGATCATTGATGGCGAGGGAGTCTATGATCCCAAACAAGTGAATGACCGCTTGCTTCTTGGTTTGAAGGGCACAATGTCAGAGTTTGAGTTGAGCTTGTTTCGCCAGCGGGCTCGTAAAGCATTCGAGATGAAAGTGGCTGACGGACATGCGATGTGGGAAATTCCTATCGGGTTTACTCGCGATGAAAATGATCGAATTGAGAAGATAGCTGATCGGCAAATTCAAGCTGCTATAGCAGGAGTTTTTACTAAGTTTCGCGAACTAGGATCGGCCAGACAAACGGCCTTGTGGTATCGCGATCAGACGTTATCCTTGCCAGAAGCCGTACGTGGAACTCGCAGTAGGCAGGCCAACTGGCGCTTGCCGAGCGTATCACGTATTCGGCAAGTTCTTAAAAACCCTTGCTATGCTGGCGCACTGGCTTACGGGCGCACCGAAGCCAAAGTAAGTGTAGATAACGGTCGAGCTCGCAAGAGCGGCACGCGAACCGCCAAACCCCAGGACAAATGGAAGGTGCTTTTACGCGAGAATCATGAGGGCTATATTACATGGCAAGAGTACGAGGAGAACCTGAAAATGCTCAATGCCAACACGGCGGCCCGTCAGCCTACGGCCAACGGTAAAGCCAGGAATGGTCCCGCGTTGCTCGGTGGATTGCTGCGCTGTGCCCATTGTGGTCGCAAGCTGTTCGTGGGTTATAGCGGTTCGGCGGGGTCGATTCAGCGATACAACTGTAATGGCGGACGAGCAGAACGCGGAAGTGCGGCTTGTCAATCACTCGGTGGCATCGATGTGGATCGTGCGATTAGTGATGCAGTACTAGAGACCATTGCACCGGCTGGCATCAAAGCGGCGTTATTGGCGATGGAGAAGTTTGATACTCAGAAAGATCAACGCTGCCAGTCAGTAGAATTAGCGTTGGAAAAGGCACGATATGAAGTGGACCGTGCTCGTCGTCAGTATGATGAAGTTGATCCTGCCAATCGCCTGGTTGCCGGTGAATTGGAAACGCGTTGGAATAAGGCGCTGGAAAACGTTGCCAAACTGGAGCTGCAGTTGCAGGAATTGCAACTGAAACGAGAGGAGCTAACGGATGAGGACCGCGGGCAATTGATCGCGTTGAGCCAGGATTTACCGACACTGTGGAATCACGAATCAGCAACGCCCGAATTGAAGAAACAAATTCTTAGAACTGTCATCGAAGAAATCGTAATCGGAGATGATGAGCAACGAACGCATCACCAA
>CAZQOI010000219.1:0-2133 GCA_964594905.1 uncultured Granulosicoccaceae bacterium
GTTGTAATTGCTGCATTTGCTGTTTGGCCTTCTTGCATAAGGTCCAACACCAGGGTTGCAAGGTGTGGATCAGTCACGTTTTGGGTTGCTACTGCGCCCACCCCGGCTCTAACATGGGGGCACCGAGAACCCACACAGATCGAGGAGGTTGTTATAGCAACGCCAAACATGCCGGTTCGCTTGCAACGCCCAGCGATTGAGAAGGTCATATCTTTGCCTCAGTGTTTAGTGAACTCACACCACATTCTTGCACAGTCGCTGCGCCAGGTAGACTTGAAAATCATGTATCTCCCGTTCGAGCCAGCTCAGCGGGCCCGAGGTCGCGTATTCAGATCCGGAGCCATCATATATGCCTTCGACGACAAATCGATCCTCGGCATTCACGTCGTCAAAGAAAGTAAGTAGCTCACTCACCCAGCTTTCAGGATCTTCCAGCGAATCGTATACCTCTGGTGCGACGGCAATTCCGAAGCGTACCTTTACTTGCCCAACGCCTAACGGTCGTAGTGATAGATGCCACATGTGGTCTGGCGCCAGAACATACATATGTGATGGGAATACGGTTGCCAGAACCGAGGTATGTCGCCACTTGCCGGTTAGCTGTGAATTGTCTTTGTGCGCTTGACCATAGGTGGCATCCTTGTCTTTTGTGAAAGTCTGATAAGTGAATGCATCATAGGTTTCGTCAGGAAACTCAGTATCATCAACCGGAAACCAGGCGCCAACGGTTGCCTTGTGGGCGATCGGCAGATGGTAGCCTTCCATAAAATTTTCGGTCAGTAGCTTCCAATTGGTGTCCCAGACATGATCCTGAGTCGCTATGTGCCGGTAGTTGCTCATGTTGTATTGATCAACCACATCGTTAAGCGCTGCCAATGATGTTGTTAGTGGCGGTGCCGATTCATTGAGCGTGACGTAAATCCATCCGTTCCAGATTTCGGTACGAAATTCCGGTAGACAGTGTTCGCTCTTTTTAAACGTCTTGTGGTGGTTCATTTGTCCGGCCAACAAGAGCTTTCCGTCAAGGTCGTAGGTCCAGGCGTGATACGGACAAGTCACCCGATCTCTCTGTCCATGACCTTCGAGCAGTTGCATCATGCGATGCCTGCAGACGTTAGAAAAGGTTCGGATCTTGTTTTTCTTGTCGCGAATACAGAAAATTCTTTCACCAACGATACTGTAAGTCAGGTAATCGCCGGGTTCGGGTATCTCGCTTGCGAAGCCTGTGCATACCCAATCATGCTTCCATATATTGTCCGCTTCGAGAGCGGCAATACCCGTGTCGTGATAAATATGAGGAGGTAGCGTTCTACCACTGTGTCTTTCAAGTGCTGCAGTTTGTGCAAGTGCTTGAAGTAGTTGATGCGTATCGTAGGCCATGTTTATGGACTCCAATAGACCGTGTAGGTCAATAGTTCGGTTAAATCAGTTATCGGGTATTACAGCTGTTATTTCTATTTCGACCACCCACTCAGGGCGGGCAAGTGCGGGCACAACTAATCCTGTGGAGCAGGGGTAAACACCTTTCAACCAGCGTCCCATTTCTTGATAGACCGCCTCCCGGTATCGAATATCAGTCAAGTACACAACAATACGACAGACAGCTTCCATGCTTGTTCCTGCTTCTTCGAGAAGAAGCTGAATATTCTGCATGGTCTTTTCAGTTTGCTTGGCAGCGTCACCAACATGAAGGCTTTCTCGAGTATCCAGATCTTGTGATACCTGGCCACGCAAAAAAACCATCGTGCCTTTTGCGACTACACCCTGACTTAAATCGTTATCGAGATTTTGTTCAGGGTAGGTTTCCTTTGTATTGAACGGGCGGATGCGCGTATGCATTGTCATTTTCGGGAACCTTGCTTAGTCGTTGTAGACATTGTCGGAGAGTCCAGCTGCCTTGTGTGCAAACTCAAGTGGACCGTTCCAGTCGAAATTTCGATACACAGCTGCAAGCTGAGCGAAGGGTGGTGACTGCGCAAATAGCTGGAATGTCAGCCGGTGACCGGCATAGTCAGAATTAAGTAGATCGCGTGCCATGGCGAGGAGTTTACGCCGATCGTCTGCCACCCACGATTCATTGATCGTATAAAACTTATCCATCCACGGCTTCGTGCCTGGTGCCTTGAAGGTGGC
>CAZQOI010000220.1:0-2104 GCA_964594905.1 uncultured Granulosicoccaceae bacterium
ACCAGTGGTACGACACAGATTCAAGCGAGGGGCGTTTCGAACGCACCGAAGCGGTCTATCGAAACTGGATTACGCAGGATGGCAGTGCAGGCCCAACTGGTGAGGGCGGATTCAAAGCCGAGGCCGATCGCTATCATCTGTATGCCAGCTACGCGTGCCCTTGGGTTCATCGTGTCCTGATCTACCGAGCTTTAAAAGGTCTTGAATCAATGATCGATCTGTCTTTCGTACATTGGTACATGGCAGACAAAGGCTGGACATTCGAGAAAGATCCTGAAGGTATTGTTGGTGATAACTTATTCGGGCTCTCTTACGCTCATGAGGTTTATCAGCGAGCTAACCCTAAGTTCACGGGTCGCGTTACTGTCCCCATAATCTGGGACAAACAACAAGACACTATCGTCTCGAATGAATCGTCTGAAGTAATCCGTATGCTTAACAGCGCCTTTGATGAGATCGGCGCTAAACCCGGTGACTATTATCCACAAGACAAGCGAAACGCGATTGATACCATCAACGAACGGGTGTATGACACACTTAATAATGGCGTGTACCGTTCAGGTTTCGCAACGACGCAAGCGGCTTACGAAGAAGCCGTTACGCCATTGTTCGAAACACTTGATTGGTTAGAGGTAAAACTTGAAGAACACCGCTTCCTATGCGGGGACGCGCCGCTAGAAGCGGACTGGCGATTGCTACCTACATTGTTACGTTTCGATATGGTTTACCACGGTCATTTCAAATGCAATATTCGTCGCATCGTGGACTACCCCAATCTGTGGGCCTACACACGGGACCTTTATCAATGGCCGGGCATCAAGGATACCTGCCACTTCATGCATGCCAAGAATCACTACTACGCAAGCCATGAAACTGTGAACCCGCATCGCATTGTGCCCACAGGCCCAATGCTCGACTTTGATGAACCACACGGCCGCGCTTAATAAGCGCGACCACGATCAGAGCGAACACGTCAATCAAGCAAAACACTCAAACACACAAAGCGATTGCCTTCTCCACACGTGACACAACTTCATCCTTGCCGATCAACGCCAAGGTATCGGCTAGTGATGGAGAGGCCGTCCCTCCGGTCACCGCAAGACGTAATGGTTGACCGAGTTTTCCAAAACCGATATCGAGATCGCTGACAGTTTGATCCAGTAGTGCCTGAATTGGCTCGGCTTGCCATTCCTGCAAAGTGCCGAAGCCTTTAGCCACTGCACTCAAAACATCAGCCGAAGCCGCCTTGAACTGTTTCTTCGCAGCCTTCTCGTCATAGCGTGTAGGCGCTACATAAAAATACTGAGCTGCAGATGCCATATCGACTAACGTCGACGCCCTATCACGCAATAAATTTGCAACATCACTTAATGTAGGCCCCGTACTCGTATCAACATTGATCGCAACCAGGTACGGTTTCAATGATTCAGCAAGCTCATCACTTGGCTTCGCTTGCAAGTACTGCTGGTTTACCCAATCAAGCTTTTTCGTATCAAACACCGCACCCGAACGATTGACCGCTTCCAGCGAAAATAAATCAATCATTTCTTTTTCACTGAAAAGCTCCTGATCCTGGTGTGACCAACCAAGACGCACAAGGTAGTTGAGCAGTGCTTCCGGTAGATAGCCATCATCACGGTATTGCATGACGCTTACCGCGTTGTGCCGTTTCGATAATCGTTTCCCATCTTCACCAAGAATCATCGGCAGATGAGCATAGACAGGACGCTCAGCACCCAATGCTTCAAGTATGTTGATTTGCCTGGGTGTGTTGTTAACATGATCATCACCACGAATAACATGGGTGATTGCCATATCCATATCATCAACCACGACTGTCAGGTTATACGTGGGCGTGCCATCGGAGCGCATGATGACCAGATCATCCAACTCGCGGTTATCGATGACAATTTCGCCTTTGACCGCATCTTCGATAACCACTTTGCCATCCAATGGGTTTTTGAATCGCACTACCGGTTCGACACCCGCAGGTGGCGTCTCGTCACGATCACGCCAAAAGCCGTTGTATCGAGGCTTCTCTTTTCGTTGCATAGCCTCGTCGCGCATCTGCTCAAGCTCGGCTGGCGTGCAATAGCAATGATAG
>CAZQOI010000221.1:0-2101 GCA_964594905.1 uncultured Granulosicoccaceae bacterium
GCCTCGGTGTTGACGATCTTTGTACCACAGCCGATCAGCGTGCAATAGATGATGCTATTGCTGCAGGTGCGCTAGTCGTTGCCGCAGTTGGCAACAATGGGCGCAACACCGATGCCCAACCATCCTCCCCTTCGCATTGTCAGAACGTTATCGGTGTGATGGCGGTAGACAGATTTGGTTTTAGAGCCAGCTACAGCAATTTTGGCAGAGACGCCGACGTCGCAGCACCCGGCGGAGACATATCAACCAATTCGCACAATATATTGGTTGCGACAAACAAAGGAACAGCTGAGCCCGCAACAAGTTTTGGTCTGCGACCAGCAACCGGCACCAGCGTTGCTGCGCCGCATGTGGCTGGTGTATTAGCGTTGATGTTATCGGTAAAACCTGAACTGACGAACCGCGAACTCGAGGCCTTGCTACTCGACAGTGCACGAGATTTTCCCGCCAACGACAACACAGAAGATAGCAATGTATTTGTCTGCGAAAAGTCCTACTGTGGCGCCGGGATTCTAGATGCATTGACTGCGGTTCAAGCGGTCGATGGTCACTTTCCAGGTACCTTTCTGGATTCTCCAGCGCTGGCAGCAGCTCAATCGGTACCCGTGACTGTTGGAGGTTTTGGATGCACGGTTAGTAAGCGTCAAACACAGGACCCAATGTTGCTCATCTTATTCGGGTTGGGCACCATTACCTTATATGTGAGAAGACGCATCGCGCTCATCGTAAGACATAAACAGCGTGAAGCCTGACCAGATCAATCTGCTGTTTATTTCCACCCCTGAGCACGCTTGATGTATTCGTAGGCTTGCTGGATATCCTGGGTTTTATCGGTTGCAATGCGAAGCATCTCTTCGGGCAAACCCTTTGATACCAGCTTATCCGGATGATGCTGGTTTATCAGTTTGCGGTAGGCACGTTTGACTGTGGCTGCACTTGCTCCTGGCTCTACACCAAGTAGTTGATACTCATTTGGCACAGCATCAGGTGATTTTCGTTCCTGCGCCTTTCCGTGTGTCTTTTCCTGCCCCTTGTTGTGCTGTTTACCGTTTGAACGACTCTGTTGGCCATAGCGACGATTATGGTTATCGCCAAGACCCATGCTGACACGCACCAGTAATTCCAGTTGGCGATAAAGCGAGTCAGAAAACCCCAACACATGGGCGACATGCTGGAGTATATCTTCCTCCGGTCTGGACATGAAGCCATCCGCAAGTGCGACTTGAATTTGTATCTCAAGAAAAACACGATACAAACCAGAGCTGTTGGCGCAATCATTTCGAAAGCGTTTTACCCGCTTATCAAGATCAAAATCAGATTGCTTGCCTTCATTGAAAAGCGAGATCGCGGATGCGCGACGCTCTGCATTCAGACCCATGCGTTGCATGATGTTTTCAGCCTGAACGATCTGCGACTTTTTGACTTGCCCGTCTGACTTGGATACATGGCCCATGATTGAGAACGTTGCCTTGAAAAAAGCCTGGCGAACGAGCTCAGCCTGCTCTGGAGTGAGGGAGTCTTCAGCTTCCTCCAGTTCAGCCTTATTTGTTCTACGCCTGTCGTAGAGGTGACCGCATAACAAGCCTACGATTGCTCCGGCTACGTTGAATAGCCAATAGCCAACCGCGGCTCCAAGAACCTTGCCCAAAAACATGATTTCAATCCCTATCGTTCATGCATAGACTTAAGCATCAACACTCTAATAGTTAATCATAAATTCCGACAGGAAACTGGTAGCGTATGCACCTTTTAACAACTTGAAATCCAATTTCACTGCGTCATCACTAATCCACTGCGACCGTAGGCCATGTACATGGGTACGCAATGCTCTCCTTTGCTGCTCCAAACCCGCCGATTCAAGTCCGTTTGTAAAATTCTTGTAAGGCTGTAGAGTGGCTTGCTCAAGGCTTTTACATTCATCTTCCGCAAGCGAATTGCCTCTTCCCCACAAAGGGCCTGATGGGTGAATATCATGTAGGTCACAACGTTTAGTGACATCATCACTATCCTGTGTATGTAAAAAATAACTGTTTGATCCATCAAGCAACATCGGTTCCCCAAGCATCGGACTACTCCAACTGGCTTGCCTTATACGCTCGGC
>CAZQOI010000222.1:0-2078 GCA_964594905.1 uncultured Granulosicoccaceae bacterium
CGCAATCGGCGCATACACATCGAGCGTTTCGCGCCCTATTCGTTGCTGACGAGCTCGAGAGAGCACACCAATCGTTCGCATGTTATGCAACCGGTCAGCAAGTTTAATAAGGATGACGCGAATATCAGACACCATGGCCAACAGCATCTTGCGAAAACTCTCCGCCTGAGCTTCCTCTTTGGATTTGAACTCTAAATAATTAAGCTTGCTCAGCCCATCAACTATGGTAGCTATCTCATCGCCAAACGCTTCGACAAGATCATCGCGCGAGGTGTTTGTGTCTTCAAGCACGTCGTGTAGCAGCGCAGCCATAACACTTTGGTAGTCGAGCTGCATATCAAGAACGATGTGCGCAACACTTATCGGATGCGTTATATAAGGTTCGCCTGAACTTCTGGTTTGACTGGCGTGGGCCTCGTATGCAACACCATAGGCCTTCTCAACCAGGGCAAGCTCATCTGCTGAAAATATCGGTACGATTCTTTCAAGCAGCTTTGCCAGCGCAACTTCAGTGAGCTGGGCATTCTCTACAACATCAGCAACAGTGGCCTGAGGGCCTGGATTGTGGGGATTTGCATTGGAAGGTACGGAAGAAGCCATCGTTAATTACGCTTAGCGCCCAAACAATCCAGCTGTGGCTGAAGTTGAGTGGCGACAGCGAATACGGCTATTAGTCTGGCTTGAATCACAACCAACGCTGCGGCTCAGACGATAGCTGAGATCGCACCAATTACAGATGCAACAATGACAGCAACCCTGACGGGTGGCCGCTGACAGCAGGCCCTGAACGGGCCAACAGGATTTAGAATTCGTTTCGCAGATCTTTGTTGTCATAGATAGCGGGTTCAATCGGCGCTGGTGGCGGGGTCGGAGCTTCTTTAAGAATATCCTCTCCGATGAGCCCATCAGCGATTTCGCGCAGCGCAATTACGGTAGGCTTGTCGTTGTCTGCGGGCAACATGGGTTCTGCACCCATTGAAATATTGCGAGCACGCTTGGAGGCAATGAGCACAAGGTCGAAACGGTTGCTCACGTGCTCCAGACTGTCTTCAACGGTTACGCGTGCCATATCAGGCCACCTACTTCTAAAAATGAATGCTTAAGTTTAGTGGCATAGCTTCGCAAACACCAGACCAAAGCAAGTGAAATTGCGTTACTTTGCGGCAAATGCGTCGTGCCACAGGAACAAATGTGGGCTAATTAGCGAGTAAGACTGGTTATCAGCCCTGCATGGCTAAGCGCCTGTCGGGATTTGGTAACCCGATAAGACAGAATGACGGCCTTTAGCTCCATCAGCGCCTGATCAAAGTCATCGTTGATAATCAGGTAATCGGCCCGATGGTATTGCTGCATTTCAGCGACCGCCTCGCTGGTGCGCTTTTCGATCACTTCATCGCTATCTTGCCCTCGCCCTTTCAGGCGCTCTATCAATGTGGCCCTGGAAGGAGGCAAAATGAAAACGGACACCACATCATCAAGCTTTTGTCTTACCTGAGCGGCACCTTGCCAGTCGATTTCGAGTATGACGTCGTTGCCCTCACTCAGATTCTCCTGAATCGCGCCCACGCTGGTGCCATAATAATTGCCAAACACCTCAGCATATTCGAGAAACTGATCAGCCTCCACCATTTGCTCAAACACATCCCGGCTGACAAAAAAGTAGTCCTCGCCTTGTGTTTCGCCCGGACGTTTACCACGTGTAGTATGAGAAATAGAGACGCCAACCCGATCCAGGTCACTGATAACCCGCCTGACCAGGCTCGTTTTGCCAGCACCCGATGGCGCGGAAACAATAAATAATTGTGCTTGCGTGGTACCCATGGTGAACCTGTATGCGTTTTCCCATACCGTTACTATAGCGGCTCCAGTGTGAACTGACGCGAGCAAATGCCCCAAACACTGATTTCAGTTTTAATGCCTCTGCGCGAATTTACCGAGTTCACAACGCCGGCCATCAATAGCGTACTGGCGCAGAGCCATACGCAGCTGGAGTTGATTGTGATCGGCAACACCAATTCGGAAGCACTTGCGGCGCAATTGCCCGTTGACGAGCGAATACGTGAGGTAGCCCGACACTC
>CAZQOI010000223.1:0-2072 GCA_964594905.1 uncultured Granulosicoccaceae bacterium
TGATTGATCATCTCCGTAGTGATCTGGTCAACGCCGTATTGCTTGTGAATATCCGCATCGTTCGCCGCCATTGCCATGATCACAAAGTCAGTTTCGTAAGCCTGCTCTAACAAAAAAAGCTGCTCAAGCGTCGGACCCATCCACGTATTGGCGAACACTTCGAGCTTGTGCTCAGTCACCACATTGACGTCAGACGCTAACAATTCCATACCGCCGACAGTCTCACCCATGCGCCTATTGGTATTGATCGAGCTTGAGTTAAACGTACCAGCTATTTCGTCAAACATAGCGCCGTCAAATTCCTGCTCTTTATAGGCAGATGCGGTTACATCACTAGTCTGCAGCTCTTCCACGTCGTCATGCTCTTGCACCATGATCGTCGCGCCTGGTACGTTGCGCATCAGTTGCGGTATGTCGATACTTCGACCGCGCTTGACCTTGTAACGGGCATTCAGCGCAAGTCTGACATTGTCCTTTCGACTGTTGACGCTCTCATTGAGTGACGCAAGCAATGATTCCATCTGCTGAACAGGTGATTGCGCATAGACCTTGTGCGCCTCGATATCAACATGGCCCAACGTGTAGTTGCGAATGCCGTTAGGGTTCACGACATCAAGGCGAGTCGGCACAGTCAGTAAGTGCTCTTGACCCAGAACGTAAAAGATATAGTCGATTCCCTGTTCGCGCTTAATGTGCCTGTGAACGTAGGCGATCTGATGGCCTGCAACGGTATCTACCTTGTCTGTTTCGGTCGCTGTGTCCTGCCTGGCCTGATGCGTTGAGTCATAATCACGAGTTGCAGCAGCGATCAATGAATCTGGAGCCGCCGCCCATTCGCCCGTTACCATCTTTGCTTTGATGGCATTAACCGTCATCGGCATGATGTGATCAAGGTATTCACTATCGTTTATCGGGTCGCGCCAGTCGGCTGCCGGACTAAAGCGCAAGTTCTCGATCGGCACAAGGTCACACGCTGGCGTATCGTGGATAACGTTGCCGTCTGCGTCTTCTTCATAGCGCCAATAATTATGCGTGATGCAGACACCGTTAACGAATGCATCCTGACCAGCGCCTAACACCGTCTGAAACCAAGGCATCGTCTTCATAAGCCGGTACTGCATGACCTGTTTCCACAGCGCAGCGCTCGCCGCTTGCTGCTTGTTGTTCTGGTTCTCAGCCTCAACTACCAGCGCGTCGCGAGTTGAAAAGAAGGCAGACGTTAAGGCTGCGCTCCATCGCTTCTCAGCCGCTCGCACCTTTGGCATGTGTAGCTTCGAACGGAACTTGTAACCGTTGGTGTGGTACTTAGAGCCTGCCGGATGCCGTCCCTGAAAGTTGGCAATGTTGCGCTCCCATTGCCTGCGGTAGTTCGTTTCCAGATAGTAGGTTGAATCAGCTATAGACTGTCGGAACTCCAGCAACGTTATCGAGTCCTGCCGATCTGCTTCTACCTGTTCAGGCGTGCGCGTGTCCTTTATTTCCGCACTGGGCATACCGCCTGGCTCATACGTGCCATCAGAGAGGTTATCCGATAAACCTGCGGCGACCTGTGATCTCATAGCTCTGGTATTACCTCGCCTCGGGTGTCGCGTGGTCGTTTGTTCTCAAGCGGGTTCTGACTAATGCTTCCCAAGCACCTTTCCAAATATTCGCCACCAGCACGAATTAGCAATTCACGCCGTCCGGTTTCTTGCTGCAATACACTGGTTGGAATCGGCCATCCGTGCTTCCCATACAAGCCGTCACCAAACAACCGAATGTTGATCATCGAACCGTCTGGAGTTGGCTTGCAGCCCCATGCAAGCTCACCATTACAAGGGTATTCGCTCTGCAAGATCGTCGCACAATCGGTGCATAGCTTTAACAAAGCATTAAAGTTTCCTTTTTCATACTTAGTTTTTTTTGCGCCGTTGATATAATGAGACATGACAGCTTCTTTGCCGTTGAACTCATGTGGCAGTATTATTTTGCTCATTTGTTTCTAAACTTCCGACCGTTTGAAAAGGTGTATTCCACGTGAATATCGCTGAATACCGACGGGTCAACCGATGCGAATATCTCATCCATATTTA
>CAZQOI010000224.1:0-2018 GCA_964594905.1 uncultured Granulosicoccaceae bacterium
ACGGATTACTGGATACTTCGGTAGTCATCGATTTAGGCATTCTGTCTCGGGACAAGCTGCCAAAACGAATCGCCATTAGCGCAGTCACACTTGCTGAACTCGCAGCAGGACCGGCGGCCGCCAAGGATCCAGATATTCGAGCTCGTCGCCAGGAGCAATTGCAACGTGCCGAATCTACTTTTAATCCATTACCGCTAGATGTCAGTGTTGCACGCGCTTACGGTCGGATTGTTGGTGCGGTAGTAGCTGCGAAACGAAAGCATCGAGGGGCTCGATCACTAGACTTGTTGATAGCAGCGACAGCCCTTGCAAACCAGCTACCGCTTTACACTAGAAACCCTGATGATTTCGTTGGTCTCGAAGCGCTGATCGATGTCGTAGCGATCTAAACAGGCGAGCCGGTTTATAAACTGTTGAATTTGGGGTCGGCGAACGAGTACTTGCGGTCTATTCTGTTGAAAAAGTCGAACTTGGAGCGTCGGCCATCCTTTCCATGAAGTTCGTAAACTTCATTTTTTTGTTTCTTTCAGCGATTGTTTTCTTCAATCGCCGGTTAATTGTGAATATTGATCGATTTACATCAGTTTGTGTCCACTGCAGGCGGACCTGTGGATAGACGCATTGCTAATCGCCTTAAATTTTGTGCTGTTGCAGTCAATACAAATTCATCTTGAGCACCCATTGGTCCGCGCAGACGTAAGCGATCAACTTTTAGTATTCGTTTCATGTGAGCAAACAGCATTTCTACTTTTTTACGATCATGTCGCGACTGCTGGTATTGATCAGTCTTGCGAATCTCTCGTGCAACATCTCTTTGCTCCTCGTGAATGCTTCTGGCAATTTTCCTTGAGTCCGTGTTCGGACAACACTCAGATTTATACTTGCAATCACGACAATCACTTACGCTGGCTCTATATATTTTCGTGTTGTCTTTGGTAATGCCAGAGCGCTTTTTCTTGAAACTTCGAAGACCATGTTTGAGTAGTTTATCGGCAGGACAGGTATAGCAATTCGTTTCACTGTCGAACGTAAACTCTGTACTTGAGAATGTACCGTCAGTTCGTGTACGCTTTTCCCACACTGGCACATGCGGCTCAATGTCTTTTTCTTCCACCATCCAGCCTAACATCTCCGCTGTTCCATAAGCGGTATCGCCAATGAGTCGTTGCGGTTTGATTCCGTTCTTAGATTCAACCCGATCAATCATTTCACGTGTACTGTCTACCTCTGCAGTTCTATGTGCAGGAGTAGCTTCTACGTCCACAATGATGCCTTGCTCTGTATCAATAAGATAATTCGTGGAGTAGGCAAAGTACGCCGGACCACCCATCGCTGCTGTCCAACGTGCCGCAGGATCACTCAACGATAGTCGTTTCGCAGGTTTGTCGCTTTCATCCATTCCATCAAGGTACTCTTTAACTGGCCTCGTGGATTTTCTGGGTGTCGGCCAGTCGTCGTCGATATCTTTATCTTGAATGTTCTGCTTGCTCGCATCTGCTCGAACGATACTCGCATCAACTGCAAAGCCCTCTCCCTTAACCAAACCCTCGTCTATGCAGTGTTCAAGAACCTGCTCGAAGACAAAGCGCAATGTGTCACTCTCACGGAAACGACCGTGACGCGTTTTGGAGAAGGTGGAGTGATCTGGCACTTTGTCTTCGATATCGAGCTTACAAAACCAACGATAAGCCAGGTTCAAATTAACCTCTTCGCATAAGCGTCGTTCTGACCGAATTCCAAAACAATACCCAACCAACAGAATCCGAATCATTAGCTCCGGATCGATTGATGGACGCCCGATTGAGCTATAGAACGGCTGCAGGTGCGTGCGAAGGTCTTTTAAATCCAGAACTGTATTGATATGACGTAGCAAGTGGTTCTCTGGAACCATCTGTTCCAGATTAAAGCTGTAGAAAAGCTTGTTTTGATCGTTGTTCTGCTTTCCCATCATCAGCGATTACCTGCTTTGAATAATGACAACGCTATTTTACAATACAACGGCCTTTTTCAACAGAATA
>CAZQOI010000225.1:0-2014 GCA_964594905.1 uncultured Granulosicoccaceae bacterium
GCCCCGCCCCGCCTGGGCCATAGTTGTCAGCATAACTCACGGCATAGGCAATCAATGCCTGTTTAGCCTGATACAACTGTTGAAATTGCTGCTGGGCAATCAGATAGCGAGGTGCCTCAGCGTGTCTAGCAAAAATTTCAGTAGAAGTGGATAGAGTAACAACAGCGCCACTGCCGACAGTGATTAGCATAAGCACGGTCAGCGGTAAAAGAAATCCTCTTTCGTGCCGCAGAGTAATTTTCTTCCAAGAAAAAACCGTCATTTCACACCTTCCTTGCGAATTTGATTATGCCAAATACGTGTGACTCGTTGCCCAAAAAAATAATCTGGGCGTTGACCGTTATTCAGCGGCAATAGAGATCCGAGTGACTCTGATCGATGATATGTCTGGCTCAGTATCTTCGCTGTATTTAGCGGTTGTTCATTTTTCATTTTCCTGTTATCAGAATTGTCTACAGGGTTAACAAGGGGATTTGAAACAGTTTGCGTTAACACAGGTTCGCTTCTAAGAAAGCGACGGCCCAGTAAGCGACGGTTTTGTTGTAGAAACACCTTATCATTTTGAGGCTGCTGCGATCTTACGACTCTGGCATCTGATTTACGCACCCAACTGTCCGACGTATGCCAATCGAAATCAAATATCTGAGCATTGCATACGAGAGAAACGAGAGGTGAAGTCGATGGTGAAGTAATCAGTTGAAACCGGCAGCTCTCAATATGTGCCAATAATCGATTTTCGATCAACAAGTCATACAGCAATTGAAACCCGTGATCTTCATTTGACAGTGTCAGCTTGAATTCAGCCTCTGCCACATACACCGATGGAAATCTTGTAGATTTGTTATCGCCATAGACAACTTCACTGGAGCCCCATTGCTCTCGTCGCTCAAGAGTAAACTGACTGCTGGAATCGGCATCCTCCAATATATTCTGTCTTTTATCAGAGAATTTTAACAAAGCATTATCAATACTTTGCTGCCACCACAAGCGATTCTCTGCCGCCGTAGCCTGCGACTGAATCAAAGAATCAAAGTTCACTTTATAGCGCTGATATAACGCAGTGTTATCAGCAGCCACCTTTGTCTGTCTTTCATTTGCTTTCAACCTTTCTTTCGCTTTTATCAGTTCAGTACGGCTATTACCCTGTATAAATATTACTGCCAGCAGCAACGGTATTATAAAAACGATCACACCAATCGGCGTATAGAAACGTTGGAGGAATATAGATCGAAGCTGCGATGCCTGAATTTTCATCATCACATTCATCACTCTAGCTCGCCCAACAAGGTATCCAGCGAGGATATGTCTTGTTGCAAATGCTGCTCTGGAATACTTATCTCTACGCTAAAGCTATTAAAAGCAGGCTTTGGCTCTGCATCAGATTGCAACCCGGACTGCCGAATACGGTTATTAGTATCCGCGCCAAACGGATAAACAACACGATCGGGCTGTGTGATACCAAACGCATTGTTCAAAGATGCTATGAACACTTCAAACTGACGAAGACCTTGCACATGATCAACATCATCTGCCTTGTCAATACTGCTTTGACTTATGACACCATCCAGCGTTAGCCTGAAGGTTATGGGATTGTTTGGTGGCAGTGTCGGCACCAGCAAATCCTGATCATCGGACTGCCACTCAATATTCGTTAGCATGACAGTCGGCAATGAGTAAATTACATTCTGTAGCTTAGTCAGAACTGCCAGCGGCATAACAATAGATCGTCGCCCTAATTCACGCTGCGATTCAACTAACCACTGCATCACTATCGGTGTAGTTGTGTAGTTCGTTGGGAGGGGCTGCGCACCCGCATGCGTTTCTTCTAACTGCTTTTTAATAACCATTTTGATTTGACTGATTTGTTGATGAGTTACAGCCAAAGCAGACACTTGCCAACACAACAATCCGACAAGCCACGTCAATGCAGTCAATTGAATATTGATAGAGCCATTGACGGAACAGTGGTCCAAAGCGGTACTTGTTATCTTGCCGCTTCAACGGAATATGTGAC
>CAZQOI010000226.1:0-1997 GCA_964594905.1 uncultured Granulosicoccaceae bacterium
GCCGATCTGGCCAGATAACATTGCCCTTGTCATCGACGACTCCAACACGATCGCCATCGCCGTCGAAGGCGAGCCCGAGTTCGAGCTTGTTGTCGCGAACAACCTTTATCAAGTCTTCGAGGTTTTCAAGTTTTGCTGGATCCGGATGATGGTTCGGGAAGTTTCCATCAACGGTGGTGAATAAGGATTCGGACTGACAACCAAGACCATCGAAAAGTTGTGGGGCAGCTGCACCAGCAACGCCGTTACCGCAATCGTAGGCAATCGACATGGGGCGAGCGAGTTTGACATCCCCGAGTACACGATCAAGGTAGTTGCCTAGTATGTCTTCTGAGCTTTTGCCACCAGCGCCTTCGCTCAGGCGGCCTTCCTTGATTCTGGTGTACAGCGCCTTAATGCCAGCGCCGAATAATGCATCACCATCAAGTACCATCTTCAGTCCGTTGTATTCGGGTGGGTTGTGGCTGCCTGTCACCATGATGCCGGTGCCAGTTTCAAGGTGGAAGGTGGCGTAATACAGCACAGGTGTCGGGACCATACCAATATCAATAACATCCACACCGGCGGATTGAATGCCCGCGCTCAATGCTTCGATGAGATCAGGACCGGACAAGCGTCCATCCCGAGCGACTACCGCCTTAGTAATGCCGCGATCTTGACACTCACTGCCAAAGGCCTGACCCACTTGTTTGACAACTTCAGGTGTTAGATCAGTAGTTACAACGCCGCGAATGTCGTAGGCGCGAAAGATGTCCGGTGAGATTGACATGTAGTACGGTCTCCTGAATTAGCTTTTGCCGGTAGAACCAAAGCCGCCGCTACCTCTTTCAGAGGACGCGAAGCTATCAACACGGTTAAATGACACTTGGGCCACGGGCACTATCACTAGCTGCGCAATCCGCGTACCAACTTCAATCAAAAAGGACGAATTACCCCGGTTCCAGCATGATACATAGAGCTGGCCTTGGTAATCGGAATCGATAAGACCGACGAGATTGCCAAGCACAATGCCGTGCTTGTGTCCAAGTCCCGAACGCGGAAGGATGATGCCGGCATACCCTGGGTCAGCGATGTGGATTGCAAGCCCGGTTGGTAGCAGTGTGGTTTCACCGGGTTCAAGAGTGGTGTCGGCATCGATGCAGGCGCGCAGATCAAGGCCCGCTGAACCATCACTGGCATATTCTGGCAGGGCGATAGTGTCGCCAACCCGTGGATCGAGAATAATATAATCGATGCTGTTCATCGCTAGTGGACCATTGCCTGTTGACTGAGGGAATATTGACGCCTTCGGCAACCCTTGGTCAAAAATTCAGGAGTCGCCGAATCGCTCAGCAATGATACCTAATAGTGTTCGGGCAACGTCAATCTTTGCGGCCGCTGGGATGTGTTGGTGTCCTTTACTTGGCCAATAAACGTCAAGCGCATTAACGTCACTGCCAAACACCGGGTTGTTTTTCTGGGCAACATGATTAGCGGCAATCATGTCGAGCTTCTTTTTCTTGAGTTTGCCTCTGGCATGTTGTTCGACGTTTTCTGTTTCCGCGGCAAAACCCACGCAGAAAGGTTTGTTTTTAAGCGACGCGACGGATTTCAGAATGTCCGGGTTTCTTGTTAGATTCAGTGCGATGTCATCATCGCTTTTCTTGATTTTTTGCTCACTGATGTCTTCAACACGATAGTCAGCAACCGCTGCAACCGAAATGAAAATATCGTGTGATGATGCATTATCAATAGTTACGTCCAGCATATCGTTGGCGGTGACCACATCGATTCGATTGACACCCTGTGGCGTATCAAGATTTACCGGACCTGACACCAAGGTCACATCACAGCCAAGATCTCTAGCGGCATTGGCTATTGCATAGCCCATTTTCCCCGAGCTTCGATTACTCAAATACCTGACCGGGTCAATCGGTTCTCGTGTAGGACCAGCTGTTATAAGTACTTTCTTGCCAGCCAATGCTGATGTCTCTCCACTGGATATATGTGCAACGATT
>CAZQOI010000227.1:0-1995 GCA_964594905.1 uncultured Granulosicoccaceae bacterium
CCATCGCTGCGTGGATCAGCGCCTGCTTCAATCAAGCCATCTTTGTGGCGTAACAATGCGCCGGCGTGACCCATGAACTCTTCATAAGCACCGACAACTTCAACGTCGTGACCCATTGCTATCATCTGTTCATAGAGTGCGGGTTCGAAACGATTTTCCATACGCAGATTGGTTGCGGTGCTTCCCCATGTTTTACCCAGTAGCCAACGAGGTGCGGTTATCGCTTTTTGTACTGGCATGTCATTCATGGCAATGCGGGTAAACAGCATTGCTTGAGTTTGCGGTTGCCCTTCGCCGCCCATAGTGCCGTAAGACAGAATGCGACCGTCCGAGAGTTCGGCCAGAGCTGGTTGTATCGTATGGAATGGTCGTCGATAAGGTTCCAAGGTATTGTGATGTTGTGCATCCAGCGAAAAGCTGGTTCCGCGGTTCTGCCAGGTGATCCCGGTATCGGGCAATATGACACCAGAGCCGAATTCCCAATACACGCTCTGGATAAAGCTGACGGTGTTGCCGAATTGATCCATTGCGCCTAACCACACGGTATCGCCGTGCTGTGCAGGCTCTGGCCATGGAGCCGCTTTTTTCATATCAACTCTTTCAGCCAATTCGTCCATTATCTCGTTTGTGAGAAATGACTCGGCACTGTGTTGCATGTATGCAGGGTCGCTTACTTCGCTGTCGCGAATCCGGAATGCACATTTGGTTGCTTCAACAATCGCATGCACATAGTCAATGGTTTCACCTGCCTTGATACCCAGACGATCATAAACCCCAAGCAGTAACAAAGAGGCTAAGCCTTGCGTTGGGGGTGGCATGTTGTACACGGTGTGGCCTGCGACATCTACCTGTAGTGGCGTTGGTGTCAGTGCCTGGTGCCGTTTGAAATCATCAAGACGCAGTGGGCTTCCAACATCTTCAAGATCTTTCGCCATTGATGCGGCCAGTTCACCGTGATAGAAATCATCAAGCCCGTTTTTGATCAGCGTTTCCAAGGTGTTCGCGATAGAACTTTGTTTAAGCTTGCTACCTTCCGCGAGCACATTGCCGTGTGGCATGTAAAGATCGGCAAACCCCGGTTGGTCTTTTAACTGATCAAGTTTATCTGTAGCGTTGTTTGCCACCGTATCGCTAACGGCGACTCCTTCTTTAGCGTAGTGAATGGCATCTTCAAGCAATCGCGACAAGGGAAGCTTACCGCCAAGCGATTGTTGGCTATGCAAATGGGCTTTTTGCCATCCACTGACTGTACCTGCCATGGTCAAGGCTGCCAGCGGGCCACGATCAGGGATCGCACTACAACCATGTTGTTGGTAGAAGTCCCGGTTGGCAAGTCCGGCCGCTCCGCCGCAGGCATCAATGCCACTCACCGCTTTACCAGCACTATGCATTAGCCAGAAGTTGTCGCCACCCAGACCGTTCATGTGTGGGTAGGCCACGGCAATGGTGCTTGCCGCAGCAATCATGGCTTCTACAGCATTACCCCCATCCTGCAGCACGCGCAAGCCAGCTTGGGAGGCTAGATGGTGAGGGGCTACAACCATGCCCTTATAGGCGCGTTTTGACTTCAACATACTGGTTTTCCGGTTTGGATCTAGTGCTCGTCGGCTTGCTCTGGTGCATCTACACCAGCAGCTTCGGTGTAAACTGGTCACCGGTGGATGACGACGCAGAGGATGCCTCGATTCAGCACTGTTGGAGCGGCACGAGCGCACTAGTTTAGCGACTATTAGTGCTCGATGCTCGATTGAAAAGTGCCAGAGCATGTGGCTCGTAGGAGAATATTGTTGAATAAAGAATCTCAGGTCGAAAAAGTGGTTGGACTGTTTGAGCAAGAACTTGAATTGCTTAACATTGGCCTTGATGGATTTGCTGAAGAGCTGGCGGAACAAGGGGTTGCAGTCACCCAACTGGACTGGCGCCCACCTGCCGGCGGGGATGCTGAGCTTGCGGATATATTGTCGAAATTGGGTAGCTAGCTAGTGCCTGTCCAAT
>CAZQOI010000228.1:0-1988 GCA_964594905.1 uncultured Granulosicoccaceae bacterium
CCACAAGAGAACGGACTTCTCGATATGGATGCATTCAAAGCGGCTATACGTGACGATACAACCGTTGTTTCAATCATGCACGTGAACAACGAAATTGGCGTCATTCAGGACATTGCTGCCATTGGTGCTATCACGCGTGAGCGTGGCATTGTTTTTCACGTTGATGCCGCACAGAGCCCGGGTAAGGTCAAAATCGATGTCAATGAGATGAACGTCGACTTGATGTCCCTATGTGCTCATAAGGTTTATGGCCCCAAGGGCATTGGTGCCTTGTATGTTCGCCGCAAGCCGCGTTGCCGCATTGAGGCGCAGATTCATGGTGGCGGTCATGAGCGTGGTATGCGTTCTGGCACATTGGCAACACACCAGATTGTCGGAATGGGTGAATCCTTTCGCCTGGCACACGAAGAAATGGCGTCTGAAAACGAGCGTATGCGCGTATTGCGTGACCGTCTGTGGAATGGCCTGAGTGACATGGAAGAAATTTACTTGAATGGCGATCTCGATCAGCGCATCCCGGGTAACCTCAATGTCAGTTTCAATTTCGTTGAAGGCGAGAGCCTGATCATGTCAATGAAGGACATCGCTGTGTCCAGTGGTTCAGCTTGTACCAGCGCCAGCCTTGAGCCGTCGTATGTCTTACGAGCCATTGGACGAAATGACGAGCTTGCACACAGTTCAATCAGATTTACCATCGGTCGATTTACGACTGAAGAAGAAGTGGATTTCACCATCGAGAAAACCCGCAACGCGGTTGAGAAGCTTCGTGAGTTGTCGCCTTTGTGGGATATGCACAAGGAAGGTATCGATCTCGATTCAGTCGAATGGGCGCATCACTAGGATCGCTAAACGGGCGCTATCAGCGCCTAATATTAGTCAAACTTAACGTAGTAACGGAGAAAGAACATGGCATATAGCGACAAAGTACTTGATCACTACGAGAACCCGCGTAACGTTGGCGTCCTCGATAAAGATGATCCAAATGTTGGTACTGGTATGGTCGGCGCACCAGCGTGTGGTGACGTTATGCGTCTGCAAATCAAAGTTAGTGACGAAGGCATCATCGAAGATGCCAAGTTCAAGACATACGGTTGCGGTTCTGCTATCGCGTCTTCGTCCCTGGTAACCGAAATGGTTAAAGGCAAGACTCTTGACGAGGTTGAGCAAATCAAGAACAAGCACATCGCTGATGAGCTGGCGTTACCACCTGTGAAGATTCACTGCTCAGTGCTGGCGGAAGATGCAATTGCAGCAGCAATTGCTGATATCAAGGCAAAACGCGGTGAGTCACCAGCGGTAGCGGCAGACGCTGCTGCAAGCTAGTAGCGCGCTTGCGGTGAGCTTTTAGCAAGCTCTTAGCGAGCTTTGTCTTGAAACGCTTAAGCGGAAACCAAAGCAAAGGGTCAGTCTCTCATTGGGGCTGGCCAACTGACTCGGGTAAGGCATATGGGTATTACACTGACAGATCGTGCAGCTGAGCACGTCAAAGGTTATCTTGATAAACGCGGCAAGGGGATCGGCCTGCGTCTTGCGGTGCGCACGACAGGGTGTTCGGGTTTGGCTTACGTGCTTGAGTTTGCTGATGAGGTCGCGGCTAACGATGAAGTCTTCGAAGATAACAATGTGAAGGTTGTTATTGATAAAAAAAGTCTGGTTTATCTTGACGGAACCGAGCTGGACTTTACCAAGGAAGGTTTGAACGAAGGCTTCCAGTTCAAGAACCCGAATGTAAAGGATGAGTGTGGGTGCGGAGAGTCGTTCAAAATCTAGTACAACTTGATTTACCCGGAACACCGAAATTGTGCTGCTGGTTTTTGCACCTGATCCTGACAATACCTGGTTGCCTTCACGCCAGGTTAGTCAAAGCCCCATCAATGAGACTCGACGACCATGCAGGTCGATTTAACCCGCAATTATTTTGAGCTGTTCGAGCTGCCTGTGCAGTTCGAGGTAGATTCGGAATACCTGACGTCGCGATTTCGCGCGCT
>CAZQOI010000229.1:0-1987 GCA_964594905.1 uncultured Granulosicoccaceae bacterium
AGAAACTGTCTGCTGAAATAACTGATGCTATGCAAACGCTGAACATGACAGGCGGTGTGTTTGACGTAAATATAAAAACCGACAAAGAGAAATGTCAGGCACATGGCATCGACACAATCTCGTTTCTTGTTAGTCCTAACCCCGGTAGTAAACCTGCTGAGCTTGGACGTGTTGCCTCTGGCGGCGAGTTATCACGTATCAGCTTGTGCATCCAGCTCGCAACCATCGATTCACACCAAGTGCCTACTCTGATATTTGACGAAGTAGATGCCGGTATAGGCGGCGCAGTAGCTGAAAACGTTGGACGCTTGTTACGCAGTGTTGGCGAACACGCACAAGTGTTGACCGTGACCCACCTGCCCCAGGTTGCAGCGCTTGCGCATCAACACAGCAAGGTTCATAAATCAGTCAAGGCAGGTAAAACCCAAACACGGGTTAAGGCGTTAAACAAAACCGAAACACGTGATGAAATTGCACGCATGCTCGGTGGCAAAAAGATAACCGCCAAAAGCCGACAACATGCAGCCGAGATGCTCGAATCTGCAGATTCAATAACAAGCTAATCCTGGAAGGTAACTCAGGAAGGTTAATCAGGCAGCTAACTAAGGTCCGCCCGACTTAGGCGTCGTCTTTGTTTGCCTCGCCATGCACACCGTACAAGATGATGCGGTGTTCGGTTAAGGAGTAACCCAAGTCACGAGCAATTTCCTTTAAACGCTTTTCAATTTCGTCGTCCTTGAATTCGGCGACTTTGCCAGATTTCACACAGACGATATGGTCATGGTTGTCGCCGGTATCCAGTTCGAAGCGCGCTTGACCACCATCGAAATGATGCCGGGTCACTAATCCAGCAGCTTCGAACTGGGTGAGCACGCGATACACCGTGGCCAGGCCTACGTCGCTGTCCTGCTTGAGCAAAATCTTGTAGACGTCCTCAGCACTGAGGTGATCGGGTTCACCCGCTTGTTCCAGAATCTCAAGAATACGCAAACGTGGCGCTGTGACCTTGAGGCCCGCGTTTCGTAAATCCCGACTGATTGCTAGATTTTCGGCCATTAGTTTGACAATTTATCCACGCTTAGCGCAGGCGTTGCTAAAGTATACGACAATCACCTTGAATTTCTCATGGGCTTTTTCATGCGTACTTACCGAGTTCTGGCTCTGTGCCTCCTAGCCTCGTTGCTGGCGACTTCCTGCGGTGGCGATCCGCCGTGGCTGCCCAGAGCCCACAAGATCAATGTCCAGCAAGGCAATTTGATCAGTCAGACTCAACTCGATCGTGTCACTGTCGGCATGAGCCGAGAGGTAGTCAGCAGCCTGATCGGTACACCTGTCGCCAATGTGCCATTTCAGTCAGACCGTTGGGACTACGTTTATACCAGCGGTCCAGCGGGCTCAAAAGTGCGTGCGCGTCGCGTCACCATTCTGTTTGATGGCAATCAGGTAGCGAGCATCGACAATAACCAGGATGTCGAATCCGGTGAGAAACCGGCCAAACGATATTGGTGGGAACGAGCATCTTCAGCGACGTCGGCCAACTGACCAGCGTTATTGTTATGCGCTACCCAGAAGACCAAGCTATTCGGAATTAACGTTACGATGAACGACGAGATCAACTACAAAAACAATCCGCTTAACGGCGTTGGTCTAAAAAAACTTTTGACAGAGTTATCAGACCACTACGGGTTTGAGCTCCTCTTCGCCTATTTGAATATTAATTGCTTCAATATCAATCCAAGCATTTCATCCAGCGTGAAGTTTCTAAAAAAAACAGATTGGGCTCGTGAGAAAGTTGAAGACTTTTATATGTATTCTTTCAAAAGCCTGCCTAAACCCTCATACCAACAGTCCAAACAGTCACCTAGAGATCGCATCATTCCAGATGATCAGACAGGGGGCGATCCAGCAGAGTTAAGCCTTGAACACGCAGCGCAGTTGCGCGAACAACGTAAAGCAAAAGCGGCAGAATTTGATTCGAAATCAGGCT
>CAZQOI010000230.1:0-1928 GCA_964594905.1 uncultured Granulosicoccaceae bacterium
TACTTTGCGCCACGGATAACAATGCCAGCATCGGTTTCGCGAACCACGTGCACGAGCATGTCCGGGTCTTGATCCTGAGGTGCTTTGGAGCGATCACCTTTCGGATCTGTGTTTGCTGATACGTGAAACGGATCAGCCTTGATCACGTCGTGAATATGGCGCTCTATGTTGTCAGAGAAACGTGGATCTATCTCATTCAAGATATCTTTGCCGTCCCACAAGGACCACATCTCACCAACGGTCTCATCTCCCATGCGCGTAACAACGCCGCCAAGATCGTGCATGACATGATCAACTGCCTTCCTTTTGTCTTGCCAATCTTTTTGTTCGTAGGGAAGGCGGGAGCCGATACCAAATCGCTCGCCATTATCCTCGTAAGTCATGATGTCCTGCGTCGCCGCGTCGTGCTGCATGTCGTAGATGCGTGCACGAGCATCGATCACCGGTTTGAATGACGGGTGCGTCGGCACATCTTCAACACGCTCACCATTGATCCAGACCTCGCGTCCATCACGAATCGATTCCCGGTACTGCTCGCCGGTCTTTATCATGAGAACCTCCTTAAATGGTTCGTAAACGAATGGTTGGTAAGCGCCGATTTTCGGACAGAACTCTAAATAAATAAAATACATTCTTTTTTCTTTCTACATAATCAAATACTATGTAAAGATGCTTCGTTTCACCCTCCGCCAGCTCGAATACCTGATTGCCTGTGTCGATTCCGGGTCTTTAGTCTCTGCCGCTGACGCCTTGAATGTCTCGCAACCGTCAGTTTCGGCGGCGATTGCCAAGCTCGAGGATCAATTGGGTGTGCAGCTTCTGATTCGGGTTCATGCGCAAGGAGTGGTGCCAACCGCACAAGCTCAGGAGCATATTCAGCAGGCACGAAACCTCCTTGAACATGCTCGAGAGTTTCAACGCGCAACGGATGCCACACAGCTCGATATCAGTGGTGAGTTACGACTCGGCAGTTTTACGTCGCTGGCTCCTACCTATCTACCGGGTCTGATTGCCGAACTTGGCGCCAGATATCCAGATGTTGAATTGAAAATTAGCGAAGGTACACAACAACAATTGATCGAAAGTCTGGGAAAGGGTGAGCAGCAGTTGGCGCTGGTCTATGACCATGAGCTACCCGATGATTTACACAAAATCCAACTCTATGAAACACGACCACATGTATTGTTACCCGCTAACCATCCTTTGGTGCGCAGGAAGAAGATATCGCTGAAGGCACTTGTCAATGAACCGATGGTGTTACTCGACATTACACCTAGTCGCCATTACTTCACGGGGCTGTTCAAGAATATGGGACTGGAGCCTCGCATTGCGTACCGTACATCTTCGCTGGAACTACTGCGTGGTTTGGTGGGGCGGGGTTTGGGCTATTCGATTCTGGTTACAAGACCACCGGGTGATCTGACCTACGATGGAGAGGCCTTGGTTATACGTCCTATATCTGATGTTGTTGCACCCAGCCGTATTGTGTTGTGTCGTTTGCAATCTACAAGACCAACGCAGCTATCGACGTTATTTGAAGAAATGAGTGTTAAATACTTCGACAAAATATAAATCGAATTTAGTGATCCAAAATTATCTTCTTTCAATTGATTGTTTAGCTATTGAGTCTGTAATATTTCCCCATGATCCGTAGCTAAATGTGCGACGTAACCGATGCACATGAACTGATGGTCCCATCAGCTTCAGTAAAAAATACATCGCACATATTTTTATTACTCAAGGATCAACTAAAGGATCATTAACATGAAAAAGTTATTTGGAATTGCAGCAGCGTTGCTTATGTCATCAGCAGTGTTCGCTGGTGGTATGAAGAAAGATATTGTTGATACAGCAGCAGGTGCTGGCACCTTCAACACCTTGGTAGCAGCTGTTCAGGCGGCTGATCTGGTGGACACCTTGAAAGGTGA
>CAZQOI010000231.1:0-1820 GCA_964594905.1 uncultured Granulosicoccaceae bacterium
CCATTGCGGTTTGCCCATCCTTGTAGGTTGTAAATTCCTGCCCACGGGCAATCGGAATCGTTGTATTGCGCGGAATTACCTTTTCAACAAGACCACCCATTGTTTCAAGTCCGAGCGACAAGGGTGTTACGTCAAGCAGAAGCAAATCACTGTCTGGTTTGTTACCGGCCAGGACATCTGCCTGTATGGCAGCACCAATGGCTACCACTTCGTCAGGATCGATGTCGGTCAGGACGTCTTGGCGGAAAAACTCGCTGACTTTATCCCGTACCAACGGTACGCGCGTCGAACCACCAACCATGACTACCGCACTGATATCATCACGATCGATCTCGGCGTCTCGAATCACTTGGCGACAAGGTGCAAGGGTGCGGAGCACCAAGGGTTCTATCAAGCTATTGAATGTATCCCGACTTAAACTTCCCTGCCATTGATGCCCTTCTATAGCCAACTCGATTGATGTATCGGATGCGTTGGACAGCGCCTCTTTGGCAGCTCGAGCAATGGCTTTGACATCGCTTCGCCCTTGTTCGGTTTCCAAAGTTGTAACGCTTGCTTGTTCAAGAATCCATGACACAAGAAGGTTGTCGATATCATCACCACCGAGTGCCGTATCCCCCGCAGTTGCCAATACTTCAAACACACCTCTCTGCATCTTCAGCAGTGAAATATCAAACGTACCTCCGCCAAGATCGAAAATAGCCACCGTGCCTTCATCTTTCGTATCAAGTCCATAGGCAACAGCCGCTGCGGTTGGCTCATTCAACAATCGCAAAACCTGCAAACCCGTCAACGCTGCGGCATCCTTGGTTGCCTGACGCTGGGCATCGTCGAAATACGCCGGTACTGTTATTACCGCCCCGACTAAATCGCCGCCCAGAGTTTCTTCTGCGCGAGCCTTGAGACTTCTGAGTATGTCGGCGGAGACTTCAATCGCGCTCTTTGAACCGGCCGCGGTTTTAAACGAGGGTATGGAGCCTGACTCGGTATCGAACTGGTAGTGTTCGTTCAACCAGTTTCCAACAAGGTCATCAGCACCTTTCCCCATCAGCCGCTTGGCTGAACGTATGGTGTTCAGGGCATCATCAGTGATGGCCTCGGCCTCAATACCGGTGGTCACGGTACCGTCACTGGCGTAGTGCACAACCGATGGCAAGGCACTGAGCCCAGCAGCATCAGGAAGTACACGTGACTCACCACTGCGGACCGCTGCTACTAGAGAGTTGGTTGTACCAAGATCAATGCCGACAGCAAGTCTGTGTTGATGAGGGGCTTGCGATTCGCCGGGTTCGGCTATTTGTAATAAAGCCACGCCTAAAGCCTCTCACCATAAACATCGAGACGCTCTTCAGCATCTCGTACTTCTTTTTGTAATTTATCAAGAAACTGCCATTGGCGTACTACGGTTCTACCCGCTTGCCAGTCACTGGTAGCCACGGCATTACCAAAAGCTGCAGCTTGTTGTTCAGAACCGACTTTGAGTTGGCCACTCAGTTTATCGAGCGCGACAAAAGGCTCGTCGTTTTGCGGTGCGTCTTCGAGCGCCTCACGCAACTCCATTTGTTCCATCAGAAAACTCGGTGACATCTGTGTGTCCGTTTCTTCATCGATGGATATGCCATTCAGACTTAACAAGTAACTTGCTCTTTTGATGGGTTTATTGAGCGTTTGAAACGCCTCATTAACAAAACTCGCCGCTTGTACTGACCAGCGCTTTTCGACATCGGTAGCCCCAGCAAAGCGATCAGGATGCAGAGCCTTTTGCAGCGCGCGAAATCGCGACGTCAGGTATTCCGAATCTACCTCGAACTGCACAGGCA
>CAZQOI010000232.1:0-1817 GCA_964594905.1 uncultured Granulosicoccaceae bacterium
TGGTCTGAAGCGCGTGATTGTCTCGATATCCAAACGACCCACCTGATATACATCTGTACCATCTGTGCGTACCCTTATATCTGACATGGTGGCAGGGTATGTGCCCGATGCTTGGATAGTCTCACCGATTGAAATGCGTTCAATTTGTCCGGCGTCAAACAATGGCGTCGCACCTGAAAGAAATGCAAAAGCTGTAGCAGCGTCGGCATCCCCGGCACCATCAGCAGTGCCATCACTATCACCATCATCGGATGAACTACACGCGCCAAGCATCAACAAGCTAAGCCCGGCAATAACGATTCCACGGCTAAGGCGGCTATTGCCTGATCGACGACCTGGATTAAGTCTTAATTTCATAGGGGGTTTTTCCCAAACTATAAGTTGACGGATAAAGAAAGTGAAAAGGCCCGACCAGGACGGGGAAAACCATTGAAGTCTTCCACGTTCTGATCGGTAATGTTAGTTAGCGCGGTATTCAATGACCATCGACCACGCTTCCAGTCAACGCCCACGTTCTGTATTAAGCTGTCCTCGGCCGGCAAGGAATTGGATCGATCATAAAACCGATTCCACGCACCATCAGTTTCTATAAATGTGCGAAAGTTTTTATGTGTGTGCTGCAGACGAACATAGGCAGTCTGTTTGGCTTCCCCCGGTATCTCTTTACCATCAAAGGGTCGAAAATCACTGGCACCACTACTGTCTTGTACGGTGGCATTGGCCCGCAACGAGAAGTTTGAATTCAGCTGCCAGTTCGCACTGAATTCCAGCCCAACAATTTGGGCTTGGTCAATATTAACGGTTCGTCCAACACCGCGAGAATCGTGTACCGTTGCAATGAGATCATCACGCCAACTTGAAAATATCGACGTATCAATTTTTATGGCTTTGTTTGCTTGCCATGAAAACCCAACATCTAGGTTTATACCTTCTTCGGCTCTGAGGTCGTTGTTGCCGTTAAACAGTCCTCGCCTGGCAAACAACTCATTAAAAGTGGCCTCCCGGTAAAACCGTCCAAGGTTTGCCCTAAAGGAGAGTTGCTCTGAAGAATTATATCGCGCACCGATACTGGGAATTAAAACCAACGCGCTGCGCGAATCGCTATCGGGCAGAGTAATGCGATCGAATTGATCATTATTAGATAGCACACCCAACCCGGTTGTGATGAGTAGCTTTTCGTTTTGAAAATACCCAACACTTTGTGCGTTAACATTGACACTCTGGCGCTCGGCACGGTAGTCGTAGGTGTCGTCTAACAAATCTCTGGCATCTTGCGCTTCTTGCCGAAACTCGGCACTGAATCTGGTTGTTCGGCTGTCGCCAATGTGTTCCCAATAAGTTGAGAAGCCTTGGGTTTGGGTATCGGATTCAATATTCTGCGCGCCCAATCCTGTTTGGCCTAAACGATCATCAAACACGGAATCATCAGTGTGCAGATACGCGTTGTATCGACTGTTCCAGTTGCCAATTCCGTCGATTGTGTGGTTAAACTGCATTCGCAGGTTTTCTGATAACAAGTCAGCCTGATTGACCGGCGCGTTACGAAATTCCGGAATGCCCAAATCGCGTCTGGTTGTTTGCAGGAGTAAGTCAGAGCGCGCTTGTGATGACCATTGAAAACCTGTTTTACCCATCGTGCTCACTTTGCGCACATCTGCATTATTGCGCAGTTCCCGAACATCGTCATCGGGATTAAGCGGTGAGCCATTGTTGTCAAGAAACGGATAGTCGTTGTCGCTTTGTTGCACACTGAATGCACCGACGACATCCAGTTGACCATGACTTGAGCGGTGCAATAGCTGTGTACGCTGACTGTT
>CAZQOI010000233.1:0-1770 GCA_964594905.1 uncultured Granulosicoccaceae bacterium
CGTATGATTGCAGCTAGCACCTGCTTTGCGAATGGCATCTACGAAACGCAGTTTTGAGCCGCCATCGGTTGTCAGATCTTCAACCAGCAGAACACGTTGACCCTCAGAAATATCACCTTCTATCTGAGCGTCACGACCAAACCCTTTGGGCTTTTTGCGGACGTATTGCATGGATAGTCCAAGCCTGTCAGCTATCCAGGCAGCGAAGGGAATACCTGCTGTTTCGCCACCAGCAATAGCATCAAAGGCTTCATATCCGGCATCGCGCGTTAAACGCTCAACAGCAAAATCCATCAAAGCCGTGCGCACCCGCGGGTAGGAAATGATTTTCCTGCAGTCTGTGTAAACCGGACTGGCAAGCCCTGAGGTAAATGTAAACGGTTTATCACCGCCCAAATGTACTGCTTTGATTTCGAGCAACATACGTGCAGTCAGTCGCGCTACTTCGGATCTGGCTGCTGAGTCAGTTAGGACAGGATTGTTCATGGATTCGGGTTTTGATATTTGTTTAAATTTCGCACAACAGGTGCGATCTTATTTTCACTAAAAACGATATATGCAAAAGCATCATTACTCAATAGACCAAAATATATCCTGGCCCGGATCAAATACAACAATAGATTCGCCAAAAGCCTGATCATCTACCTTGAGTTCACGTTCGAATACCTGTGGCTTGTTATAGCGTTTCAACGTGACAGTCGATTGGTTTACCGGCAATTTGTAAAATTGAGCACCATGCAAAGAGGTAAAGGCTTGCAGATTTTCCAGAGCGTTTTCCTCTTCAAAAACCTGTGCCAGACAGGCTAGTGTATTGATCGAATTAAACACACCGGCACAACCACAAGCACTTTCTTTAGCATCACGCGAATGCGGAGCGCTATCAGTGCCCAGAAAGAAACGTTTGTCGCCACTGGTTGCAGCTTCACGCAATGCCAGGCGATGTTCTTCACGCTTTACAATAGGCAAACAATAATAATGCGGCCGAATGCCGCCTGCCAGTAAATGATTGCGATTCAGCATCAAATGATGTGGCGTAATGGTACAGGCTACTCCCGACTCCTGACTTCGTACAAACTGCACGCCGTCTTTAGTTGTTACATGTTCCATAATGATTCGAAGTTCGGGAAGCCCCTTACGTAAGGGCTGCAATACACGATCAATAAAAACAGCTTCCCTGTCAAATATGTCGATGTCAGCATCAGTCACCTCGCCATGTACGCACATAGGCACACCAAGCTCCGCCAGCACTTCAAGCACAGGCAAAACATGCTTTATGTCGGTAACACCAGAATCAGAATTGGTGGTGGCACCGGCAGGATATAGTTTGACTGCCCGGATAACGTTCTGCTCAATAGCCTGACGCACATCTGCCGGATCACTTGAATCTGTCAGATAGAGAGTCATGAGTGGTTCAAAATCACTGCCGGCAGCAGCGCTGAGAATACGCTCCCTGTAAGCAATGGCTTGTGCGGTCGTGACCACTGGAGGCACCAGGTTGGGCATTACCAGTGCGCGAGCAAAGTCGCGAGCGGTAGCCGGAATCACGGCCCGCATAAGCGCTTCATCACGAAAATGCACATGAAAATCATCCGGTCGAATAATCTCCAAGTGTTCAATATTTTGTCGGGATTGCGATTGATCGCTACCAGAGGGAGCCATTGTCAGTTCAAAGGTTGGTTTTGAATTCCTGCGGAATGTACACTTGGGTAATGTCTAGTCCACTACATCCGGAAGTTGAGTCCTGCCTGTCCCGGTTCAGCGTACAGTATA
>CAZQOI010000234.1:0-1753 GCA_964594905.1 uncultured Granulosicoccaceae bacterium
CCTAACGTTGCCTGGGACGTGGCGGTCCATCATAGGCGACAGCCCCGCAGCGGTTTCTTTGGCAAGGTGGCCAATCGGAGCCCGGTGCTGGTTCAACACCCTCCTCACAGCATCGGTTCAACGCTTGAGGCTGCAAGACTGACCAAGAAACCCAAACCCCTGAAACGTTACTTGAAACTCTCACATTGGAAACGCAAATTAGTGCGACTTCAATCTGAATGCATCAGACGACAGAAACCTATAAAAACAGACACGGCGGGCTATTTGTGAAGAGGCTGTACCGATCACTTAGAATGTATTGGCGAACGATTGGTTTATTCGCCACTATTGGGGTTTACAAAGATTGGCGCAATGGCCATGTGCGTGAGCATAGTGTGGAACTTCCCGATTGGAAACACCCCGTGACCTTGCGACTCCCTTCATCAGATATCTGGGTGATAAAACAGATATTAAGAAGAAAGGAATATCAGTTCGACACGGCCTCAGAACTGGCAACCGTTATCGATGCAGGTGCGAATATCGGACTTGCCGCTATCTGGTTTACCCATCGTTTTCCCGGCGTGCGCGTAATCGCCATTGAAGCGGAACGCAATAATTTCGAACTGCTATCGAAAAACGTGGCACCCTATCCCAACATCACGCCGGTTCATGCTGCGCTGTGGGATAAAACCGGCACCATTGAAGTTCGCGATGTCGGCGTTGGCAACTGGGGATTTATGACTGGCGATGCCAACGCGGAAGCTGCTATGGATGGGCATGCCGTGAGCGAAGTGGAAGCTGTCACAGTGGACACATTAATGGACCGTTTTAATCTCGACTATGTTGATCTGCTCAAAATGGACATCGAGGGTGCGGAATTGGAAGTGTTTCAAAGCAGCGCAGCCTGGCTCGACCGTGTTGGCTCGCTGATTGTAGAATTGCACGACTGGATGAAACCTGGCTGCACCGACAGCTTCAAACAGGGCTCTCAGGGTTTTGACAGCGAATGGATACAGGGTGAGAACAACTACCTTACCCGTAACGGTGTGTTGATACCGCCCAGCAAGAGCTGAGCGACTTCCCGATCAGTACAGTATGATCAGCACAGACATCCCAGTGTAACCATGTCTGTGTAAACAAAGCTCAGGCTTGCCGACAACAGCAAAGGTTCCGACATGACCATAATCAAGCAAGACGACGTGATTGACAGCGTGGCAGATGCGCTGCAATTCATCTCTTATTACCACCCAAAAGACTATATTGATGCAGTCCATGCGGCGTGGGAACGCGAAGAATCGCAGGCCGCCAAAGATGCCATGTCTCAGATTCTGATCAATTCGCGCATGTGTGCAGAAGGCAAACGCCCAATTTGTCAGGACACCGGCATTGTCACCGTGTTTGTGCGAGTTGGTATGCAAGTGCAATGGGAAGGCAGCATGGATTTGCACGGCATGATCAACGAAGGCGTGCGGCGTGCCTATATGATGCCCGACAACAAGCTGCGTGCATCCATTCTCAATGACCCGGCCGGGTCACGTAAAAACAGCGGCGACAACACACCTGCCGTTATTCACATCGACATTGTCGAAGGTAACGAAGTCCATGTCGATATTGCCGCCAAAGGCGGTGGCTCGGAAAATAAATCGAAACTTGCCATGCTGAACCCAAGCGACAGCATCGTTGACTGGGTGGTTAAAACCGTGCCGACCATGGGTGCAGGCTGGTGTCCGCCAGGCATGCTTGGTATTGGCATTGGTGGTACTGCTGAAAAAGC
>CAZQOI010000235.1:0-1678 GCA_964594905.1 uncultured Granulosicoccaceae bacterium
CTGTTTGGTCCAGGTAATGGACGCACCGCTAATTTAGACAATCTGGCCGGCTTCTCCGTCGAAGGCGCGGCGAACCTGGGTGGCGATGTCACATTTTTCGGAGCCCGTATTAATTACAAGCTATCTCCCGATCTGGTTCTCTTTGGTGACATCGGTCAAGCCGACTTTAACGATTTTGGCGGAATCGCCTTTGGCGTTGGCGCGTTCTACCAATTGCGTGGCGTTGAATTGCTTGATAACACCGATTTTGCAGTCAAAGGATCATTCCACTCAGCCACCCTTGAGCTGAGCGGTTGTAATGACGACTTCGATGAGATCTTTGACCCGTTCGGACTTGGGCTTGGTGGTTTTGCCGATGATTTTTGTGATATCGATGCTACCGAAATAGCCATTGAAGGGCTGATCAGTGGTGATCAGTTGTCCACGACTGATCTGGCCTGGTATGGCTCTGCGGGAATACATATTGTTGATTTCGGCACCAACAATACTGAGATCGCATTGGGTGGTGGTGTTGTTGGTGACCTGGCTTTCGGCAACTGGTATGCAGGCGCTGAACTTGTTGATGAAATATACCTGACTTTTGGTGTGCGCTACGACCTTAACTAAGCACTCCTTCTAGTTTACCGGGGGCGATGTGATTAGCACATCGCCCTCACTATATTTGTTTTATTTCACCTCCTGCTTTATTGCTCCTCTCGTTTTATTACACATTGTGGTTATTCACGCAGTGTTTCTTTTGTGGTAAATTTTTCGCGGTTTTTTGTTTTTGCATGTTTGTCTAGTGCTTTGAGTACTAATGCAATGTCGTTATAAAGTGTGTTGCATCAAACATGACCTAACCCATTATTGGTCTTCTGATATTAACGATCTCTGACTTGTTCATTTCAAAGGAATTTAATCATGAAACTTATCAAATCGGTTGCTGCAACAGTTGTTGCGCTTGGTATGCTGACAACAACGCCAGTCCACAGTCGGGAATTTGCCGATGTCTATGCTGAATGTGGAATAGGTGCTCTGCTTTTCTCTGGCGATTCGGAGAACAACAGATTACTGGCAATCATTAGTAACGTTACATGGGATTTAGGAACCACGGCCCACTCATCGAATATTTCGTCTGAAGGAAATTGCAAGAATGGTGATGCCCAGACCGCGGCGTTTATCCAGCAAACTTATCCATCGATCGAGCGTGATCTCGCCGTTGGTGAAGGCGAGTTTTTGCATGCAATGCTCAACTACCGAGGATGCGACAGCGCGGTTCACACCGATCTCATTAGTGATCTTCGAGGTGATATGGCTGGCGCAATTGCGAGTAAAGGCGCAGGGGATGCAGAGTTGTTGTACAACACTTTGCAAGGTCGCGTTGAAACCTCGTACAGCACCAGCTGCGTTCTCTAACTACAGTGCGCTATTTTAGTCATGATTGAATCATGGTTTATCAAGTTTGATTTAGCTTATTATTAGAATGCATCCAATCCCAAAGGCTCCTAACTGGAGCCTTTGTTTTGCCTGTATTTTTCATTCGATTTCATTGTGAACGTGCTTTTCTACCGTCCAGCGCTACTCAATCACAACCATGCAGTCCTGCTTCTGTTTCTGCTTTTCATCATGCCCACTGCCGCCTTCGCCAGTGTTGATGATGAGACTGATTTGCAAGTGGTGGCGCAGTCGTTTACCTGGA
>CAZQOI010000236.1:0-1672 GCA_964594905.1 uncultured Granulosicoccaceae bacterium
TTAATGTCACCGAAGGCGTATCAAACAGCACGGTGGCACCACCACCACCTCAACCTGATTCAATTCCATCAGCACCTGCCAATGACAATGGCTTGATCGACCCCGCAACTTGGAATTACGGCGACTCACATAAAGACGGTTATGAATTGACCTTCAGCGACGAATTTAACAGCGGTTCGCTTAATCGAGCTCGTTGGAATACTCAGCTGCGCTGGGATGGTTCACATAATGGTGACCGTTACGAATACCGAGTGATCAACGGCGAAGCACAGTTCTACGTCAACATCTATTCAGAAGATCAAGAGCACCTGGATAAAATTGCCAGTGTTTATAACCCGTTTCAGTTCGATGGGAATCGTCTGGCCATACGCTCAACGCGTAATCCATTGAAGAACAATAATGGCACCAAGAGCTACGGACCACTCTCGACGATCTCTGTTCAGCAACCGTTTCTCTCTGGCGTAATTTCCACCTATGACAAGTTCACTCAGAAATACGGCTACTTTGAAGCGAGAATCAAGATTCCAAATCACTTGGGCACCTTTCCGGCTTTCTGGCTGCATCATCAGCGACGCGAATGGGAAGGCACGCAAAAAACCGAAATAGACATCATGGAAAATCTGGGTCATGCACCGTGGTATGTGTATAACTCCTTCCACTATTTTACCGGTGTTAGCGAAGGCGTTGGCGGCACACCTCATTCAGTCAAGCCACAACCAGAAGGGCAAATTTTTACCGGCACCCACTACAGTGAGGACTACCACGTTTATGCTGCGGAGTGGAAACCTGGACACATTCGCTTCCTGATAGATGGTCAGCAAGTAAGCGAAGTCTGGAACAGTGCAGTTGATCATGAGGAGCTGTATATCATCATGAATATGGCCGTTGGTGGCATTTGGACGAACTTGCCAACAAACTCTGGCGGTACCGGCAGAGGCACTGGCGGTGATCGTTTTCCAACCGACAACGATATAAACACCTGGGGCAACCCAGCATTAGAAATTGACTATGTGCGAGTTTACCAAGCACGTTAAACCAAATTGTGCCAATTGGAGGTTTTGGTAGAGGGGCGTTTATCGCCCCTTTTTTTTGGTTATTGATTGCTGCAGTACCGCCCACCCACCTTTCCTGCTGTCGAGCACGTGTTCAATGTACTAACTCCTGATCACTTGACGACCTGATCACTTGACGACCTGATAACTTCATAACCCTATGCCTTAATAAGCTCAGGCACGGTATCCAGCGATACCGCTATGCATTCAGATTTATCTCAAATTTTCGAACCTTCATTCTCCACCACAAAAAAAAAAGCGTCAAAATATCAACGCTTCTTGCGCACTTTTTCGCGACTGACACCAAGTTTGTATAAGCTCACCATCTGTACGAAAAATCGTAATCTAAATTTACTGTTTAAAAATTAAGGCATTACAAATTCGAGTTCTGTACATCTAAATCAAACCCAAATTCTGGTAATAGTGGCATGTGCTTTTCATGAGGATAAATTAAATTAGAGCAGTCTCGTTAGCTCGCTGAACTTAAGCTCCTTAACCTTTCTAACGAGCCTCCAATTGCATCGCGGTTAAATATAAGGAATCTCAATGAAGTATATTAATCCAGCATCGAAGCGATATTCACATTTTTGTACGATGGGCTTGCTATCACTAAGCGCTAT
>CAZQOI010000237.1:0-1617 GCA_964594905.1 uncultured Granulosicoccaceae bacterium
AACTTGATCATGAACTGCCTTCTAAATTCTATGCTGACGGTAGGCCGCAGACTAGACATTATGTAGAGACCTGCCCATCTTCAAAGCCTTGGGTTATTGTTGAAGATGGAATCCCAAACAACAGAGCCAAATTGAAGAGGACAGGTCGTGGAACAGTTTAACAAGTATGTTGGTCTTGATGTTCACCAGGTGAGTATCGAGGTATCAATAGCGGATGCGGGTCGATCAAAAGCGCGTCATTACGGAGGAATAAATCACACATCAGCGGCGGTGAGTTCGATGATCAACAAGCTCAGTCCCGATGGCGAGGTGATGGAGTTTTGCTACGAAGCAGGCCCTTGTGGCTACGGGCTCTATCACCAGATCATAGCGAGTGGACATAAGTGTCAGGTGGTAGCACCGACGCTGATCCCGAAGCGAGCATCGGATAGAGTCAAGACAGATCGGCGAGATAGCTTACGTCTGGCTGAGCTGTTGCGTGCAGGGGAACTGACACCAGTGTGGGTTCCAGACGCTGAGCAGGAGGCGATAAGGGATTTAGTCCGAACTCGAGATGATTTCAAAACCTCCCAGAGAAAAGTACGTCAACAGTTATTGGCCTTCTTGCTGCGTCATTCACAACGTTGGACAGGTGGTAAGAAGAACTGGACACAGGGATTTTGGAACTGGCTTGAAGCGCTACAAATGCCGAGTGTTCACCAGCAATTTGCGCTGAAAGAATACATTGATGCAGTAAGACGATATGGGGATCAGATACAAGCGATAGAGGCACAGATGAATCGTGCCAAAGCCGGTTGGTCACTGGAGCCGATTGTGGAGGCGTTGATGGCAATGCGCGGTATCAACCTGGTGACAGCGATGGGTATTGTTGCTGAGTTGGGAGATCTGAGTCGTTTTACAAAGCCCACACAGCTGATGGCGTTTCTGGGACTCGTACCAAGCGAACACAGTAGTGGTGAAAGTCGTCATCAGGGCGGGATCACCAAAACCGGCAACGGCCATGTGAGGCGATTACTGATCGAATCAGCCTGGTGCTACCGATTCAATGCTCGCAAATCACGTGAGATCCAACAGCGAGCGCAAAACACGAGTGCGCAGGTGCAGGGCATCGCATGGAAGGCACAGAAACGGCTCAATGCACGCTACCGTGCATTAAGCGAGCGTGGTATCAGTAAATGCAAAGTGGTCACTGCTGTGGCTCGTGAACTGTGTGGTTTTATCTGGGCGGTGGTCGAGCAAGCACGTCGCGAACTGCAACCTGCATGAATCAACGAACCATAAGGGAACAAGAAACTTAAATGAATAAATAGATATCGAGCTCTTTGAGTAGCACTGGGATAAAGCTGAGGAAAACCCCAGAGCCCACTATAGAGGCGCCAATTGGCGACCCTCGATCCTAGAGACGGGTAACTCCGCGACGAAGCGATGAACTGTCGGTAACCAACCCACGAATATGAGAGTGTTCAACAGTCGAAAGAGTTATTCCAGTGTTACTTAAAGGGCTTGATACACAAACGATGGAAATTAATTCAAATCAAACACTTGACAGGTCTAAACATATGAGTGGGCCGCTTGATAAATAAGGTAACTAACTTTTCACAGCTACAGTCGTCAGTG
>CAZQOI010000238.1:0-1617 GCA_964594905.1 uncultured Granulosicoccaceae bacterium
AAGTCTTTGTTGCGTCGCTCCCATTTTACAGAAAATACATTGTCTTGTGGCCAGCATATGCTGGAAGCCGGCCGCTGCGTTGCCAATTCTTTGTATACCGCTATTCGGGCCTTGAATTTCAACTCTGGTAGAGAAACTATTGTCAATATTCCGGTTAGGATTCGGTGGATAGTGAATGGTATCCAGGTACGCCTCGAGCTTGCTCATACTGAAGCTATCCATCGCGAAATCATCTCCCTGAAGATCTCTAAACGTATCGGCAAATCCGAAAATATCATCCTTATCGCCACGATGATGGAGCGAAGGGCTACCAATGATATCCTGCAAGGTCTGTGTTTTCATCGGCCCCTTCATCGGGTGAAATTGCCAAACCTGGCCATTTGTATCCCTGCGAGTAACCATTTCACCCGCGGGATCCCCCAGATCCCAAGCCAAACGATCGGTACGAGCGTCCACATGACACGATGCGCATGACGCTTGCCCCAATCCTGAAGTCATATGTGTGTCGTACAAAAACGGGCGACCTTCAACAATCACATCAGGAGTCGGATCGAAATAGCTCGTGGTATGGACTACGGCATTTCTGTTCAAATCGATCACCGAAATGGATGCATCAAAACGATTCAAAACAAATGCCCTGTTCAGAACCTCACTAATAGCCAGCCCGGTAGGCCCTTGCCCTACTTCTATCCGTCTGTTCACGCTACCATTTTGATTGATTACCAGTACATTATTAGAACCCATACCCGCTACCAGCGCCTGAGCTCCATTGTTACGCCATACTATACTTCTGGGGTCCCCGATTGATTGATTTCGAATACTTTGACTGACCGTTGATTGGCTGTAATTCAAATGTGGATTCAGATCAACCAGGTTTCTGCCTCCAAATTGATCGACTAAAGCATATTTTGATCGAACAAATTTGCCATTTAAAAGTGGTGCAAATCGTATTTCGTTCGTCGCCTCGGTACCAACGACTGATACTGCACCACTAACCGGGTTGACAGCTATAGCCATGACCATATTCATCAGCCCAGTTTCATAGTTGACACTCAATGTATCAGTGTCGATTACTGCTATATCGCGGTCCGGTAAGTCCCATCCCTGCACTCTGTCAGCCAGATTCGCGAACTGACCAGTCACAAATTGACTCCAGTCAGTGCCATTATCATCCCACCACTGGCCATTCTGTTGCTTCTTAACAATGATGGAAACCGGAGGTGGACTCGGGTTATTCGGATTAAGAGGTGGATTAAATGTGGCGCCGTTGTTTGGAATAATATGATTCCCGTTATACGGACCTAAAGGGTTAGCGACTACATCATCGATACGGGGAAGACTCTTTCCACCCGCAAGCGCAGTAGTTCCGTTTCCGGATTCAAAAATTGCAGCATACACAGTCCTGTTATCAGGGCTAACCGCGAGCATACGAGGGTCTTCGCCTGAAATTGTGATAGTGGCGGGCGAACTGTTCAGTGCATTCGGATTGAAAACGTTAATTCTGTTAACTTGTGAAGCAGACACAAATGCTCGCTGAGGAAAACCAGCAAATACGACATCTGCTGGCTCGTCGTCTGTCTCAAGAGTTTCTGTTACAACACCCTGTTCGAGATCTAT
>CAZQOI010000239.1:0-1601 GCA_964594905.1 uncultured Granulosicoccaceae bacterium
CGATGGAATATTCAGAAAGGTCTGGAAATAGGAAAAATCAGCGTAAGCGCGACAAGAACCTGGGGTCTCGCAAAGATTGGAGCGCTTACTCAAGCCTATAATCAACGCATCCGGAGCTGGGCCCCAGCCAAAATCAACTGCGTCCGGGATAGTCGAGTCATCGTACTCGCAAATAGCGCCATGTCTCTCCGGCTCGCACGTCAGTTCGATAACACCCAATGGGTTGCTTTGTGTAACTTAAAGACCATCATGCTGTTGCCAGGCGGTTCTAATAATTTCAGTCGGATCCGAGCCAGTAAAAAATATACCTCCCGCGAGGGATGCCTGCTGTTCAACAGCTCGCTCAGTCGTATAGCTTTCAATAAATCCGATCTCATTAGTCACCAGAACATCATACATACAGGCTTCAAGCACTGACAAACCCTGGTCACCGACAGATTCACAAGCTGCCCGCGCCAACGCTTGAGCAGCTTCAGGATAATTTTCTATGCGGTCAATAAATCTGGGAAAATCTCTATCAGTGAATGATTCGGTACTTTGACCTTCAATATAAGTAAAAAGGCTATTGTCCTCTGATACTCGCCAACTATCTGCAAACTCACCGTATAGTCGAGCAATATCGAGTGGGAAAGAAAGTTCAATACCTGAAGGCAGTTGAACATCGTTTTCGGAGATACCATCCAGTGTGCCCAACAAGCCCGTGTAGCTCATAGATTCATCACTAACAAGCGTCAAATCAATAGCAGAACCCAGGCTAATGTAGACTTCAGGTCCATCCACCAATGGCCATGTTAAACGAAACGTACCTTCGGAGAACTCAACCATGCCACCCTGTGGCAAGGTGGTTTCAAATCCTGACGAGAAGTCAATCTGATTGTTGTTAATGTAGAGCGTAGCAGTTCGATCATCAGCAAATTCTCGCACCACAGATACGCTATCTCCCATAACGTTAACTGCAATACCTGAGTTAACACTGGCCGTACGGGATCGACCGAAAGGCGTCTGGCGCACTTGCACATCAAACCTTCCATCATTCGATGTGGTTAAGACAAACTCCCCAACAGACTGAAAATCGTAGGCCAAACCATCCCAGGTTATGATGTGCGGATCGCCCCAGGATTGCGCACAGTTTCTACTCCGACAAGCGGTGTTTCTTTTATCAGTGAGTCTAGGACGGTCGATTTGAACGGGAGTTTGTTCCTCTCCATTTGTCGCCTCACAAATTGTATCCGCTACATGACATAGAATTTGTGCAGATAAAGCCGTCACGCACATCGCATCAGTACTGCTTAAAACCATGTTCCCTGTAATCTGAGCGATATCAGTAAGGATGCCACGTGGCTGTATTTTTCTACTGGCAAACATATTCGTACTACACACGAAATGAATGCCAGGCACATGGTCGCAGTACTGATCATAGGAAACTGCACAGCTATTATCGTTGGAGTCGTTACGTTGAAATAGTAAGGGGTCTGATTTTGTATTGTCGATTGATCTTGCATCGGGTGCCAGAACTTGCGATATGGTATCTGAAAGAGCTAACGTGTCTTCTGGATTTTCTATTTCAACATATACCGATTCTGTATCTGAGGAATCCAGAA
>CAZQOI010000240.1:0-1599 GCA_964594905.1 uncultured Granulosicoccaceae bacterium
CGATAGTGGTGGTCCATTGATGATTACTCAAAATGGTGAATTTCGTCAGGCTGGGGTGGTGAGCTTTGGACGCGGCTGTGCACAACCGAATTTCTACGGTGTCTACTCACGTGTGTCATTTTACAATACCTGGATCAGTGAAATTACCGGAATTTCAGACTTTGAAAATCCTGATGCGACTGGTGTTTCAGGTGCTACCGGCAATACTCAAGCTGAAGCAGGTCGGGTGGATCCCCCAATAGGGGGTTCGACTTCCGGGGGCTCGGCTTCTGGAGATAGCGGTGGTAGCGGTAGTCTGAGTGCGATGCTACCAATCCTAACCTTGTTTCTCGCCTGGATAGTATGGTCACGGCGCGAAAGATTTAACAGCTGAAAGGGTGCAGGGAGACAATCATATGAAGCAGTTATTCACTCCGCGCTCAAAAGATACTGATCGCTACCGTTCTGCGCGATTATCGTCGGCTAAATGGGCGACTGTCGGTTTGATGGGCTTGTGTCTGGCAGTGGCCGGGTGTGCAACCAATAGCCAAAGCCAAAGTGCGCCCCCTGATACCAGCGACTCAGCTATCAACGTATTACTGTCCGAGAACGAAGGGCGAGTGCTCTTTGAGTCGAGCTCGATCAGAGATCGACGTGATGACGTTTTGACAAGTGCCACTGAAAAATTCGGCCAACCACAATGCCAGGCAAGCAAGACAGGTCTTGTGAATTCACGAAAAGCATCGATGATTGAGGATTGTACCTTTGATCTTTCGCCGCAGAAGTTGATGTATGCCGGTTCTCCGATTGACAACATCCGTTATCGCTTTCTTGATGGACGTTTGTTGCAGATGAAGGTCGTGTTTGAACGGTCGCTGAGTGATGGTTCAGTTGCATTACGATCATCATTGCAACGCGATCTTAAACTATCGCAAGCTAATCAGGCATTGACTGAGAACGAATGGTTTCTGACGCACGATCAAGTCACCGTTATGCAAGCCAGCAATGACCTTGGGGTGCAAACAGGTTCCGCACTACAGATATCGGACGCGAAAATCACGCCCTTGGTGATTGGCCTGTAAGCGGGAACCGCTTTAACAACTACAGTGACTTGTTGATGTCCTGTAACTGGGTATGGCGAATGTCTTTGCCCTTGACCAGAAAGACCACGTATTCGCAAATGTTCACTGAGTGATCAGCAATTCGCTCAAGTGCTCTTGCGCACCAGGTTATATTGAAGACATTGGTCACCTGGCGTGGGTCTTCCATTACATGGGTGATCAACAGTCGTGACAGCGTCTCATACTCGGCGTTAATGTCATCATCGCGTGCAGCTGTGCGCAGTGCTGCATCGACATCCATGCGCGCGAAACAATGCAGCGCATCGTTCAACATCGATTCGACAAGCTCACCCAGATGTCGTAGCTCCTTGCGATACGCAGGTAGCTCTGTCGAACTTGCCAGATCAACCGCGAAGCGCCCAAGCTTCTCTGCTTCATCACCGATTCTTTCAAGATCCGTAATGACTTTGATGACCGTCACTATCAGTCGCAAGTCGCTGGCGGCAGGTTGGCGTCGGGCGAGTATGCTGTTGCATGCCTCGTCTATGTCTATTTCCAT